>NZ_JCAXDX010000011.1:0-138753 GCF_059758575.1 Sinorhizobium sp. GQ132 | reverse complement strand
AGTTGTATGTTCTATTTTCAAGCGATGAAACAATGGCTTGCCTCGACGGTTCTGCCGACGGCACCAGCCCCAGTTCCGGCTGGACTGTTCGCAACCGACATATCCTTTTTCGATAAGGGCCACCGACAGGCCGCGCCGCGCCAGAAAATAGGCCGCGCTGGCGCCTACAATCCCGCCGCCGATCACCACAATGTCCGCAGACTTGGGTAGCGTTTCATCACTGCTGATGTGGTGGATACTAGGGGGGCCTCGGCAACCAATGAGAGTTGGCAGTCTCTTCGACTGGTGCCGCAGAATGAACGGACTGCAGCTTCTTTTCGGTATTTTGCGCCGAAGATCGCCGGCATTCGGCGAGTGACGCGGACGAGGCGAGGCGAGCCCTGAGGCGTTTGCGAAGCAATGCGACAGCGCCTGCGCCGGTGGACCCGTACGTGAGTGCGTGGTGTTCGAGAATCTCTGGTCTTCAGGGGGATGCCGCTGAACGTCCCCTTCTCGCGCGTCGCACCCTGGTTTGCTCCGCAGGATAACAGCTTTTGGGGAATGGCTTAGCTCTGCTGAACGACTGCCATGTGGGGCGCAAAGCGGTCGCATAAGACGGGCCTCATCCGCCGGGACACCGCGCCGATTTCTTCCGCCGGTGCGGCGCCGGCTCCACCAAGACTTGAGCAGGTATCACAACGCGATCCTGCACACCGCCCTTCGCCATGAACGACTAGCTGCGGAGGCGAGCCACATGAGGACCCACGATTGACGAGAAAATTCGAGGCTGCCCGGCGGCGCGGGCCGATAGCAGGGCTCCATGCACAATGGCCATCATGATTTGGGCCTCCTGCTCCGGCGAAGCGTCTAGTCGAAACGAGCCTTGCTTTTCTCCATCTCTTAGAACCGATGCCAGCCACTCCATCAGGTTCTGAAAGTGACGCCGAACCAGCCCGGCAACCTCGTCGGGGAGCATCTGCATCTCGCTCGCCAACATTGCGCAGACACAGAAGGGCTGCGAGGCGTCGAGGACGCACTTCTGCCAGTAATCGAGATAGGCTTCGAGTTGGTTGGCGGGGTCCGCGACATTGTTTCGAAGCGAGTTCAGCCCGTCTTTGGCACGCCCTACATAGCGTTCGACTAGGACGGCGACGAGCGCCGCCTTGGTTGGGAAATGGGGTGGATGCTGGCCTTCCGAATCCCGATCGCGTCGGAAATGTCCGCATAGCTGAATCCGTTGTATCCCCCGACGACGACAAGAGACTGCGCGACATCGAGGATTTTTTCCGAGGTACTGAGCTCCATGTTCGGTATCTACCTTCTGATAGGATGATCGTCAAATACATCGCGACTTCGTGAATTGACCGTGCAGGGCCTACCAAGTAGTAGGTAGATCGTTCGATCTCAAGGAGCATCCAATGCATCACCAAACTAAACCGCAGTCGACGTGGCTGCGCTCCTACTACTATGCCCGTGCTGGCTTCTCGATCTTCTGGGTGATCGCGGCCACTTCGGCAGCAAGCTTGTCCCCTGTCGCCTCCTTGCTTCTCGTCATCTACCCCGCATGGGATGCGCTCGCGAACCTCGTCGACGCCAGAGCCCACGGCGGCCTCGCCGCCAACAGGTCACAGATGCTCAACGTCTTTGCCAGTTCAGTCATGGCGATCATCGTTCTCTTTGCCGTGATGAAAGACACGTACGCTGTTCTGGCAGCCTTCGGCATCTGGGCGATCCTGTCCGGACTTCTTCAGCTCTACACCGGCATCCGGCGCTGGCGGTCAGTTGGAGCGCAGTGGGCGATGATCCTGAGCGGCGCGCAGTCAATGCTGGCAGGCGGCTTCATGATCAAGCAGTCGCTCGGTTCCATGCCGCCGACCATTCTTGACGTCGCTCCTTATGCCGCTTTCGGCGCCTTCTACTTCCTGGTCTCGGCAATAGCGCTGACTGTTGCGGCCTATCGTGGGCGGAGGAACCCAGCCTGAGAAGGTGATGAGGCTGCGGAGGAACGGCGTCCCTCCCCGCCTCGCCCGTGTAGTCGGCGGCGCATAGATCATCAGTTTCGTCGTCATGTTGTTCCAGTGTCTTGAGGATCCACCGATTACTCGGGATCAGCGTCGATGCATGCGATGAGGCCGTCGGGGCCGGTGGGACATTGAGCCGACCGATCTCGGGGCGGAAATCTCCGGTGAAATCGACGCGGGCACGGATCCCGGCCGCCTTCAATTCTTCAAGCGAAAGAAGCTTAGTGGCGGTGCGGGACCCGACGAAGAACCGGTCCATGTAGTCACGAACGCCTGCGTGGCCCTCGAACCGCTCCCGGGTCGTCGATGACGGCGTCGTGAGCGAACAGGTGCAGTGCCGCCTGGGCGTCGAAAGAATTGGTAGCGCGGATTAGCGGCTCGACCACATGTCTATAAGGCTGGTTGGTGGTCATGCCTTACCTCCGTGCTGCCAGCTCCTGTAGACGAACTCAAGCGTGTATCCGTCGGGGTCGGTGACCGGGGCCGCGTAGTAGCGAGGATCTGGAGCTGAGAGCCCGGAGGGTGAAGCTCATGCACTCCCGCTGCCATCGCAGCAGAATGGGCGGCGCCCTGCAGCGCGACAAACAGGGTGAGACGTGATCTCATCCAGATTATCGCTTTATAGCGCCACCATCGCCTCGAAATTGGCAACGAATCCTACCTGCACGGCGCGGGCGACGCGGCGCCGTCTTGAAGCCACAAGAACATCCAGCCGTCCGCGCCGAAGCCGTTGAGGTCGGGGTGCCCTGGCGTCCGTCCCTGCCGTCGCAGTCGAGGCGCTGGCTCGTGAAGAACAGCTCCCTTGAGTCCTTGCAGGCATCCGGCCATCAGTGACCGGAATGTCCCGTGGGCGTTGAAAACGGACGTAAAAAGCACTTGCACAGATTGAACGAAGGACAGGTAACCTGCAAGGCTTGTGAATACGCAGGCGCGCAGGTGCGCTCCAAGGTGATCGGGAGGTGCTGCCCATCACATACGTTCCGCCGCCGCGGCCAGGCCTGCAGCGTCGCGTATTCCGGACTGATGGGCACCGATCAGCCTCGCTGCGAGTATTGCAGCCTCCTCGGAATTCAGTGGCAATGCCCGCAATTGCAGTTCGCGACGGAAAATGCCCTCGATCAACTTGAGCTCGTCAGGCCCTAGTGGATCAAGGGTGCATACTCGTTGGTGTCTCATTAGCTCTTCCTCCCGGGCCTCGCGATCGCCTCGGTGCCGGGGGAAAGTCTACGCGTCTTGGTGTACATGGCGAGTCAATACTGCGCCTCAAGGACAAAGGGTCTGGAACCGTACAATCACCGCGGAATTGGAGAAGACTGTCCTTCCGAACCATGCTGGCTTGCACATAGTCGATGGGCAGCCGGCATGCTAGAGTCATGTAACACCGATCCGCAATCCTTGGCAGAAAGCGGCCGACAGAGCCGCGGTGCTCCGGCTCCCAATGAGGGGAAGGCAATGGCGATTCCACCCCAAGCTTCGGTTAACAACCAGTTGCTGGACCTGCTTCCGGAGCTTGACTATAACCAGGTTGCGCCTGACCTCGACTATGTCAAAGTGGCTAGAGGCGCTCTGATCGCTACAGCCGGCGCCCCCATAGACCATGTTTATTATCTCACGTCCGGGATTGGCTCCCTGGTCGCCTCGACGCCTGAGGGTAACAAAGCGGAGGCGGGTATCTTCGGGAGTGAAGGTTACATTCCGACTTCTGCTGCGATGGGTGTAGAGCTCAGCGTCCACGACATCATCATGCAGATCGAAGGAGACGGCTACCGGATGGAGTTCAGCGCATTCCGGAAGTGGATGGATCTTAACCGGAATTTCGCCCGGGTGATGATCCGATGCATTGAGGCCTTCTCGATTCAGCTTACCTACACTGCGGTTTCGAACGCGTTGCACGGGGTGGACGAGAGATTGGCCAGATGGCTTCTGATGTGTCACGACCGTGTACCAGGCGACGAGATTCCGCTGACGCACGAGTTCATTTCGCTGATGCTTGCGGTTCGCCGTCCGAGCGTCACAACGTCGCTCCACGTCCTTGAAGGCTACGGTTTTATTCGCTCGAACAGGGGCAACATCATTATCCGGAACAGGCAGGCCCTCGAAGAGTTCGCCCGGGACGCCTATGGCAAGCCGGAGGCGGAATACCATCGACTTATGACTGCGCTCTTCTGAACCCGCGAAAATACGCATCCAGCCCGCCCTGGTACAAACAATGCTGCCGTCGCGGGCCGCAGGGTGTCGAGAAAAAGGCGAAGTCCCTTTCGGCGATCAGCTTGGCGGTGGCCCCGTCCATGAGGAAGCCGTGTTCGATGCACTTCACACCAGCAGCGATAGCCTTCCGGATCGCATCCGGAGTGAGAGCGTGCGCGGCGACATAGGTGCCCCAATTCTCGGCAATTTCCACGGCGGCCCGCAATTCTGGCTCGGTAAAGGTGGTGACGTCGAGCGGGCTGAAGGGTGAAGACACCCGCCCGCTCGTCTCCATCGGGGTGAGCAGGACGCCGGTCCTCCTTCGCAGGTCGGTGAGCTGGCGGAAATCGCCACGCCCGCTAGTCACTGTGATTATGGCACCGGACGGATAGATGCGCGGTCCGGGGATGATGCCCCGGTCTACCGCCCGCTTCAGGCTGAACGCCGGCCCGCCCACGTCGCGAACGGTGGTGACCCGGCGGCGGCGTTTGCCAAGGTCGCCCGCGATGCGTCCGGGCGGGCGACGTGCATGAATAGTGTGGGAGCCACGGGCGCGACAAGTGGTCCGGTGCCGTTAGGCGAACCTTGGCCCAGGCAGCAGCGGTTTCCGCATTTCCGCGCCTTTATCACTTGGCGCTCACACCATCACCAAAGAGCTTCTGCGCACGGCTGGCTTTGTTTCGATCGATTTCCTTTATCCATGCGCCTTAAGCTGGTTAAGCGAGCGGGCGGAGACCATACATGACCAATCATCTAGGCTCCGCGTCGTCATTATCAAAAACCCTTCTGCCATTTAAGATTTCACCGGCGCCGCCTAAAGACAACCAGAGATAGAACACCGACGCATGATGGGCCCCACTAAGCTGAACTTCGTCCGGTAGCGTACGGCAACCAGAGACGACCTACACTCGTTTTACGGACAACTCGACGAATAGGGAATTTCGCCAGCTATTCGGCTGACGAACCCGTCGGCTCAACTGCCAACAGAAGGCGTCCTTTGAGCTGCGCCAGGGAGGTTCAGATGCAAGTGACGGATGCTTGGGGAGAGTGGTGGCGAGGGCTTGGACATGTTGCCCGATGCAACCGCGACATGGCACGGACACGCGAAGCATTTGATGCTGGGTATGCGGCCGGCCGTCTCACACATCGACTAGCCGCTGATGGCGCAGCCGAAATTGCGCGAGGCACGCGTCCGGGGGCGCAAAGACACGAGACCTGGAGAGCTACAAGAGCAGCGCGGGAGAGCACCTAGCTGCCAGACGGAGGTTTCGCCACGGCCGTCCCTAGATGCCTGCCGTTGAGCAACTTAGAGATTGCCACCACCAACTGTGCCATAGCGAACGGCTTCCCGAGATGATGCTATTGGGGACGCCTTTCGACGCCCTATCGGGAGCGCTGTCTCCACTCACGTAGACGACCGGCATTTCGGGATCGACCTCTCGGCTGAAACGCGCGACATCCCAGCCATCGGGAGCCTGCTGAAACTGCATGTCGGTGATGACCCCTTGTGTGGTGGTCAATGCATTGCTCAAGATTTTCAATGCCTTCTTGCCACTCTCTACAGCAAGACAGCAAATCCGCCTCGACAAGCGTCTGTTCGAAATCGAGCAGAAGCAGCCCCTCGCCCTCTACCAGTAAATCGCGACCGCTTCCATGGTGCCCCCGTCGCGGCCATGCGGCCGTAGGTCTCAAACGCAGTGACGGGCCACCAGTTCGCTAGAACTTCCAACCCCCGCTCGGGTAAACGCCTTTCTCCGCCCTTCTACGGAGGTGTCGAGGTCATAACGGATGTGCCCGGACGCGGCAAAACCAAAACCTGCCGCTTCTGGAGCCTATACGTATGGAAGTGCAGGTAAGAGGATTATATCGAATCTACTTATCGACGAGCACCGCTGACCAGCGAAATGGAATGGGCGGCAGCAATTACGAGCGGGGCGAACTGCTCTTCCGCTTCCTCTGACGTGTACCGGTTGCGCGAGACGCCGATATTGATCGCGCCATAGGCTGCGCCCCTTGCATCGAGGATGGGGGCCGCCACTGAAAGATCGCCGTGGAAATACTCCTCGAAGGCGGCGTAGCCTTGCGCCATCGACTTCGTGAGCTTGGCGTTGAGCGCGTCGAGATGCCAGTAGTGTGCGGCGTGAACGGGTGCGGGTTGGATTTGGAGAGGATCGTATGCGCCTCCGCCTACGGCAGGCACGACAGGATCGCGATTCCCGGCGCCGTACAACAGGCCAGCAGGCGCGTCCCGATAATCACGTCATTGTCGAGGACGTGGCGACTCATGAAGCGTGACACGAAGACGATATCTGTGTCGTCACGAACCGTTAGATTGACGGTCTCCTCAGTCGTCTTACTGAGATGCATGAGGTAGGGCGTGACGCGTTCGACCAGGCTGCTGCTGGCCCGGCTGTAGTGATAGCCGAAATCAAGCGCCTTGACGGAGCTTGGTTTCACCGTTCTTGCTTAGATAGCCGAGCTTTTGCAGGGTGTGGGTGAAGCGCGGGAGGCGCTCATGTCGAGCCCCGTCTCCTCGGCGATCTGCGACAGGCGCGCGTTTCGTCGAAGGCTCTCAGTACGCGGAAGGCAAGCGAAACACCAATGTCCATCAATGATGTTTCGGACGATCAAGGATTATGAGGCACGTTATAGCCTTCACCCGAGCCGGGCCAGCCTTCGCGCAGCCATGCGAAACAGTGTTACCTCTTCTCGATCAGGGACACGAATTCAGCGAGCTCGACTGAATCCCGCCCGCTCCAGCGCGTCCTGCATATCAGGCGACAGCAGGGCGGCAAGGAATGCCTGAACTGCCACCCGCTCCTTCCGGTCCGTAACTAGCGCGAAATCAAAGTGCTCTTGCGTCAGCGGTATGAAACCCAAGCCAGCCGCGCGCGCGACCGGCCCGATCGTGACGCCCCAGTCGGCGCGTTTCTGTACGACAGCGGCGGCGACTGCATTGTGTGAGCGAGGCTGGTTCCAGTAGCCATCAGGGCGCGTCTGGCCGAGCAATTGGTCGATCAGGATGCGCGTACCGGCACCCTGGTTTCGATTGACCATCATGCATTCTGGATCAGCCAGAGCAGCCTCCACCGCCTCCGGCGCATTGCGGCCTTCGAAGCGCGCGTCACCGCGGCGGAACACGATGCCTTGTATGCGCCGCCAGCCCGGCACGAGCTCGATACCCTCGCTAAGGAACGGCGTGTTGTAGACTTGTGTCTGAGGGTCGAAAAGATGGATCGGCGCAAGGTCGCACTCACAGCGTTTAGCGGCTGCAAGACCGCCCAGGCTTCCGACGGCCAACGATCGCACCGAAATCCCTTGGCGCGCGATCTTGCTCACGACAAGATCAAGGCCTGTGCAGTGACTGCCGATCACAACGAGGTCGGGCACTCTGACCTGCGGCGTGAACAGCGTCACCGGCACTTGTGCGCCCGCTGGCAGATGGTCGTCGAAGGCGTCAATGCGGATAAAGCCATCAGCCTGGGCGAAGGCGGTAATCGCTCCCGAGCCCTTGCCGGTCGCATAGGCCATCAGTCCGTCCCGCCCCTGCACCAGCGAGACCATGACAAACTCGGTGCGCCCCAGTTCGGACGGAACGCGGAACGGAAGCTGCGCACTCGTCTGCGCATCAACGCGCGGCGGCAGCCCCGCCATGCGCCGCAGGATGGGCACCACCATATCGTGGAAGGTGAACATGGCCGAGGTCGGGAACCCTGGCAAGATGATAACCGGCTTGCCGCCGCATACCGCCAAACAGAGCGGCTTTCCAGGCTTAAGCGCAACACCATGAGCAATGATGCCCGGTTTCCCGAGGCGGCCAATAATACGGTAGCTGACATCTCCCGCACCCTTGGAAGTACCCCCGGACAAAATCAGAACGTCATGGGAGGCGAGCGCCTCACGCATCGCGGTCTCGAGCCTGGCTTCGTCGTCTGGAAACGCGCCCAAAAAATGAGCCTCGCCCCCGTTTTCGGTGACCGCCGCACTAACGATCGGCCCATTGGCGTCGTAAATGCCGGCCGGCTGCAGCGGTTCGCCCGGTTGCACGAGCTCATCACCCGTGGACAGAACAGCAACGCGGAGTTTGCGGGCCACCGTTACCTGCGGGGTTCCGCAGGCTGCAAGTATCCCGATCTCACGCGCGCCGATCACCGACCCAGCCCGCAACACGACCTCTCCTCGCGCCATGTCCGATCCGGCGGTGGAGACGAACTGCCCCGGCGAGACAGCACGCCGCACTTCGATGGCCCCACCCTCGGCTGGCTGAGTATATTCCACCATGACGATCGCGTCCGCACCGCGTGGCAGAGGCCCCCCCGTGGCGATGGCTGTGGCGGTCCCGGGCAATACCGCAAGTTGCGGGACGCTGCCGCAGGCAATCGTTTCCCTGTTCAGCATCAATCGAACAGGCTGTAGGTCAGAGGCGGCAACCAGATCTGCTGCCCGTACCGCAAACCCATCGACATTGGAACGGTCGAAAGGTGGAATGTCGACCTGCGCCGCGACGTCTTCTGCAAGAGCCAGCCCGAGCGCCTCAGCTAAACTCCATTTTTCAGTCAGCACCGACCAGGGAAACAGCGCTGCTTCGAAACGGGCCAGGGCCTCCTCACGTGACAATATCGTCAGAAATTGCTTCTGGTCGGTGTTTTGCGGGATCGAAGAAGGAGACTTCATCATGAGGCTGCTCAGTTCACATTGCGAAGAGGCATCGCTGTGACGGACGTGCCGACGTCATATCCCTCACTATCGCCCGGCACTGCCAGCCAGGCATCGGCAAGCCGCATGGCCTCCAGTGAAAAATTACCAACCGCAAGCGGCGTCCACATGGCCTGCTCTCTGCCGAGCAGGACAATCTCACTGAGCCCGACCTTCGACGCAATCTTTCGCGAGAGCGGCAAGGTTGTACCAATCCGCTTCGAGCGGCCTGATAAACGGTCCAGGATCGGCTGGACCAATGCAAGAAAGCCGGCAAAGACATGGTCAGGCGCCCCGGCCAAAGCGACCAGCGGTGTACTGCCAAGCAGGCCGATCGCCGTAGTATCGCCAGGCCGCATGGCGATACGATGCGCAATCAACGCGTTGGATAGCGTCAAGGCCTCGGCAGTCGCATCGAGGCGGCCTGCACCAGTGCCTCCGACCAGGAGAAGCAGATCACAATTCTCGCCGGCAAGAGCGGCCGCGATCGAAGCTGCATCACGGTTCGCGGTCTCTATCGCGGCGATCGTCGCATTCGAGGTCATCACACATTCGGCAACGAGGCGCGTCGAGAACGTCTCATGGTTTACGGAAGCGACATCGATCACACGCACGCGCGGGCTGCGTACGGGAATCTGGCTCAACCCTGCTTTGCGAGCGATCAGCAGGTCCGCGGCGCCGACTATCCCGCCTTCGAGAACCGGGGGTCGATGTGCGGTCATGTCCTCCCCCACCCGGCGCACGCCCTGACCGGGAGCAGCCTCGCCGACGGCAAGAACGATTGGGCTGCTGCAATCGATCAGATCGGCTTGCAACACACAGTCCGATCCAGTCGGCATGACGTCGCCCACTTCCACCCGGACCGGGGCCGTCGAAAGCGCCAGAGGTGAGTAGGCGGACGCTCCCACGAGGTCGAGTGAACAACACGCCCAGCCATCAATCGTCGCAATGTCTCGCAACGGCAGTGCCGGCAAGGCAGCCGGCATCGCCGCGGCGACACGACCAAGCGCCCGGTCAAGCGGCTCCGACCGGGGAGCGATAGGCATCAAACCACTGAGAAGCGCCGCAAGCGCCACTTCCAGGCTTATCAGGGCGCTCGTCGGAGGATGCACTGTCATCATCGCCCGATAATGGGACAGATGCGGGCACCTTGGCAACAGACCTCAGATGCGCTGTCCGCTCGCATTTGGAAAGAAGAGTTGCTGGCCATCGATCTTGTACTCACCGATCGCCTTCTGGCCCTCAGGCGCAAGCAACCAGTCGATGAATATCTGGCCCAGCTCCGCCTTGACATCGGGGTGTTTTTCCGGGTTCACCAGCATGACGCCATACTGGTTGAACAGCCGCTTGTCGCCCTCGACGGAAATGGCAAGATCACCGCGGTTCCTGAACGACAGCCAAGTGCCGCGATCGGAAAGGACGTAGGCATTCATGGCAGATGCGGTGTTGAGCGCCGCTCCCATCCCCTGTCCGATGTCCTTGTACCACCGGCCCTTTGCAACCTCGATATCGACGCCCGCGTCCTTCCATAGCCTGAGTTCCATAAAATGGGTGCCCGACCGGTCACCGCGTGAGACAAATGGCGCTTTTTTTGCTTCGATCGAAACTAGGGCGGCCGCGATATCCGTCATTCCACTGACGCTGGCGGGATCACTTTTCGGGCCAATCAACACAAAATCATTGTACATCACGTCGGAACGCTTCACTCCGAAGCCCTCCCGAATGAACTTCTCTTCCTGTGCCTCGGCGTGAACGAGGACCACGTCGGCATCGCCACGGCGTCCGGTGTCGAGTGCCTGGCCGGTGCCCTGCGCCACGACCTTGACATCGATCCCAGTCTCTCTCTCGAACAGCGGAAGAATATAATCGAACAGGCCCGTGTCCTGGGTAGAAGTCGTCGACGCGACGACGATCGACCGGGTTTGGGCCTGGGCCGGCGTCACGCCGGCCAGGATCAGAAGCATTCCCACAGAGAACAATCGGCGGGTCGGCATTTTCAATCTCCGTTCTGTCGATCAAAGGACGAGATCGCCGCGTATAAAGGCCGCAGCCTGCGGCGTGGCTGGACGATCGAAAAAATCCCTAGCATTGGCATGCTCGAAGAGACGGCCTTGTGCCAGGAACACGACATCTCCGGCAAGTCTGCGCACCTGGCCCAGATCGTGTGAAGCCATGATGATCTTGGTGCCCGAATGGGCCGTCGCAAGGATGATTTCCTCCACAAAGCGCGTTGCCGCCGGATCAAGGCTTGCGGTCGGTTCATCGAGCAGGAGAATTTCCGGCTGGCGCGCCAGAGCGCGCGCAAGCGCCAGTCTTTGCTGTTCACCGCCCGACAAACGGCGCGCAGGCCTCGAAGCCAGCGCACTTAGGTCAACACTGTCGAGCAATTCCTCGGTGCGCTGGGCACGCAGGCCGCGCGGGCAACCGGCGTGAGCAAGTCCATACGCAACATTCGCGGCAACCGAGCGCCGCAACATCACGGGCTTCTGAAACAGGATCGCTCGGCGTTCGGGGCCGGCATCGATCCGGCCACCCCAGCTCACGACCCCCCGCGACGGGCCAAGCAAGCCCATGCACAGCCGCAACAGCGAGGTCTTGCCCGCCCCATTGGGGCCAAGAACAAACGTCGGCGCTCCCAGCCCGATCGTCAGGCTTATTCGGTCGAGTATGGTCGTCTCACCGGCGCCCAGCGATACGTCATCGAAGATTAGGGGAAGATTGCTTGCAGCAGCGCGCATTCTAACCGGCCCTTTCCACGGCCCATACCCGCACACCCCAGGCAGTGGCATTTACCAGCAGAATGAGAAGAATAAGGATGATGCCAAGCCCGATCGCAAGGGCAATATTTCCCTTTGAGGTTTCCAGAGCGATCGTGGTGGTCATAGTCCGGGTGAAGCCATCGATATTGCCGCCGACGATCATCACCGTGCCGACTTCGGCCGCGGCCCTGCCGAAGCCTGCAAGCAAGACGGTAACGAGGCTGAAGCGGCTGTCCCACAAAAGTGTCGCAACCCTGCTGGCCCAGCCGACCCCCATGGCGCCCAACTCCTCGCGATATTCGAGCCAAAGATCCTCAACTGTCTGGCGCGTCAGCGCGGCAATGATGGGCAGCACCAGAAATGCCTGCGCGATAACCATGGCGGTCGGCGTAAAGAGGAGACCGAGTTCTCCCAGCGGCCCTGACCGCGATAGCAGCAGGTAGACGCTCAAACCTACGACAACCGGCGGCAAGCCCATGAAACCGTTCAACACCACGACCATTGCCGTGCGGCCGGGGAAGCGGGTCAGCGCGAGAATGGCACCAAGCGGAAAACCGATAACCCCCGCAGCCACGACAGCCGTCAGGCTGACGGCCAGCGACAGGCCGACGATCGCAAATAGGGTGGCATCTCCGGATGCGATAAGCTGCCATGCAGTGAGTGTTTCCGACATGAGGCATCTTCCCTTGTCGTAATTTCCGGCTTTTTTTTCCTATATGTCAAATTATTGAACAATCGCGCAAATATGCATAAAAATGCAGGATGATCCTGCTGACCACATCCGAGGCTGCTGACTATCTTCGCTTGGGAGAGCGTAAGATTTACGAGTTGATTTCGAAGGAACGAATCCCGTGCAGCAAGGTGGCAGGCAAATGGCTATTTCCACAGCACGAACTCGACCGCTGGGTCCTCTCGGGGCTCGTGCAGCCGGCGGGAATGATATCGCTCGAACTGCCACCTATCGTGGGGGGGAGCCAGGATGAATTGCTGGAATGGAGCCTGCGTCAGTCAGGCTCGGGGCTTGCCACATTGGCGGAAGGCACTGAAGACGGCGTCGCGCGGCTGCTGCGCGGAGAGGTCGCGGCCGCTGCGATCCATTTCCATAGTACGGTGGCCGATGCAAATGTCGATGCGGTAGCCGCCATGCCACGGCTAAGCGATGCGGTGCTGGTCGGCTTCGTCCGCCGCGAGCAAGGCCTATTGCTGGAGCCGGGCAATCCCAAATCGCTGAACGGTCTCAATGACGTCCTGACGAGTGGTGCGAGGATGGCCGTTCGTCAACGCGGTGCTGGAGCGGATATGCTGCTTGCTCAGTTGCTGGCGGATTTAGGTGCGAAACACAGCGACCTCAATCGACTGGAGCCGCCCTGCCTGACCGGTCCCGATCTTGCATCCGCCGTGCGGAGCGGCCAGGCGGATTGCGGCATTGCCACACGCGCCGCCGCTCGCACCGCTGGCCTGGAATTCCTGCCGCTGCTGTGGGAAAATTTCGACCTGCTCATGCGTCAGCGAACCTATTTTCAGCCCTCCTTCCAGGCGCTGTTAGGTTTCTTGCCGCAAAAGGTTTTTACCGACCGCGCCGTCGAGCTTACCGGGTATGATACAAGCCCGGCCGGCCGGATCCGGTTCTTCAAGTAGAGCGCTTGCGCGTTCTTGAGAGAATGGACAAAGGATGCTCGAACACCTTGACTGAGCATCGGAACCGTTAAAATGCGTGCAACTTTCGGTCGAAAGGGCAATGCAGCATCCGCTGGCTCATCCCAGATCGATCTCGCCTTCCACGACATGATTCAGGCCGGCGGCCTCCGACGTGATGACGGCCTTGACGATCAGCTTCCCTTGTCCTTTCAGACCTTTTTGCTCCACTGCCTTCTCTATCGCCTGTTGCGAGGTCACCCCGACCTGCTTGAGGAACTTGCGCATGGAGACGTTGAAGGGGTCGGTTTCCATATTCGTGATCATATGATTGCCTCGAACAGAGTGAACAGTAAGGTCGATCCGGCACTTTCCGTTCCTGCAACGGAGACCATCGCCAATCGAGCATGAATCCGTTTGAGGTGCAATGAAGGCGATGCTCGCTATACGCTGCCTGGTGGCAGCCGCTTCCTTCCTCTTCGGCGCGACTGCGCATGGGGCGGAACTGCGCGGCCATGGAGGCCCGGTGCGTTCAATCGCCATAGCCCCTGACGGACAGACAGCGATCACCGGCAGTTTCGATACCAAGGCGATTATCTGGTCGCTTGAAACGGGCGAGGCGCAGCAGGTGCTGCTGTTTCACGAAAGTCAGGTCGATGCCGTCGCTGCTTTGCCGCGGGGGCGTTACGCCAGCGCCGGGGCCGACGGCCGAATCGCAATCTGGGAGGCCGGACGCAGCGCGCCGGTATCCGTGTTGCATGGCCATGACGGGCCGGTTGTCGCACTGGCAGTCGCGCCCGACGGCTCTACGCTCGCTTCTGCCTCCTGGGATACGAGCGTGCGTCTGTGGCCGCTTTCCGGCGCTGCGCCGCGCATACTCAAAGGCCACCATGGCAATGTTAACGCGGTCACCTTTCTGTCCGACGGAACGCTTGCAAGTGCGGGCTATGACGCAGCCATCATACTATGGCCGCCGGGACATGACGCTGCGCCGATGCGAATATCCATGCCGGGGCCACTCAACGCCCTCGTGACGATGCCGGGCGACCGCCTGCTTGCAGCAGGCGCAGACGGGACATTGCGCCAGCTCGACCGAAGCGGCGCGATTGTGGCCGAGGTCAGGGTGTCCTCCGGCCCCCTGATCGCACTAGCGGCTACGGCTGATGAGAAATACATCGCCGCCTCGGCCATCAGGGAGGGCATCGTGTTGCTCGACTCCCGCACCCTGAAGCCGGTTCACACCCTCGGCAGTGCCGGCGTTGCGCCGGTGTGGGCCCTTGCCTTTCCACGCCGTGCCCGAACGCTGCTGGCCGGCGGTGCGGACAACATAATAAGCGAATGGGATGTTGAAACCGGCAGGCGGCTTGGAACCTCAGCCGCGATCCAGGCCGATCTCATGAGCGAATATGCCGGCAATCCGGACGCCGAAGTCTTCCGTGCCTGCATCGCCTGCCATACGCTCGGCCCGGAGGACGGCAATCGCGCCGGACCGACGCTGCACGGCATCTTCGGCCGCAGGATCGCGTCGCTTGCCGGCTATCCCTACTCCCCCGCTTTCCGGCGGATGGATATCGTCTGGACGCCGGAAACGGTGTCGAAGCTCTTCGAACTGGGGCCAAGCATATATACGCCAGGGACCAAGATGCCGGAGCAGACGATCAACGATCCCGAGGATCGTGCAGCGCTGATCCGCTTTTTGCAGGCTGAGACCCGCCGCGACTAAACTCAACCGATTTGTCTGTCGTTGCGTCGCGCTCCCGCAAGTAATCCTCCGTCGTCCGTGGAGCGGGACGGCCCGACGCTTCGTAAGGATCGAACCCTTCATTCATGACGGATTCGACACGACAGTTATCGCACATCCGCACGACATCGAGGCGTCGGGCATTCTCGCCGGAAAACATCCAGTGCTTGCCCTCCAGCTTGTCAACGATGCGCTCGACGGTACTTTTCGTTCCGAATGGCGCGTCGCATCGAATGCAATGGAACGGCTCTTCCTGTTTGATCACCCGGCGGGGCCCATTCCAGGCCTGGAAATCCAGTTGCGGTACCAACGCGATTGCCTTTTCTGGACAAGTCGCGGCACAGAGCCCGCACTGGACGCAGGCGCTCTCGGCAAAATACAAAGCTGGCCGCTCTTCACTGTCGGAGAGCGCGCCCGTCGGACAGGCCGATACGCATGACAGGCACAGCGTACAGGCATCGACATTGACGTCGAGCCCGCCAAATGGCGCGGCCGCTGGCAATGCCGTGCGCTCCACCGGCGTCGGAGCGGCCTCATACAAGCCGATCACCGAGCTTTTCAGCAAGCTGCGCTTGCCTCCGACCGGCAGGAATGTCACCGGCTTTCGCGCATCCGCTTGCGGCACCATCCGCCCGAGAACCGTTTGCAGATCATCGGGGTCGTCCGCTTCGATCACGCCGCAGAGATCGGCTCCATAACCCAGTGATTGTCCAAGAAGATTGGCGATGGTGACGTTTCTGGCTAGGCCGGTCAGGTCATGTTTCCCCCTCGCCGAAGAAAGGGCCCTGATCGCCACCGCTCCCCAGGCGGCCGGTGCAGTCCACGCCTCGACCCCCAGCTGCGTTATCTCATTCACACCGACCGGCAGCACATTCGCGGGCAGTCCCTGCCCGAAACGCGCCAGCGCATCGATAAGCGGCTCTCCATGACCTTCATCGTGAAACAGCACGATCGGATCGCTGCCGCCTACCCTGTGATAGGTGAGCAGGAGCGTGCGCAGGCGTCGAAGCAGGGCCGCCGCATCCGGGAAAGCATAGGCGGCGGCACCGGTCGGACAGGCGGCCGCGCAACTGCCGCAGCCGGCGCAGATATCAGCGTCGATCGCGACATGGTCGCCAGCGGGTGCAATCGCACCCGTAGGACAAAGATTGATGCAGCGCGTGCATCCGGTGATGCGCGAACGCGAATGGGCGCAAAGATCGGCGGAAAAATTGATATAGCGAGGCTTTTCGAATTCCCCCACAAGGCCGGCTGCCTTGGCGATCGCGGCAGCAAGGCCCGCGCGGTCGGCCGGATCCGCTCTCAGATAACCTGCCCGCAATTCATGGGCAGGAAACAGGGGAGCGCCGCCGGAAAGGTCAAGAACTATATCGGCATTCGATAGTGCGCCATCCCGCGGCGCGCCAAAACGCAGACGCTTGCGCGACGATGGCGATGGCATCGCGAAATCGTCGATCGTCAGTTCAAACGCGCCGAGATGACCGCGCGCGTTGCGGATCGTGCCCTGCACAACGGGGAAATCCCAGACGCGATGGGGCGTGACATCGTCCGGCCGCGTCAAAAGAACCGTGACGTTCATCTCGTCGGCAAGCTGCCGTCCAGCCTCGATCGCCGCTTCGTTCCGGCCATAGACGAGCACCACGCCGTTGCTCGCGAGCGTAACGCTGGTCGGCGAAGTGACCGTTTCCGCCGCCATCGCCACGAGTGCCGCGGCTTTCGGCCCGGCGGATGCCCCTTGTGCCGACCAGCCTGACGTCTCGCGGATGTTGACGAAAGCGAGTTCGCCCGCAAAGTCACGTTCCTGCGCGACTTCACGGAAAAGCCGTTCCTGCTGTGTGCAGGCTATCGTGATGTCGTCGCCTCCATTCAATGCGTTGCGGACGCGGTCGAGTTCGGCGCCGCAGAGTTGATTTCCAGATTGGATTTGGTCGCTTGAGCATCCACGGGCGACACTCTGGCCAAAGTCCGGCATGCTGCGTTCACAGGAACAAACAAAGACGGTGCGTGGTCTGTCTGGGATCATGCTCTTCTCCCCCCGCATCACGGCACCGCCCGACAACGGTGGCGCCTCCACTTCGGATGCATTATAAAGACATTAGGCTCGCCGTCATCAGAAATGGGACCGGCATCATGTTTCAGCACGCTTCGGTGATGGACCACGCCATCGAACTGCCCCCGCCCTACAACCTCGTCATGATGCGCGAGACCGGCGACGCTTTTGCACACGCTCGCGCCATTGCCGCCGAATGGGGAGCAGGGACGCTGGTCTGGGCACGACGTGACGATCTGGCAGAGTTCGCCGTCGTGCTGGAACCGGAAATGCCGCTCGTGCATGCACGCCTGGCCATCTATGCTGGGATGAATGCACTGGCCGATGCGCTTGCCACACATGCGCCCCCGTCACGACCCATCACCTTCGACTGGCCAGACGCGATCCGTGTCGACGGGGTCTTGGTCGGCGGCGGACAACTGAGCTGGCCGGCGGGAACCGGCGAGACCGAGACGCCGGCCTGGCTTATCTTCTCGACAATGATCCGCACCACGATCGTGCGCGTCCACGAACCGGGTCTGCGGCCGCTGTTCGGCGCACTGGACGAAGTGGGTTTCGAAGCCGTCAATACCGGCGAGATCATCGCCAGCTTTTCACGTCACCTGATGGTCGGCTTGGACGAATGGCACGACACCGGCTTTGCGCGGTTGGCCAGGCGATGGCTGGACCGCGTGTCGCCCGGAGGCCACAATGGACGGATCGCCGACAACGGGGATCTGCTGGTTCAGGCCGAACCCGGCCAGACTTCCCTCACGAGGCGGAGCCTGGCGCAGGCGCTTGCATCCTGTTCCTGGCTCGATCCCGCAACGGGAATGCCATGGCTTTGAACCTGCCGCGCACCATTCGCCTCGATCCGTCCGATACGTTCGTCTATTCGCGCGCCGCCGAGCCCGGCGAATGGGCAGTATCGGGCACATTCCTTTTCTTCGGCATCGACCCCGAAACCCTCGCCGGCAAGAAACGCCAGGCTTTTCGAGCCGGCTTCCTGGGCATCGAGAGTTTTGGCTGGTCCACCCTCGTTGTCGTGACGGAGGTGAAGGCGGAAGAACGCGCTGCGGCCGTTGAACGCCTGGCCGAACAGTTGGTCGCGCATTGCGGCGCCCCCGATCTTGAAACAGCGCGGCCGGCCGCCGAAGAAGAAATCGCGTTTGCGCAATCGCTTTGCGATCACCCGCCAAACACCATACTTGCCCTCCACCGCGCCAGCGAGCAGACTGGGATCCGGGAGGCGTTCCGTACCCTTCACCCGAAGGTGGGTCGACTGGATATGGCAACGGCCTTCAACGCTATAGAGATTGACGAGGAAAACGACCGGATGGAAGAGTTCGATATCCGGACGTTGGCGGGAAGGCACACGTGAAGGATTTCTGGGTATCTTCGGGTCACCATCTCCTCGATCGGGACGAGGCAGACCGGCTTATAGTGACCGACGCGTTCCTCAAGGCTTATCTCGCTCGCCCCGAACTGCTTCCGCCGGAAGGGGCGTGTGAGGTAGAATTGCGTCTGCACCATGAGCTTCTGATGCATCATCCGCGCCGTCCGGTCACTCAGGACGAGATCGCCGTCATGGGCGACCCGGATGCTCGCGAAAACTGGGCGTTCATGATCTCCTTCCGCGACCGGCTTCTTGCCACGCCCTCGCTTGAGGCCGCTTATCTGCAACTGGCGCTCGGTTCGGCAGCCGACACGCCTCCGCTGTTCATGAACCAGCTCGCGCAGGTCGTGCTGCGCAATGCACTCGACGGCGAGACCGAGCCCGCGGTGTTGCGCGCCGCCGAGCTGTTCTATCGCCCACAGCGGGTAAGCTTCCATGAAGGAGCGCTGCTGCTTGCCGACGCGGAAACAATAGAAGTTCACGAGCAGAACCGCCACACTTCACCGCTCTTGAGCATGCTCGGCGGGCCAGCCGTCACCGAACTCGAAATCCTGGACGAGACGAACGCCGATAGCTATTTTGACAGGAGCGATGCCTTTGACATGGTGCTCCGTCTAGGTGGCGCCCACAGCCCCGCGCGTCGCGGCCTTGCCGACGCAATGGAAGCCTGGATCCGCCATCTGGTCGCCGTCACGGTAACGATCGAACCGGTCGAGCGGATCGAAGACGACAACTGGGCATGGTTCGTCGGCCTTGACGCCGAGGCGACACGCATCGGTAATGCACTGTGGCGAGGCGAGGACCTCGACCCCGAAACGGCGGAGCGTATCGTTGCGTTGTTCCGCCTCCGCTTTTCCGACATTGGCGAGGTCAGGCCCCAAGTGGGTGCTCAACCGATCTGGCTGATCATGGCGATGACGCCCGATCGAATGATCCGCATGAAGCCGCAAAATCTTATTGCCGGTCTGCCGTTGTGCGCTACGGCGCAAGCGACCTAGGAGCGCAGTCATGGTGCGGGAAACGGAAAAAGTCGGTGTGATCGTGGAGAGGCGAGACCTGGATAGCCCATGGGCGGATCATTCCTGGGTGCCAGTCGCCGCGCTCGCGGGCGCACCGGTCGCGACACCATGGACGGTGCTCGAACAGACGACGAGGCTTACGCGCTATTATGCAGGGACATCCGACATTGAATTTTTCGGAACGGATACAGCGATGTACCGGGAGAACCTGCGTTCACAGCGGCCTAGCCTTTGGATCGCCCTCCGACTCACGGATTCAGCTCCGGGGATCGTAGTCCATCTGGTGACAGCAGATCCGGCTGAGGCCGAAGCTCTGACGGAAACCAACACAGACATTATCGAAGCCGTTGCGATGCCGATTGAAATACAGGAGCGCCTTGCCGCATTCGTGGAAGCTCATCATGTCGAGCGTGCGTTCGTCAAACGCAAGCGTGATCGGACAGATCCCGAAGCCATGGCAAGTCGGATTCATGGTGGCTCACAAAGCAGGACGACAAGGGATGAGTGACGGCAGCGACAATCATCTTGCCCGCTGGTCGCGCCGCAAGCTGGCCTCACGGCGAGAGCAAACGTCGGCGGCCCCTGAATTGGACCAGGCATCGGGCGAGGTCGCCGAGAATAACGATCCGGTGGCCTCCTGTCCTGAGCGCAACCAGCCAGAGGCGGAAGCAGTGGAGCTTGAGGGTGTTGGGGTGGTCGAGCCCCTCCCGCACCTCGAAGACCTGACTGCCGAAAGCGACGTTGCGGCTTTCTTGAAGAAAGGCGTTCCGTTGGCGCTGAAGCATGCGGCGTTGCGCAAGGCATGGTCACTGGACCCCGGAATCCGCGACTTCGTCGGCCCTTCGGAATATGCCTGGGACTTCAACAAACCAGGCTCGATGGGGGGGTTTGGTCCGCTCGACGCAAAGGAAACCGTCGTGGGCTTCCTGTCGAATGCGGCGCGTGCCGTTGACACCCTTACGAAACCGGAGGCCGTTCCGCCACATGAACAACGGGCCGATGCCGTGCCGGATGCGGCACTTCCTGTCGAGGATCCAGAGAATTTAGCGACGGAAAAACCAGCCACCGACGAGCCGCCCGCGACAGAGGCGCCAGCTCTCGAGGCGGCAACCAATGTAAGCGCATCGGTTGGATTCAAATCTCACACGCATTGGCCGGACAAGATGCGTCCTTCTCAGCTTCCCGGGGCTTACTCCGGGCCCCGACATGGCGGAGCGATGCCACGCTGATCCGGTAATTGCCGGGATCTTATGTGGTAACCTGTCAAGGTCAGGCTGTTGCATTCGTTCGGTATCGGGTTACTATGAGAAACCCATTCAGGCAGCACGGTCATGGTATGATGAACCCCGACTTGCTTTCAGATCAGGCCTGGGAACAGCCAGATGGAGCGGATGCTTCAATCTTCGGTGCAGGAACAGCTGTTCTCGATGACATCGACCAGGCCCGGGCGGACGAATACGCACTCCTCGCTTCACTATTGATCACCCCGCCGGACAGGGAATCGCTCGCCGAGCTTTCATGCTTGCAGGACAACAGCGATGCACCGCTCGGCCGTGCTCACATTGCACTTGCTCAAGCGGCAGCATCGTATTCGCACGATGCGATCTGTCGCGAATATTCCGAGCTGTTTATTGGCGTGGGACGCGGCGAACTCCTTCCCTACGCATCCTATTATCTCACCGGCTTCCTCAACGAACGCCCGCTTGCGCGCCTGCGGGCAGACATGGCCCGTTTCGGTATCGAGCGCGCCGAGGGCAATTGCGAACCCGAGGATCATCTGGCCAGCATATGCGAGATGATGAGCGGCTTTGCCGGCAATCACTTTGCCGTCTCCCACGACGAGGAGCAGGATTTCTTCAAACGCCACGTCGAGCCGTGGGCCGGGCGTTTCTTCAGCGACCTGGAACACGCTAAGGCCGCCAAATTCTACCGGTCGGTCGGCACGGTCGGTCGGCTTTTCATCGAGATCGACAGCGAAGCCTTCGCCATGGCGGCACGGCAAAACGCATAGGCGCATGCCCGGGCGCCAAGCCCACTGAGGAGGAGGATGCCAAGATGCAAGACGAGCGACAAACGGCATTGGGCCGGCGCTACTTCCTTAAGGCATTCGGCGGCGCAACGACGACCGTCGTCGCGGCCGCGGCGCTCTGTCCCACCGATGCTCAGGCCTACGACCCGGGCGAAGAGGAGATGCGGGGCCGGTATCGCGAAACGGACCACGTCAAGGCCTACTATCGCGTCAATCGCTATCCTGAGCAGAAGTGAGGGTGCCATGCTTACGAAGCGCAAGGATCGGCAGGCAAGCCGCACGCATCTGCAAACCCTGACCGGCGGCATGGCAGCGGCCCCCTTGGACCGGCGGACATTCCTCCGGCGCTCCGGCCTTGTCGCCGGCGGCCTGGCGGCACTCGGTTCGTTCCAACTCGGAACAGTCAAAAAGGCCGCCGCGATCAGCCCCCCCCAACCGGGCGTGCCGATTGAACTCAAAAAGAGCATCTGTACCCACTGTTCTGTCGGGTGCACCGTAACTGCGGAGGTCCAGAACGGCGTGTGGACGGGGCAGGAACCCTCCTGGGACAGCCCCTTCAATCGCGGCTCGCATTGCGCCAAAGGCGCCAGCGTACGTGAACTCGTGCACAGCGACCGTCGTCTGAAGTACCCGATGAAGCTCGTCGACGGCCAATGGGAGCGTACCACCTGGGAGGATGCGATCAACGGCATCGGCGACAAGCTTCTCGAGATCCGCGAGAAGTCGGGGCCGGAATCCACCTACTGGATGGGGTCGGCGAAATTCTCCAACGAAGGCACCTATCTCTTCCGCAAGCTCGCCGCTCTGTGGGGAACCAACAATCAGGATCACCAGGCCCGTATCTGTCATTCGACGACGGTTGCCGGCGTAGCCAACACCTGGGGCTACGGCGCGATGACCAACTCGTACAACGACATCAGAAATTCCAAGACGATGCTCGTTCTTGGCGGCAATCCGGCCGAGGCGCATCCGGTCGCGATGCAACATCTGCTTGAGGGAAAGGAACTCAACAACGCCAATTTCATCGTCATGGACCCGCGCTTCACGCGCACGGCTGCCCACGCCACCGAATACGTCCGCTTCAGGTCCGGCACCGACATTGCGCTGATCTGGGGCATGCTTTGGCATATTTTCGAGAATGGCTGGGAGGACAAGGAATTTATCGCGCAACGCGTCTACGGAATGGATGAGGTTCGAAAGGAGGTCGCCAAGTACACCCCGGACGAGGTGGAAACGATCACCGGCGTGCCCGGCGAGCAGTTGAAGCGCATCGCCGAGACGTTCGCGACCCAGAAGCCATCGACGATCATCTGGTGCATGGGCCAGACGCACCACACTGTTGGGACCGCGAATACGCGGGCGAGCTGCATCCTGTGTCTCGCTACCGGCAACATCGGCAAGCCGGGCACCGGCGCCAATATCTTCCGCGGCCACGACAACGTTCAAGGCGCGACGGACATCGGGCTCGACGTGGTCACCCTGCCCTTCTACTACGGTCTGACGGAAGGGGCCTGGAAGCATTGGGGGCGGGTGTGGGAGATCCCCTATGACGACCTGTTGGGCCAGTTCTCTTCCAAGGAACTGATGGAAACACCCGGCATTCCGTTGACCCGATGGTTCGATTCGGTTTCACTGCCAAAGGAAGACGTCGAGCAACCCGACATCATGCGGTCGATGTTCGTACAGGGCCACGCCAGCAACAGCATCACGCGCATCCCCGAGTCGATGAAGGGGCTTGCCGGACTTGAGCTGCTTGTCGTGGCCGATCCTCACCCTACGACCTGGGCCTCGCTCGCGGTGCAGGCGGGGCGCAAGGACAACACCTATCTCCTGCCGGTTTGCACGCAGTTCGAAACCTCGGGATCGCGGGTCGCCTCCAACCGCGCGCTCCAGTGGGGCGAGCAGATCGTCCCCCCAAGCTTCGAGCAGAAGGACGATTATCAGGTCCTGTACCTGCTCTCACAGAAGCTTGGCCTCGCCGAATGGATGTTCAAGAACATCGCCGTCGAAGGCGATCGGCCGGTACCCGAGGACGTGCTGCGTGAAATGAACCGCGGCGGCTGGTCGACCGGCTATTGTGGCCAGTCGCCCGAGCGGCTCAAGGCGCATATGCGCAACCAGCACAAATTCGACCTGCTCACCCTGCGCGCGCCGAAGGACGACCCGGAGGTCGGCGGCGATTATTACGGTCTGCCCTGGCCATGCTGGGGAAAACCGGAACTCCGTCACCCGGGAACTGCAAACCTCTACAGCACCGGCCTGCATGTCATGGACGGGGGCAGCCCATTCCGCGCGCGCTTTGGCGTGGAACGCAACGGCGAAACGCTTCTTGCCGAGGGTTCTTACACGGAAGGTTCCGAACTCACCGACGGTTATCCGGAGTTCACCATGGCCGTGCTCCAGAAACTCGGCTGGGATCGGGATCTCACCCCAGAAGAACTAGGCATCATCCAGACGATCGGCGATGATATGGGCGACATCGGCAAGGTGTCGTGGTCGACCGACCTGTCTGGCGGCATCCAGCGCGTGGCGCTCAGCCATGGCTGCCACCCCTACGGGAATGGCAAAGCCAGGGCGCTTGCCTGGAATTTGCCGGATCCGGTGCCGATCCACCGCGAGCCGATCTATACGCCCAGGGTGGATCTTGTAGCCAAGTATCCGACCTATCCAGACGCCAAGCAGTTCCGCCTGCCCAATATCGGCTTCAGTGTGCAGAAGGCGGCTGTGGACAATGGCACCGCGAAATCGTTCCCGATCATTCTGACGACCGGACGCCTCGTCGAATACGAGGGTGGCGGTGAGGAAACCCGCTCGAACCGGTGGCTTGCCGAGTTGCAGCAGGACATGTTTGTCGAGATCAACGTCGACGATGCAGCCGAGCGCGGCATCAGTGACGGAGGTTGGGTCTGGGTCAACGGAGCGGAGAACGACGTGAAGGCAAAGGTAAAGGCTCTGGTCACCGAGCGTGTCGGCAAGGGTGTCGCATTCATGCCCTTCCACTTCGGCGGCTGGTTCCGGGGCGAGGACTTGCGAGCCAATTATCCCGAAGGGACCGACCCTTACGTTCTCGGCGAAAGCGCCAACAGTATTACCACCTACGGCTACGATCCCGTAACGGGGATGCAGGAACCGAAGGTTACGCTTTGCCAGATCGTTGCGGTGTAGCGGAGGAACGAAGATGGCACGGATGAAATTCCTTTGTGACGCCGAACGTTGTATCGAGTGCAATGCCTGCGTTACCGCCTGCAAGAACGAGCACGACGTTCCGTGGGGTATCAATCGGCGGCGTGTCGTCACCATCAATGACGGCAAGCCGGGCGAACGCTCCGTCTCGATGGCCTGCATGCACTGTACGGACGCACCCTGCGCGGCAGTTTGTCCCGTTGACTGTTTTTACACCACTGCGGATGCCGTGGTGCTGCATTCCAAGGACCTGTGCATCGGCTGCGGCTACTGTTTCTACGCCTGTCCGTTCGGCGCGCCGCAATATCCACGCGTCGGCAATTTCGGCTCACGCGGCAAGATGGACAAATGCACGTTTTGTGCGGCAGGACCGGAGGCCGACTCGACGGAGGTCGAGTATGCGAAATATGGAGCCAACCGGCTGGCCGAAGGCAAGCTGCCACTCTGTGCGGAGATGTGCTCGACGAAATCGTTGCTGGCTGGCGACGGAGTGATCATTGCCGCGATCTACAAGGAGCGTGTGACGCAGAGAGGCTATGGCTCGGGCGCATGGGGCTGGCATACCGCCTATCGGGAGACAGTGGACGTCTAGGGCATCCTGCAGCCGATAAAGTGATCTGAATGCAGAGAAGATGATCTGGAATCTAAGGATAGAGCGCCATGCATCATCCTTTCACGCTCAGGAAGGACGCTTCAGCGCTTCGGTCGAACATCGGGATAGCCGGAAACGGGTTCCGTTTCGGTACGGTGGTCCGGGAAAATCGAGATAGCGGGTGCTGCTTGGCGTCGCAGCGAAGTTGGGAGGACGGAGCAAATGCGTATCTGGAGCCTTTATCGACTGGTCTCGGCGGCGGTTGCGGCATTCATACTGGCTTTCGTCCTATGGATGGCGCCCGCCGGGGCGCAGGAGCGCGCACCGGTCAACAACCCCGGTGCGCAAGAGGTGAGCGAGCAGCAGCTTCTTGATGAGCTCGGCAAGATCCAGGGTCGGGTCACGATACCCGACGGCAAGGCCACAACGCTGCAACAACCTCAAGGTCGGGACTATCAAACCTTCGAGCGGACTGCTCTACCCTGGGTTGGTGCGTTCATCATTATCGGCACGCTGCTCTCGATAGCGCTGTTTTATCTCATCCGGGGCCGTATTCGGACACAGGCAGGCGAATCAGGTCAAAAAATTCTCCGGTTCAACGCGCTGGAACGCCTGCTCCATTGGACAACCGCAACGGCCTTCATCGTCCTCGCGATCACCGGTTTGAACTTGATCTTCGGAAAGCGCCTGTTGATGCCGCTGATCGGGCCGGAGGCGTTCTCGACCTGGTCGATCTGGGCCAAGTACGCGCATCATTTCGTATCCTGGGCGTTCATGCTCGGCGTCGTATTGATGTTGTTGACGTGGATCCGACACAATCTCCCGGACCGCTACGACGCAAAATGGCTTAAGTCCGCCGGCGGATTCTTCGACCGGTCGAACCAAACGCATATACCGGCGGGACGTTTCAACACCGGGCAGAAACTCATCTTCTGGTCTGTCGTGGTGGGGGGGACTGCGTTGTCGGTCTCAGGCGTGTTCATGCTGTTTCCGTTCTCCTTCACTGACGTCAACGGCATGCAGATGGCCCAATATGTCCATGCCATCGTGGGCCTCATCATGATCGCGGTGATCATTGGGCATATCTATATCGGCACGCTCGGTATGGAAGGTGCCTATCAGGCAATGGGCTCTGGTTCGGTGGACCTGAACTGGGCCAAGGAACATCACAGCGCTTGGGTGGAAGAGCAGCAAGGCAAGACCGGTGCCCGGACACCGCCGCATACTGCCGCTGAGCCGGCGGAATAGACCAGCCATATTCGCACCCGAACGGCGATCTGCGTATCGCGCGTCGTTGCAGAGTTGCGCCACCTGTGCCGCGAAATACTCTGGCAGAACCTAATGCAAAGCAGTTCTGCATTGCTGAAAGGCGAGGCATCCGAGGACGAAAGGGCCAAATTTTGATACCGCTCGGATGTTCGATCAGAGGTTTTAAAGTCACCTGTGCAAAGACGCTCGGAGCCTCCTACGAAGGTTTCTCCTCGTTGTCCGCAGTAACGCTGCCGGGTTCGCCCGACCAGTTCTTTCCGACGAGATTGTGACCTGGATCCCCAACCCGGGCGCCCTCGGTCCTGTAAACCTCCCAAGCAGGCTCTGCCGGCTGTACGTTCGTAAAATAATAGCCGGTACCAAACGCGATCGCTCCTACAACGACTACTCCCGTCACGATTATCCCCATTGCGGCCTCCTTCGCTTCCGTTGCCACTCGATGCAGCCGCGACCAGGTGCCAACGGGCTATTCGTCTGGGCACAATTCCGGCATCTAATCGTTCTCCTACGGGCCGCTAGTCCCGGAGGGATTTTGAGCTGCGCCTGAATTCTGCTGATACCGGATATCCAATGCTGCCAATGCAATCAGCGGCGGTGGCATGGCAACGCCGGCAACTCTCATCTTCCGGGCCGTCTTTTGGCATTCCGCGATATCGTTCGCGTCGGCGAGTTGCTGGGCCGCTTCCATGCTCAGCACAGATTCCTTTGGCGTGCTCATCACATCGGCGGGCGGGAGCGGCGCTGCCCGTGACTCTTTCTGCGGTGCGTTTGCAACCGATCCGGCATTCGCCTGATCCTTGCCCGGCTCAGGCGCATCGGTTGCGACGCCGTCCTGTCCGGTAACGGCCTGCGCCGAATTACTCCCGCCGCCCCCCGAGGGGTCTTTGCCGGTGGTGGTCGTGCCAGCCAAACCGGCCGAGCCTTGCTGGCTCGAGGCGGGCTGCGGAGGCTTTGCCTGCTGAGCGGCCGTCACGGCAGTTTTCTTCGCATCGGCAGCTTGAGGCGCGTCTGGAGGGGGAGCCTTCATGAAGCCAAGAATCTCCTGACACAGGTTGGCCGGACCGCCTGGTGGCGAGGCAGCCGCCTCTATTGGCGAGGCAGATTGGGGAGATAGAGGCGCCGGTGGCGTCGCAGTCTGCGCCAGGCAAGTTGAAGTTGAGAGTGCGAACGCTCCCGCGAGAATGATTTCTCTCATCGCTAGCTCCTTGTCTTGTTGATCAGGCAGCGACTATGGAAATTCCTGCTTAACATGCGGGATCATCGCTTAACTTGCAAGTTCAACGGTAACCGCTGGCACCGATTTTAGGTTCCATCGTTGGCACTCCGAGCCCTTGCGGTAGCGTTGTCCTCGTCCGTTTTGATGGACTACAATCCAAAAGAGCAGTAGGGAAGGAACCGAACGGGATCGCCCGGTGCGACCCGACGGGCGCCATCGGCAAGTTCGACAAGTCCGGTGGCCCAGGAAAGCCCGCTGACCCGCCCCGAACCTTCCGACCGGAAAACCTCAGCGTGACCTTCCGGCGTCAATCGCGCCCGCAGATACTCACGCCGGCCTGCGTGCTTGTTCTTTTCGAAAGCGGCCGGAACCGTGAAACTCATTGGCTCCTCCCATCCCTCGCCGGCCAACGCGGAGACGGCCGGGCGGCCGAATATTAGAGCGCAGATGAAGGCCGCGACCGGATTTCCCGGCAGGCCGAACACCGGAACACCCCTCCACAAGCCAAGCGCCAACGGCCGGCCCGGCTTGACGGCGATACGCCAGCTTTGCATCACACCGGCCTCCTGTAACAGCGCCGAGACATGATCCTCGTCTCCCGCCGAGGCCCCGCCGGAGGTGAAGATTACATCTGCCTCTGTTGCCCCTCGGTCAAGCCGGGCGGCCAGTGCTGCTCGGTCATCGCCGACATGACCAAGGTCTACAGGCGCATGGTCCCAGCGCCGAGCCATTGCCAGAAGCATCGGCCGATTGGCGTCATAGATGCGGCCGACTTCCAGAAGGGCTCCGCCAGCATCCGCGGCGATCTCGTCACCGGTGGACAGCACACCCAAGCGCAGCGGACGGAAAACCGAAACCCTTGTCGCGCCAACGGCAGACAGCAGCGCCAGATCTGGCGGGCGCAGGCGATGCCCGGCCGGCAATGCGACATCGCCGGCGATCACGTCCTCGCCGGCCTTACGGGTATTTGCTCGCATCTTGATCGGACCGTAGAAGGCTATGCGGTTGCCATCGGTGGCGGTATCCTCCTCCAGTACCACCGTGTCGACCCCTACGGGAAGAATTGCTCCGGTCAGGATGCGGACCGCCATTCCCTCCGGCACAGGGCCTAAAAATGGCACACCCGCCGCCGCACGGCCTTCGATCAGCGGCAGCGTCTGGAGTCCCTCGCCGGTAGCCGCATGGGCAAAACCGTATCCATCGACGGCTGAGTTGGCGGCGGGCGGATTGGAGCGACGTGCAACTGCATGGTGCGCCAAAACGCGGCCGAGCGCATCAGAGACGTCGAGTTCCTGGATATCCACAACAGGAGACAGGTTTGCCCGTAGCAGGCCGAGCGCAGTATCCACAGGGGTCCAATCGACGCCCGGCGGCAGGGCGAAACAATCGTTCTTCAAGCGTGGTGGCGTAAGCGGAGGAGGCGTCATCGACATCAGCAAGCCCAATGAAAAACGAGACCGACGGCGCCGATCTTTCGTGTGCTGGTACAGTCGACCGCGTCGTAGAAGGTCATGCCAAATCTCCGTGCAGAATCGCATTGGCGCGCACCATGTCCTGCGGCGTGTTGACATTGAAAAACGGATCGAACGGCGCCGACGCAAACAGTGCAGTCGCGGTGCCATGCCGATCGGCCCAAAGCATGATCTTGCGAAGCCCGCCTGAAAGTTCGGCGTGGAGGTCCTCGCGCAAACCGACAGGCCACAAACCGAAGGTGGGATGGTGGCGCAGCGATCCCGCCTCGTCCGGAGAGGCGGCCAGCGCTATTGGAACCTTCTTTTGTGCCGCCGCGTCGCTGAGCCTGGTCACTAGGTCACGGGGGAGGAAAGGCGTATCGGCCGCCGCAGTCACGATCGCATCCGCGCCCTCTTCGGCCGCCCACTCGAGGCCCGCGAGAACACCCGCCAGGGGCCCAAGGTAATCGGGCAGCGTATCGGCAAGCACAGGAAGCCCGAAATCTGAAAAGCGCGCTGGATCCCCATTGGCGTTAATCGCAAGCTCCGCGCATTGCGGCGCAAGCCGTGCATGTACATGACCGAGCAGCGTTACATCGCCGAGCCGCAGCAAGCCCTTGTCGCCGCCACCCATACGAGTGGATCGGCCTCCGGCCAGTATGACACCCATAATTTTAGTCAATTAGTGCGCCTTTGCGGCGGTGATGTTTCTCATCCTCAGGTACGGTTTCGGGATCAGCATCCCAGATCAGCCTCTCCTCTCCCGTTAAACAGACGAAGCGTTTACCACGCATGCGTCCAATCAGTGTCAGCCCTACCTGGCGCGCAATCTCCACGCCCCAGGCCGTGAAGCCTGAGCGCGACGCGAGCACCGGAATCCCCATCATGGCGGTCTTGATAACCATTTCGGACGTAAGCCGTCCGGTGGTGTAGAGAATCTTGTCTTCAGCTCCCACTTTCTCGAAGAGCATCCAGCCGGCGATCTTGTCGACCGCGTTGTGACGACCGACATCTTCCATATAGACCAGCGGTCGGTCCTCCTTGCACAGCACCGTTCCATGGATCGCTCCAGCTTCAAGATACAGGCTCGGCGTAGTGTTGATCGTGCGGGCCAGCGTGTAGAGCCACGACGTCCGCATTGGCGCGGCCGGCAAGGTCAGCCCCACCAGGCCCTCCATCATATCGCCAAACACCGTACCTACAGCACAGCCACTCGTGCGGGTCTTCTTCTTGACCTTTTCTTCGTACGTCGTGCGGCTCTCGGTCCGGACGACAACCACGTCAAGTTCCTCATCATATTCAACATCGGTAACTGTTTCTGCAGGATCTAGCATCCCCTGATTACGCAGGAACCCGAGCGCGAGGTATTCCGGGTAGTCGCCGATCGTCATAGCCGTGACGATCTCCTGCGAGTTGAGGAAGATGGTGAGGGGCCGCTCCTCGATAACCGAAAGTTCGAGCTTTTCGCCAAGATGGTCCACGCCCATGACAGATCGCGTCAGCCGTGGATTCTCTGTGTTCGGTCCTATGATGTAGTCAGCCGCCATTGGTCACCATCAAAAGAGGGTTGCCGTTATGGGTCTGTAAATAAAGTGCAGTAGCAGGTGATGTCCGTCAAGCAGCCGACGACATCTCGCCTGCCGGTGCGATGCCGTGGCCAAGCGTTCAATGAACAGTTTTCCGTCCGGATTCAGCATGATCTCGGTGACGCTCGGATCATCCAATGCAACGCAGAGCTGATCGCCAAGCGCTTCTTGAAGCTTGCGCACGAGTCGAGGACGGGATCGAAGCTTTGTCGCGGATGTCTCCTTTAAGCTGCTTCATTACGGTGGCCAGCGATTTGAGCGCGATAGTTGGCGGGCCGGAGCTTCTTGAATGTGCTGGTGTCGGCGAGGACCAAGAGCAGGAAGTAGGCGGGCGACTCTATATTCCTTGTCAGCCGGTGAGACTCGTACATTAACAATTGTAGAATAAGTAGTTGATTTTGCGTAGTAATAATGCGGCGAAAACGCAACAAAGAATGGCCTAATCAACCGATTCCGGCCCGGACGGTGCTGAAAGAAATCTCGATGGTAACGCTGTTCGGCATTATGCGAAAAGCCATCTAGCAGGACACGCCCGATCCGGATGCGGCGTCTTCAACTGCAAGGTCTTAGTTGATGGTGAACACCTTTGCTCGGGGTTATCGACAGCCCCCATTCGGGCGACGCGCCGCTTTAACTCCGGAATTCTTCGTATGGAATCGTGTCAAAGCCGCTCAGTAAACGCTTTGATACAACTGCATAAAATCCTGAAACAGGGCAGATACGTCAGGTTCGTAGATCCCGCTCCGCACTGATTGTTGTCAATCGACACAGACAAGGAGAGGCCACATGACTGCTATCGACACATTGTCCCGCCGGAATCATATTGCTGACCGCGCCATCGCGCTTGCTATTGGGTCCATGATGCTGCTGCCGGTCACAGCCCTGCGAGAGGCAAGTGCCGCTGAAACCACCTTAGTCAGTTCCAAGAACCAGCAGGCGGATGAAAGCATTCGCCCGTTTCAAATTCATGTCCCGCAGTCTCAGCTCGACGATCTTCGCAAGCGGATCGCGAACACGCGTTGGCCGGATAAGGAGACTGTCGGCGATATCTCCCAGGGCATCCAGCTCCAACGTGTTCAGGAACTGATTCGCTACTGGGGAAGCGAGTATGATTGGCGTAAGGCCGAGCAGGAACTGAATGCCCTGCCGGAATTCATTACCACGATTGACGGGGTCGATATCCAGTTCATCCACGTCCGGTCGCGTCACCCAAACGCCCTCCCCGTCATTTTAACGCACGGCTGGCCGGGATCGCAGTTCGAGTTCATCAAGACGATTGGTCCACTTACCGATCCAACCGCCTACGGTGGTCGCGCGGAAGATGCGTTCGACGTCGTGATCCCGTCGATTCCCGGTCATGGATTCTCCGGCAAGCCTACCGAACTCGGATGGGGACCGGAGCGGGTCGCGAAAGCTTGGGACGTGCTCATGAAACGTCTGGGATATTCGACCTATGTTTCCCAAGGTGGCGACCACGGTTCGGTGATCTCTGATGCGCTGGCGCGGCAAGCTCCGAAGGGCTTGCTCGGCATTCACCTCAACATGCCCGCGACTGTTCCAGGGGAGCTGATGAGGGGCATCAATGCAGGCGATCCGGCACCGGTGAGCTTATCGCAGCCCGAAAGGGAAGCCTATAGGTCGCTTAGCACGTTCTTCGGCAGGAACGCCGCCTATGGCGCAATGATGGTGACCCGCCCGCAGACCATCGGCTACTCGCTAGCGGACTCGCCATCCGGTCTAGCGGCGTGGATTTATGAGAAATTCGTTCAATGGAGCGACAGCAACGGCGTGCCTGAAAATGTCCTCTCCCGGGACGAGATGCTCAACGACATCACCCTCTATTGGCTGACGAACGTCGGTGCGTCGTCGTCGCGCTTCTACTGGGAGAACAACAACAACAACTTCAGCTCCGACGCCCAGAAGACCAAAGACATCAAGGTGCCCGTGGCAATCACGGTGTTCCCGAAGGAAATCTACAAGGCACCGGAAAGCTGGAGCAAGCAGGCATACCCGTCTCTGGTCTACTACAACCAGGTCGAAAAGGGTGGCCATTTCGCTGCCTGGGAACAGCCGCAGCTGTTTGCCGAGGAACTGCGGGCCGCATTTAAGTCGATGCGTTAGACTCCAATTCCACATCGGTGCGGCTTCCTTCCGGAAGCCGCACGTTCGCTTTGCGGGCTTCGTCCTGCCCTTCAGCGATGATGCCCATAGCGTATGCTATGGCTCATCCCCGCGCTTCTCGCCGGCTCCGGCATCGCCGCGGGGATCGAGTTGCGAGCGTCCGCGCCCCTCCTGCGGCGACGCCCTCGTTATGAAAATTTGTAAGCAGATGTACGGCTGCGTTCTCGCGACAAACTTCGTTACACCGCCGCGCGTTTCGAACATAACGCGGATACACCCGAAAGCTCGTATTCGCGGGTCACTTCAAGCGAAAGGAGATCGATCACATGTCCCGCTACACGCATATCCTCGCGGCACTGGCAGCGAGTGCTCTGGCCCTTGCTGGGCCGGCTTTTGCCGGTCAGAAGCCTACTGTCGTACTCGTCCATGGTGCGTTCGCAGAATCGAACAGCTGGAACGGTGTCGTGCGGGAGCTGGAAAAAGACGGCTATCCGGTCGTAGGGGCCGCCAATCCGCTCAGAAGCGTCAAGGGCGATGCTGATTATGTTTCGGCCATTCTCTCCGGGATCAAGGGGCCGATTATTCTTGTCGGCCATTCCTACGGCGGCAGCGTCATCTCCAGCGCCGCGAACGGTCATGAGAACGTCAAGGCTCTGGTCTTCGTCGCGGCGTTTGCGCCGGAAGCGGGAGAAACCGCCATCGATCTCACCGGAAAGTTCCCCGGCAGTACCCTGGGCCCTACCCTCGCCCCGCCGGTCACCCTGCCGAATGGAGGTCATGATCTGTACATCGACCAGAACAAGTTTCCCGATCAGTTCGCCGCAGACGTTCCGCTCGTTGAAGCCAGGCTCATGGCAGCGGGACAACGCCCTGTCGCCGAAGCCGCGTTGAAGGAGCCGGCTGGCGCGCCTGCCTGGAAGAAAATCCCGTCCTGGTTTGTTTATGGCGACGCTGACAAGAACATTCCGCCTGCCGCGATGTCTTGGATGGCTGAGCGCGCAAAGTCCAAAGAGACCGTGGTCGTCAAGGGCGCTTCGCACGTCCTCATGGTTTCCCATCCGGAAGCTGTCTCTCACCTTATCGAGAAGGCCGCAGCGTCGGGCGAGAAGTAGTCGCAAAGCTCCCGACGACATTATCGCGCGTCGGGAGAATACACCCCACCATCTTAGTGCGGTTCATCAAAATGGTCAGCCGGCGCCCGCCCTACGCCCTGGTAGTAGGGAAGATAGCGGCGCAGGCAGGAAAGACGCGCCTTGCCGAAGCAGCAGTGGCTTCGAAGTCGTCGCGGATCGTGCCGCAGACCACCGGAAACGGCACTTCTGGCAAGGGACGGGCGACTCTCCGACCGATTGAAGCTCAACGCGGCGGCCGCAGCATCGGGACTAGCGTCGGCGACGAACCGGCCTGGATCGCGCCGAGCGGTTCGAAGCCGTAGCGTCGATAGAACGGAATGTTGCGCGGGTTTGAGGATTCCAAATAGGCTGGCGCGTGATCGCGATCGCACCGTGCGAGTGCGTACGCCATCAAGGCGTCGCCGTGACCTTCGCCTTGATGCGCCGGGTCGACGCCGATCAGGGGCAGGTACCAATGGGGTTCGGTCGGGTGGTACGTGGCCATCTGTTCGAATATGGCCGTGGCTTCGGGGGCAAGAGAGCGGGCAACCGTGCTCTCGAGCACCGCACCAAGCCCCTCCTCGTCGGAATGCACCCCGGGCGATAGCCACAGCGCCGCCCCGGCGTGGCCGTCGGTGCAAAAGGCGGTTCCGTTAGCGAATGCGCTGCTCCCGAACGCCCGGATCATTCGTGGCATGGCCGCAAGGTACTGGTGTGCATGCGGCCAGGTCCATCGCGCCATGGGATCCGCTGCAAACGCCAGCACGACCGTTTCGATCGCCAGATCTTCCTCGGCCGCGGCCATAACTCTCACCGTTGGCGATTTCACACTGCCCTCCTGACGCAGGTGGTCCGACGAGACGCCCGTTCTCAGCTACGCATCGTAACCCGGATGGCGTGGAAGCGATACCGGTTGCTGCCGGCTCAGCGGTTCCGGATTCGCTTCGGTCCATTCTGGCCACAAACGACAGTCGGCTTTGAGGGAACAATGACCAGAAGCGGCTGTTAGGGGGACAAAGCTCGAGCGGAGGTAGTAGTTGTGATCCACCATGTCTCGGTAGGGCCGAATGATGTCGGGCGCTCGAAGCGCTTCTACGATGCCGTTTTGCCCATCGTCGGCCTTGTGCCAATGGACGAAGACGAAGGTGGACTGGCTACGGAAGCGTCACTTTTCGGTTCAGCGTTCAGGTTCCGATTGGGCTGAAGCGGCTGCGGATCGCGGATGCCTCGGTCATGCCGTCACTGACCAGCGGTAATACCAACGCCCCCACCATCATGATCGGCGAAAGAAATGCCGATTTCATCCTGCGCGGTATTTGAATCCGGCTGCCTGACGCCCTGGCGTCAGGCCTTCGGCGTGGAGAAGGTTTCCAGCAGGTCCACCAGCTGTTCAAAACGTTCCTTGCCGAAATTGGCCTCCAGATCGGCAAAGATCTTGGCGCTATCGGGCGTGACCTTGCACAGCATCTCTCGCCCGGCAGGGGCGATTTCCAGCATCACGCGGCGGCCATCGCTGTCGTACGCGATACACGTCAGCACCAGGCTCTCGCTCAGCGACAGCGGCCGGAGGTTATCGCCGAGCCTCGTCGCGACCCAGATCGCGTCACCAAACGACTTTCGCGTGCGATGCTGCCAGCCGCCGGCGACCTTGACCAGCTTATACGGGCGACCGCGCAATTCCTCGCGGATGTCGTCGATGATGAGATCGAGATTGCAGTCGCGCCCGACGACCCGCGCCAATGCCTCTCGTTTTCATCGCTCTGTTGCAATGGAGGTTGGGCGTCAATGCTCTTCACGGCACCGCGAGGACTGACCGGTGGCCTTGTCATCGACCTGGAGGCTGGCGCCTTTCGCGAGTGCCAGCCCGAAGGGCAGAACCAGTATGCCGCTGAATTTGCCTTTGGCTGGCGCGTTGAGTTCGACGGCGAGAATACGCTGGCCATTGGCGGCCAAACAGGTCCACACCGGCGCGCTGCAAGGTTGTCGCGAAGGTTCGCCAGTAAGCCGGGACATGGGCATACCCCCCTTGAAACCGCATGGCGAGAACAGGAAGGTCTCGGTGCCGATGCGGCTTGGTAGCCTCCGCAAAAGCGCGATGGCGGAGACTAGGTTGAGGGGCTCTCGTTGCGGCGAGCAACCTTGCCTTACGAGGCGGCACTCCAAACTGCCGGACAAAATCGTGGTTGAAGGCCGCCTGGCTTCCGTATCCCGTTTGGAGAGCGATATCGAGAATGTTCTGGTCGCTACGGGTAAGAAGCGCGGCCGCTAGGTTCAGACGTAGACGGCGCTGATAATTTCCCAGCGTATCCCCGAGTGCACGTTTTAGCCGGCGATTGAGCTGGAACGGGCTTAGGCCCACGGAGCTTGCCAGGTCGGCGAGACCCAAGGTCGGGGAATTGATTGCCTCCATCTGAGCCAGAATTTCAATGATTTCAAAGTCATCTAAAGCTTGCGGCACTTGAAGGCCAAATTCGGACCCCGAATTCGGGAGCAATAAGGGTTCCATCCACGAATGTCCTGCTGCTTGTCATTTCGACATCGTAAGCTCTTCTACGCCATATTAAAAAAGGTGATGTGATACAGCTCTTCGTACTCACCTTCAGAAGCCGCGCCAACTTCGATAAGGGGCGCCCGGCCGAACGTGAATGCCCAACTTTGAATTCGTTATTAGGCGTCAATCAAGGATTGACAGTTATGTCATGCAATAAAGTTCCACTGGCGCTGACTTTAACTTTATGCCAAAATGTCAAATATGCGTGGACGACCCGAACCAAAGCTAAAGCGGCTTCTCCAAGACGTGCCTCCCGGTTTCCTGGTGGATACAGGGTGGATGACCCGTCATGCCATCTCGCGGCAATCCGTTTCCGGATACATCAAACAGGGATGGCTCGAGCCCGTCATGACGGGCGTGTACCGGCGTCCATTCTCGTCAGACGCCAACCCAGAAGCCGCCACCGGTTGGAAAATACCCCTGCTCTCGGCCATCTGGCTCATGCAGCATAGATTTCATGTCGGCGGGGCAAGCGCTCTCTCCCTGCGGGGCCACACCCACTACCTTTCCCCCGGCCACGAATTCCCCCTCTACCTCTATGGCGCCGACATCCCGGCATGGCTGACGAAACTGCGCACCGACGCTCGCATCTCGGTCAGACGCAACGCCCTGTTTGGCGACAGCGCGATAGGAGTGGAAAATTCCGACTTCAGCCTGTCGAATGAAGACGATCCGGAGCTGGCGCAAAGCCCATGGCGCTGGCCGATGCCGATGTCGTCCCCCGAACGCGCAATCCTCGAGATGCTGGATGAACTCCCGAAGGGCGAGAGCTTCCATATAATCGACATGTCATTCGAGAGCCTCGCCAATCTGCGTCCGAGGTTGCTGACGATGCTGCTCGCGCAATGCCGGAGCGTCAAAACCAAGCGCCTTTTCTTCGTCTATGCCGATAAGCACAATCATGCCTGGCGCCGGCACATCGACATGTCGGCGGTCGATCTCGGCAAGGGCGACCGGGCGCTAACGCAAGGCGGTCGGCTGCACCCCCTCTACCGCATCACAATTCCGACCGATCTCATGCCGCAGGAGACCCCGCATGGCACGTGAGCAATACATGCGCCAGGTCGATCTCCTGGTGCGGACCCTTCCCTTCATCGCGCGACACGACGCCTTCGCGTTGAAGGGTGGTACGGCGATCAACCTCTTCTACCGCGATATGCCGCGGCTCTCGGTCGACATCGACCTGACCTATCTGCCGATCGAGGATCGTTTGACGACGTTGAAGGGCATCGACGCGGCGCTCGAACGCATCCGCGAGGATCTGCAGCATAATCTCCGCGGCGTCGCCGTCCAGAGAATTGCCGGCGGCGGCAACAACGACACCCGCGTCCTCGTCAGACAAGGCGGCGCGGAGATCAAGATCGAGACATCGCCCGTCGCGCGGGGAACCGTCCATGCGCCGGAACTGCGCCGCGTGAGCCCATCTGTGGAAGATGCATTCGGCTTTGCCGAGATGCAGGTCGTTGCGTTCGAAGACCTATTCGGCGGAAAGCTTCATGCGGCGGTCGACCGGCAGCATCCGCGCGATCTGTTCGACGTGAAGCTGCTCTATGAAAACGAGGGGCTGACCGACCCGCTATTCCGCACCTTCCTGATCTATGTCGCGAGCTCGGGGCGCCCGCCGCACGAGCTGGTGAGACCATCTCTTGCGGAGCTCGACGACACCTTCGTCAAGGAATTTGAGGGCATGACTATCGAGACCGTCAGCTTGGATGACCTGAAAGCGGCGCGAGCCAGGTTGATGACTGACATCCGCGCCCGGCTTGACGAGAAGGCTATGCGCTTTCTGCTGTCTCTGCATAACGGTGAACCGGACTTCGAGGCTATCGGCCTGCCCCAAGCAGCAGATCTTCCGGCTGTACGCTGGAAGCTGCTGAACTTGCAAAAGCTAAAAGAGCAGAACCCGGCGAAACACGCTGAGCAACGGCGGGAGATCGAGGGAATTCGGCCATAAGGGCTCCGCCGCCGGAACCCGGGCCTCAAGCTATGCGCGTTCGCGCTCACTCGACCGGCGGGAATTCGGCCTCACGTGTCCGCGCCGCAACCACCGAGGGGCGCGCCGCGATCCGATGCATGTAGTAGGCAATTCCAGGCCAAAGTCCGAGTTCGATCGCGAACACTGGCATCCAGCCGAGGATCTTGAAAGGAACCCTGATCGCAGCCTCATCCCGTTTGCAATACGACCATTTCAGGTGCTCCCGCACAGTGATGAAGTCTGCTTGTTTGAGAAATATAGGTGCCGACTGGCCGTAGGCTGTGCAACGGCTAGAGCCTCGGAAATCATGGCATGCAAACACCGAACTCGACCGGATCGGCAGACCACTGGTGGCCGAATGCTTTTGCGGTTTGCTCGATTCCGGCAGGACGTCGAAGAGATCGGCGATGTTTCTAAAAGTTGCACCCTGCACTGCAACTGCTCGTCATGAGAACTCAAGGAGGCGCTTGACCAAGTCGATTCCGCGGCCTATTAGGAAATGAACGTTTCCTAATAGGTCGATCAGATGAGTTTCGAAAGCATCTCTCCTCGCCCCGCCGGGCGGCCACGCGAATTCGACATGCACCAGGCTCTGGATGCGGCGATCCGCATATTTTCCGAGAAGGGCTATCACGGGACCTCGATCGCCGAGCTCAAGGCGGAAATGGGACTGACCGCCGGCAGCATATACAAGGCGTTTCGTGACAAGCGTGACGTCTTCGTCGCCGCCTACGACCGCTATAAGCAAATCCGGGCCGATCTTCTGGATGAGGCGCTGTCCTCAGCCTCCACCGGTCGCGAAAAGATCGCCCGCGTCGTCGGTTTCTATGCCATCTCCGCCTGCGGCGAAACCGGCAGGCGTGGATGCCTGGCCATTGGCGCTGCCGTGGAACTGGTTCTGTCGGACGCCGAGATCGCCGAAAAGGTGGCCGGACACAATCGCCATCTCGTCTCCCGGCTCGAAGGTTTCATCCACGAAGGCCACCAAGACGGTTCAATCCGCCAGAACGTCGATCCTGCGGGGACCGCGCTTGCGCTGTTTTCCTATCTTCAGGGCGTCCGCATCGCCGGCAAAACCGGAGAGCTGGAAAACCAGATGCTCGCTTCCGCCGAAGCCGTCCTGCGCATTCTCGACTGATTGAACCGTCCGCCTCCTGCCTCCCAAGGAACTCTTCAATGACAGCTCCCGTATCCATCGCCCAGACGCAGCATCCGGCCGGGCTTTCTGCCGGCATGACATTTCTCATGGCCGCCGCCTGCGGCCTGATTGCCGCCAACCTTTACTATACCCAGCCACTCGCCGGCCCGATCGCACTCGACATCGGCCTGTCGGCAGAGGCAACCGGCCTGATCGTTACCCTGACCCAGATCGGTTATGGCATCGGATTGCTGCTGCTCGTGCCGCTGGGCGATCTCCTGGAAAATCGTCGGCTGATCGTGACAATGATCGGACTGGTCACTCTTGCCCTGATTGCGGCCGGTCTCTCGACCACACCCGGGCCTTTCCTCACAGCTTCGCTTGCCATCGGTCTAGGCTCCGTTGCAGTCCAGATGATCGTGCCCTTCGCTGCCAACCTTGCTCCGGATGCGGCTCGGGGCCGCGTCGTCGGCAATGTCATGAGCGGGCTGATGGTCGGGATCATGATGGCGCGGCCGATTTCCGGGCTGATCGCCGGCCTCAGCTCCTGGCATGCCGTTTTCTATGTTTCGGCCGTCGTCATGGTCGGGCTGGGCAGCCTGCTGTGGGTGCAGCTGCCGACCCGCCGACCGGCGGCCCGGATGACTTACGGCCAGCTCATCAAGTCGATGGGCAAGCTCCTCGCGACGCAGCCGGTCCTGCAGCGCCGCGCCGCCTATCAGGCCTGTCAGTTCGCTGCGTTCAGCCTCTTCTGGACCGTCACGCCGCTCTATCTTGCCGGCCCCCGCTTCGGGCTTGGTCATAACGGCATTGCGCTTTTTGCCCTGGCCGGTGTCGCGGGCGCAATTGCTTCCCCCATCGCCGGGCGCCTCGCGGATAAGGGCTTGATCCGGCCGGCGACGGCATTCGGCCTTGTCGGTGTAGGAGCCGCTTTCCTGATGACGCAGGTCGCTACCGAAGGGTCCACTACCGCGCTCACGCTTCTGACGCTGGCGGCGATCCTGCTCGACTTCGGCGTGACCATGACCTTGGTGACCGGGCAGCGCTCGATCTACGAACTCGGCGCGGAGTTGCGCAGCCGGCTCAACGGCCTGTTCATGGCCATATTCTTCACGGGCGGCGCCATCGGCTCTGCCCTGGGCGCCTGGGCATTTGCCTTCGGCGGGTGGTGGCTCGCCTCCATGATCGGGCTTGCGCTGCCCGCTACGGCGTTAGCTATCTTCCTGACCGAGAAAATCGATCAGGAAAGAGCCCTGAAGCACTGATCGAATTCAGATTTACGGCCACGCCCTGCGCGTCAAGCGCGAACGGCGTGGCCGGATGACGATCGGTCTACTCCTCCACCGGTCCGTAGAGACCGAGCCGGTCGAGCAGCGCCCGCTGACGATCGACACTTTCGACGAGCAGGCCGGTATAGCGATCGATGATCCGGCCGCGGTGATCCGGGTCGGCAACGGCGGCGAGCGCGCCCAGGATTGCCGCAACCCTTTCCGACGTCTGCCGCAGTTCCACCAGGAGTTCCGCCTTGCCACCGACCTCGGCGACCAGCCGCTTCGTTACGCGGCCGATGCCGGCGGGCGTGCGGCTGCCCGCCGATACGTAGCCCTCGGGCAGATCCCCCTTGAGATTGGTGACCGACTTGAAGCGGATGACATCAAAGATCTGGTCTACCGCCTGTTTCGCGCCGGTCACGCGCGAAGGATGATCCGTGTCGGCTGCCGCGTGAGGGAGGAGTTCCAGCCGGCCCTTATGGCGTTCCTCGAGCGTCAGGTAAGGCAGCATCGGGCCGCTGAGCTTGCCGGTTGCGACGTCCTTGAAGAGGTCGGCATCGATCGCCGCATGCGCGATCTTGCCTGTCGACAGCGCCTCGTCAAGCGCGGCGGTATCGACCACCTCGCCCCGGTCGTAGTTGACCAGCACGGCGCCATCCTTCATCGCGCCGAGCACTTTCTGATCGACGGTTCCGGCGTTGGAATAAAGACCGGTCACCGGATCCAGGCGTCCGAGACCGATATGGACGGAGAGCACGTCGGCGCCGGTTGCCGCGGCTACGGCACTTTCGGCATATTCGAAGCCCTCTGTCTCGATCCAGTGCTTGTGGTGGTGGCGGGCGTAGATCGCGATATGCATACCGAAGGCCTTGGCGAGCTTGGCGACTTCACGGCCGATATTGCCGTAGCCGAGAATGGCGATCCTGCGGCCCTCGAGCTTGGCGGTCGGGAAATCCTTGAGCTGACGGCCGGTATCGAAGTCGCCCTCTGCGACCATCCGGTGCAGCCTGTCGACCGGCAGGTCTGGAACGACCTTCAGTATCGCCTTCATCGCCATCTGGGCGGTCGCGCGGCTGTTTATGCCCGGCGTGTTCATCAGCGGCGCCTGGCCCCCCTCGCCATTGCCGCCGCCCCAGGAGGCCGAGCCCATGTTGCCGGTGCCGGCGCCGATGCGCACTCCGCCGAGCGGGAATACGGAAGCTTTCGGAATGAAGGTCGCCGCCGCAATCAGCGCGTCGTACTGGCCCTTGTCGGTCTGCGGCAGAATTTCCGCCTCGGTGCTCAGGTCCGGCTGGTAGAAGAAGTGGATGCGGCCCTTCTCCAGGGCAGACCGGTCGCCGATCGGCCCCAGGTGGAACACGCCGCCCTTTTCCTCGATATAGGCCTTCACCTCGCCGTGATCCGGCCGGCCATCGGCACCGAAGCGCAGTCCGACCAGGTCGGCGATCAGCACGGTGTAGGCACGGTCGGGGTCGTCCTTGCGGACGGCCTCTCCGGCTTTGGCAGGGGCTTCGAACGTGACGCCCTTCTTCGCCAGTTCCTCTTCGAGGACGACGATCTTGGCGCGCAGATAGGCGTATTGCAGGTTCTCCAGCAGTGCGACGACGTCGTCTGCCTCGCGGATGCCGCCGACCCAGGCGCGATAGTCCCCGGGTGTGCCGGGGAAGGCATTGACGTAGCGGGCCGCATCGAGGCCGGGCTCGTACTCGCCATTCGGATGGGTGATGCCCTCATAGCCGAGCAGCTGCTTCGAACGTGCAATGATGCGGGCGTGGATGTCTGTATCTGTGATGTCCTCGTCGACCACCTTCAGGAGCGTCACTGCCGCACCGCGACGCTCCGGATCGGCAACGGTCAGCTTCAGGAGCGGATGCGTCTCCACCCACTCGTCGATCACTTTGCGATTGGCGGCGGAGCGCCGGTTGAGCTCGACCACGGAGCCGACGCGCGCCTCGGACTGCAAGAGACCGAAGGTGGTCTCGGCGAACGCGAGCGCGCTGTAGGTATTTATGACGCCGCCGAGCATGCGGTCTTCGGCGGCATCGTAGAACGGGCCGGCGTCGACAGAGCGCTTGGCCGAAAATGGCTGCCTCGGGTCGACCGGCGGCGCGATCTTCAGCTGGCGCGGGATAGCCCAGGCAGGGTCTTGCTGGTTCTTCTCGATCAACGTCAAGGCATGCGGCGTGAAGGAGGCGACGAAATAACCCGAGACCCCGCCGATCGCCTTCTGGAAGGGCATGAACAGGCAGCACTTCGCCATCACGGCGCTCACCAGTTCCGGTTCCCACGGCATGGCGCCGAGCATCGAGGTGGCATCGAAAACCGCATGCCGGTTGGCCGGATCACCGTCGATCCACTTCAACAGTTCGCAAATCTCGCCGCTGGTATAGGCATTGGCGCCGGTCGTCTCGTGCCCGACGCCGACGAAGATCGACACGCCGAGGGCGGAGAGCTCCTCTGCCGTCGGAATCACGCCTTCGGAGGCTGCGAAATGAATTCGGCTCTCGCAGCCCTTCTCGGCGAATCGCTGCATTTCGACGAGCTGGGTCGCCCAGGACTGGCGGAAGAAGCCCGCGGCTCTCGAAGGATCGCTCTCTGGCCGCGGCGTATCGACATAGACGCGTTGGGAGGCGTCGTTGGCGTTCATCAGGTGCTGGACGCAGACAGTGAAACCGCTGTGGCCGCCGCCGAGACCCACTGCCATACGGTTCGTCTTCGGAAAACCGAAATAGCGATGGATCGCCCGCATCATGTCGGTCAAAATCTTGTCGGCCGGATAGCCGCGATGCATGCTGCGGGAGATTTCCGCCGTGGTAAAGCCGCCGATATCATTGCCGCTGTCGTCGAACTTGCGATAGGTCTTCTCGATCCAGGCGTCGAAGGCGATCCGCCGCAAGCGGCTGTCCACCTCATCGGTGGTCGCGTCAGTGATCGGGCCGACGCCGAAGAAAGGATTGGACGGCAGCTTCGGCGCGCCATTCCTCGTCAGTTCGAGTGCCTTCAATCGCTGTTCCTGCATCTGCGCGCTGTTCGTCATGATCTGCCATCCATTGTCGAGGCCTGAGGATGCGCGATAGTGGATCGAACGGAGCATAAACAAGACCTCATCTGCGCCGATCAGCACGCGGAATGCGTCATGCCCGTGCTCGCGAGTACCCGTACTGTTATTCGTAGGCTGCAGTGATGGCTCGAGCCGCGGCCGCGATGACGGCAGCACGTTCGGCCTGACCGGCGCGAGACTCTGCAACGAACGCAGCCACGGCAATGCGCCTCCCGTCTGGCGCCGTCAGAATGCCGACATCATTGGTCACACCATTGATGCCCCCACGGGTCTGGCTCGTGCCTGTCTTGTGCCCGATACCCCATTCTGGAGGGATGCCCGCGCGCAGCCGATCGGGAAAGGTGGTCGTTTGGCTCATGACCGTCAAAAGGAATTCCGTCGAGCCCGCAGTCAGGAGGCTGCCTGACGCAAGGCTGTACAGGAAAGCAGCCATGCCGCGGGGCGTCGCGGTGTCGCGCGGGTCTTTGATGTAGGCCTCGAAGGCGGTTTGGCGGACTGCCGCGGGGACTTCCCTGCGCGCCTGCTCCAGCCTCTGCGGAAAGACGAACTCTGGCTGCCACATCAGCCCATCGGTCTCAGTTTGAAGCTCGCGCTCGGTTCGGTCGATTCGGACGCCCGTCAGTCCCGCCTTTTCGAGGAAAACCTGTATCGCCTTCGTCCCACCCAGGCGGGCGATCAACACGTCCGTAGCCGCACTGTCACTTGCGACGACCGCCCGGCGCACAAGATCCCGAACACTCGTCTCAAAGGAGCCATGCCTGGCGACGATATCGGCGATGGGCTGGATGTTTACGCTCAGGTCTTCGCGCCTGATGGTGATTTGGTCGTCCAATCGGATACGCTGTTCGTCGACCGCCTGCATGACGGCTGCAGCGACGACCAATTTCATGACACTCTGCAGAGAGAAGCGTTGAGCGCCGTTCACACAAACAGGCGACTTAGGCCGGTCCTGCACGCAAATGCCGACGCGGCCGGGATGCGCGTCGGCGAGTGTCTCGAGCTCCAGACGAAGCCGGTCCGTTTGGGTGATCTCGCCTGCGAATATTCGAGAAGAAAAGAGGTTTATGAGAATTGCGACCGCAGCGGTCATGCAGATGTTTCTTGGCATGCTCTCACCAATGAAAGGATGTGCTTCGAGCAAGTTGTTGCCATAGGATACAAACTGAGCCAAATGATAGGATCTCAGCGTAACCTGAATGAGATTCACTTTATGGACTGGTGCAAGGTCGACCTTAACCTCTTGAAGGTGCTGGCGGTCATGTTGGAAGAGCGGAGCGTTGCCCGCTGCGCCGATCGTCTTTTTGTCTCTCCCTCTGCAGTCAGCCACGCACTCGCCCGGCTGAGAACGATGTTCTCGGATCCTCTCTTTGTACGCAGTGGCGGGGCGATGTTGCCTACAATTCGTGCGCAGAGCCTGGAACGCTCGCTTTCGCTCCTGAGTACGGTTTTGAACGCCGAGCTCGAAAAGACGCGAGGGAGCCAATGCACCACGGCGTTCCATCCGGCCGAGTCGGTGAGAGATGTTAAGATCGTTTCACCCGGGGCATTGGAGCTTACGCTGGTGCCGGCCGTTATAGCCATATTGCACGAGCAAGCTCCAAACTGGACACTGAGAGTGGAGCCGTTTGAACGGCGCAGCTATGAATCAGATCTCGCGACCGGTCGCGTCGACTTCGTGCTTTCCATCGGTGGAACCACGCCTGTCGGAGCATTGGTGGACGGAATCACCTTATGGGAGGACGAACTCGTTGTCCTCGCCGGTCCGCGTTCGGATCTCTACGATTGTGCCGATCGGATTTCGACCGAGCTTTTTCTAGCCCATCGGCACGTTTATCCGCTTCCGTGGCCAATTTCCCAGAACTACCTTGATGTGGAGTTGGCGCGGCGCGGGCAGCACCGCAATATTGCCGTCTCGCTACCGAGCTATGCCGCACTTGGCCATCTGCTGGAAGCCACCGACCTGGTTTCGTCGCTGCCGGACCGTTCCGCCCGCGCGCTGATGCGCAGCCATGCTGATCTAAAACTGCTTCGCCTTGAACCAGCGCGACGATCGGAGCTCTCGCTCCTCTGGGGGATCGCGGCTGCTCAAGAACCGGCGATCGCGTGGATACGGGACATCATTCAACGTGCCGCGGGCGAGCTAGAGAGCTTCCCGGACAACGCGTTGCCGGTGACCGGCGCATCAGCCGGTCGACCGTCGCTTAGGCCTATTCGATAGGCCTGTCGTTTCATCGGGTTTGCGTCCGAGTCTGCGCATTCGTTGAAGACCCAACGAGGGCCGAAGCGTCTTCCGCGGTTGCACTCAAAGGCGAGATCTCGAAAAGAGTGGCAGCGCCGCACCCTCCGTCGACGCCGCCACTTCTGTGCAGGAACTCCGTCGGCATTCTGCAGGAGCTATTGCTGTCCGCCGCCCGAGGGCGCTGGCGTCGCCGTGCCGCCTGAAGGCGCCGATGTTTCTCCACCAGACGGAGCCTGAGGCGCTTCGACGTTCGGCACGTTCACGTCGACATCGGTATTCCCGCCGCCTCCGCCGCCGTTGAACAGGTCGCCGCCGAACAGGAACAAGGCTCCGACGATCAGCAGAACCACGATCACTGCGACGGCCCAACCAGCACCGTTGCCTCCGGTATTCACAACTGTTGGTCCTCTATCAGCCATGTTGTTTCTCCTTGTCGTACATTCCTTCATCGAAACCATCACAGAAGATTTAAGTTCCCTGAACGTAGGTAAAAGAAGAAGATGGCGACAACAGTTCCGACAAGGAAATCGGTGATCGCGTTCGCCTCGGAGCCAACATTCGGATGGCGCAGGTTTGTCGCGAGATATCTACTTCAAGACACCTTCACAGGTGCATTGAGTCAGTAATGCCTCCGAGAAACCAATGTCATCCTCATATGTCGAGGGGAAAGGGCATTAGTATATATCGGACCTTGGTCCCATGGACCCTGACAAAAGTCTTACGGCAGTTGCCGAAAAGTTTACCCGACACATATCCCGATGAACGCCATGGCGGATCTCGTCACCTGCTATTGCGTTTGAGGCTCCGGAACTGCTCATGTCGTCCCTTGAAGGCAGTTCCGGTGCCTCATGGTCCTCTAAGGAGGCGACAATGGCCGGCAGACTGCCGAGAAAGCTTCGTAAACTCGGCTCAGCGGCTCGGCATGGCACACCGTAATTGCCGCTCTGCCTTCACCCCCCACACGCTTTCACCAGCTCTATCAACCCGGCTGCGTCGGGTCAGGTTTTCTGCAGCGAGATCGGCTGCTTCACCGCTGTCAGATCAGGGCCGCGGACGACCCGATACCGCGCTTCAATGAGGTTATAGATGCCGAAAGCAGCAATACCGACAGCCACGGCGATGTACAGGATCGAGCCGAACGGCAGTTGTCGAAGCCACTCCAGGGCATCGCTCATGCTGCCGGCCTGTTCCGGGTCAACCCGGAATCCGGCATAGGCGAACAGGATGCCGATAATCACGAAGACAGCGCCACGCGCGACGAGGCCGTAAATGCAGATTGAGGTAAGGACACGGTTCCGATCGGGAATGCGGAGATATCGCTCGAACTTTCGTGTGAGGCCTTTGTACACGGTGACGACCCCCCCGGCGATGAAGCCGATCCCGACCGCGATCGCCAGGTACGAGCCGAACGGCTTCGACATGATCCATTCCGCCAGCCCTTTCTCGCCAGATTCGTCGTTTCCACCCGCAAGAAATAGTGCATGTCCGAGGGAGTAGCCGGCCAGCCCAAGGTATACTACGGCGCTGCCGAACAATGCACTGCGCACAGTGAGACCCTTGCGATCGGATCCGTGGCCGTCACTATCCGCAAGGGACTGGGCCAGTCTCCAGGCGACGAACCCGAGCAGGCCGAGCCCGATCAATGCGACCCAGATCCGGCCGAAGGGCTGTCCGAGCAGCGTCAAGAGCGCTGACTTCATTTCGGGCCGACCGCCTGTCACTCCGGAGAAAAGAGCGAGTCCGGCAACGAGAAGGAACACGACACCACGGGCCGTGTAGCCTGCTTTCGCCAGTAGGCCGAAACGAAATCTTGAGGGCATCGTGCTCTCCGCGCTCCAATTTACTTCGTCTACTAACGCACGACCTGCCGGAAGGTTGTCGCGGTTCGACCCAAGCTCTCGGCCGGCAACAGGCAAGCACCCGTTACAAGATCGTTTTCAATGCACGGGCCTTCCCCCGAACAGCCGCTTGTCTTGGGAATTCTAAGGGTTGCCGCGGCACTCCCCACCCTCTGTTCTTTGCCATCAACGGCTGAGACATGCCATCAAATGTGAGACGCAAGCCGCCGCGAAGACCTTTGCAGTGCAAGCAAACATTGCAAGGCGCGCAGCAGAGGTACGCTCGGGCGCATCTTCGTCGGGCAGGCCCACACACTTCAGGAGAAGTCATGTTTGACCATGTCAAATTCGGCGTCCGCGACTACGCAGCGAGCAAAGCGTTCTTCCTCAAGGCACTCGAACCACTCGGCGTGACCGTCGTCTCGGAGGGTCTGCCGACCTACGGTGTCGAGCTTAGCCCAAAGGGCAAGGCTTCATTGTGCCTGTACCAAACCGAGGAGAAGCCGGCGCATCTCCACCTGGCGTTCACAGCCGAGAATCGCCAGCAAGTCGAAGCTTTCTATCGCGCGGCTCTCCAGGCGGGTGGCAAAGACAATGGTGCCCCTGGTTTGCGCCCGAACTACCACGCGAACTACTATGCAGCTTTCGTCATTGGTCCGGACGGGCACAACATCGAAGTCGTTTGCCACGAAGCTGATGCCTAATCCTGCCATCGAGAGGCATCGGCAGAAGGGCTTCGCCTACCTGCCGGGTCTTTCTCGTTCGGTGTGCGCCCAGTATACCCTCGCCCTGAACCTCAATACCTCCACTTAGGAGCGCGCTTTGCGTTGTGAAGCAACTCGCGAGCCGTGGCAAACCGGCCGAAGAGGCGGGTCAAGCGCCGTTTTTCTTCCTCGCACAAGTTTTGCCGTCGGCAAAACTCCGGCACTGACCACATTTGGTTGCAGCCACTGCTATTGCGGCTTGCGGCTGAATGCGCTCCATAGAAATCCTCCATCCCATGACGCGAGCACACTACCAAAGTCTAATTTAGCTACAAATAAACAACGACATGTGCTGAGGGGTTTTTTCGGCAGTTGGGGTTTCAGACATAATAATACGGCAGTCGCTCAGTCCCAGCATCCGCATAACCGCCAACGGCTGCGATAGGATGCCGGCCGCGCTGGCGATCAAAACTGACAAAGGTCGACCGGCAGCGCCTGGCGCCCTAGCGGGCGTGGAACTGCTTGGCAGTTGGAGTTCTGCCCAAAGTGTTTGAGCGACTAAAGCGCGACGCAGTCTACGCGCTGAAGTCAAACCCCGCAGAAACTGACAAGAATACCCGCCGCTCAGCTTTCTACTCGGCAACCACGGCCGGATCGCGCTGCAACCACTTCGGCTGCGGAACGGCCCGGAGCAGAGCTTTCGTGTATTCATGCCGAGGTGAGACGAAAAGGGCTTCCGTCTCGCCTTCCTCGACGATCCTGCCGCGCTGCATCACCAGGATCCGGTCGGCGAATTGGCGCACGATGGGCAGATCGTGGGTAATGAAGACGTAGGAGAGGCCGAGGCGCTGGCGGAGATCGGCCAGAAGCTCGATGACCTGCATCTGAATCGACACGTCGAGCGCCGAGACCGCCTCGTCGCAGACGATCAGCTCGGGTTCACTGGCGAGTGCCCGGGCAATGGCGATGCGTTGCCGCTGCCCGCCGGAAAACTGATGCGGATGCCGTTCGGCATGCTCCGCCTTCAGACCGACAAGCTCCAGCAGCTCCACGACACGGTCGTTCCAGCGTTCACGCGGCAGAATGTCCCCGTGGATCGCCCAGGGTTCGGAAATGATCGAGCGGACGTTCATGCGCGGATTCATCGACCCGAACGGATCCTGGAACACCATCTGCACCCTTCGGCGGAAACCGTCGAGCGCCCTGCCCTTGAGCTTGAAAATGTCCTCGCCGGCAAAGAGTGCCGCGCCCGACGTGGGCTCATTCAGTCTCAGCAGCATGCGTGCAATGCTCGATTTACCCGAACCGGACTCGCCAACGATACCGACCGTTTCCCCGCGACGAAGCGTGAAACTGACGTCGTCCACGGCCTTGAACTCCCGCTTGGGCGAGAACGGACCGGACCCTAGCTTGTAATGCTTGCTTAAATGGGCGACTTGCAGCAGGACCTCGCCCTGTGCGGCATTCCGAGGCGCTTTCGGCGCGTCGGCATGGGGCACGGCCGACATCAGCCGGCGGGTATAGGCGTGGCTCGGATTGGTGAACACGTCCTGGGCCTTGCCGCTCTCCACCACCCTGCCGCCATTCATCACGATGATTCGATCCGCCATGGCCGCGGCGACCTCGAGATCGTGGGTGATCATGATCAGCGCCATGCCGGTCTCGCGCTGCAGATCCTGCAGGAGTTCGAGGATTTGTGCCTGAACGCTGACGTCGAGTGCCGTGGTCGGCTCGTCCGCGATCAGGATGTCCGGCTTCAGCGCGATCGCCATGGCGATCATCACGCGCTGCCTCTGTCCGCCCGAGAACTGGTGCGGATAATAGTCGATCCGCTCGTCGGCTTCAGGAATTCCGACCCGTTCGAGCAGCCGAACGACCTTGTCGCGCACCGCACCCCCCTCGCCTCCGCCATGGCTCTCGAAAACCTCGGCGATCTGCCTGCCGACAGTATAGACCGGGTTGAGATAGGCCAGCGGATCCTGGAAGATCATGGCGATGCGGCGGCCGTTCAGTTCACGCCGGCCTTCGTCATCGAGGCGGGAAAGATCCGTCCCGTCGAACACCAGCGAGCCCGAGACGATGTCGCCCGGCGGGCAATCGATCAACCCCATCACCGTTCCGGTGCTGACGCTCTTTCCCGATCCGCTCTCGCCCAGGATGACGAGGGTTTCCCCCGGGCAGACGTCGAACGAGACGTCGTCGACGGCACGCACGGGGTCGCCTTCGGACAGGAAGTCGACCGTGAGTTTGTCGATCCGCAGTATGGGTTTGTCCGGCGCGTTCATCGCGGAGCCTTTCGCAGCGATTGCAGACGCCAGCGCTGCAGCGGATCGGCGACGGTCCGGGCCCAGCTGGCGAGAATGTTCAGGGAAAGCGTCGTCAGCAGGATCGCGAGCCCCGGCCAGAAAGCGATCCACCACGCCGTCTTCAGATAACCGCGGCCGTTGGCCACCATGGCGCCCCAGGTGAAATCCGGAGGCTGAATGCCAAGCCCGAGGAAACTCAAGGAGGATTCGGCCAGGATGACGGTAGCGAAATCGATCGCGGCTATCGTTACCAGCGTCGGCAGCACGAGCGGTGCGATATGACGGAACATGATGCGTCCGGTGCTCGCGCCCATGGAGCGCGCGGCACTGACGAACATGCGTTCGCGCAGTTCGAGCACTTCGGCCCGTGCGGTGCGGATGAAGATGGGCATGCGGGTAATCGCCAGCACGATCACCAGGTTCGTCATGCTGGGGCCGAGCGTATAGAGCACGATGAGCGCCAGCAGCAGCGAGGGAAAGCTCATCACCACATCGGCCAGGCGCAGGATGACGTGGCTGTACCAGCGCTCCGAATAGCCGGCGGCAAGGCCGAGAATGCCGCCTAAAGCCATGGAGCAGAAGACGGCAGCGGCCGCGATGCCAAGCGTGTTCTGCGCCCCGACGATCAGCCGCGCCAGGATCGGCCGCCCGAGCGTATCGGCTCCCAGAATGTAGATGAACCCGTGTTCCAGTGCGAAGGGCGGCAGGTTGCGTTGCCTGAGCCCGAGCTTGCCCGCAAGTTCGCCGACGAAGAGCGGTCCGACAAGCACGCAGACGATGAGCACGAAGAGAAAGACGGCTGCGCAGAGCGCCAGCTTGTCTCGGGTGAGATAGATTGCGAGCTGCCGCAGGGCGCCGGGCGATCTTACGGATGGCAATGCCAGGTCGGTCATTGTCGCCTCCCCTCAGTAGCGGATGCGCGGATCGAGCACTGCGTAAAGTAGATCGATCGCGATGTTGACGATGAAGATGGCGATTGCCGTGACGAGGATCGTCGATTGCACCACGGCAAAATCGCGCTGAATGATCGAATCGATCATCAGCTTGCCGATGCCCGGCCAGCCGAAGATCGTCTCGACGACGACGGCGCCGTTGATCAGCCCGGTCGCCAGGTCACCGGCGACGGTGATCACCGGCAGCAGCGAATTCCTGAGCGCGTGACCGAAGATGATCTTGCGACGCTTCATGCCTTTGGCGTGGGCGGTCTTGATAAAGGGCGAGGCGAGCGCAGAGATCATCGTGCCACGCACAACCTGGACCAGCAGCCCGAAAGGACGCAACATCAGCACGACGATCGGCATGATCCAGTGCAGGGCAGTGCCCGTACCCGACGTCGGCAACATGCCGAGCCCGACCGCGAAGACGAGAATGCCGACGATCGCGATCCAGAAATCGGGGGTGCTCGCACCCGCCAGCGAAACGAGGCCGGCGACGCGGTCGAACAGGCTCCCGGGACGGGCAGCGGCCAGCGCGCCGACGACGATGGCCAGAACGGTTGCGAGCGTCATCGCGACCAAAGCCAGCTTCAACGTGGCCGGAAAGGCCTCGAGAGCGACCTCGATCGCCGACCGGTTCTGTCGCAGGGACTGGCCGAAATCCAGGGACATGAGGTTTTGCAGATACTGGAAGAACTGCACGTAAATCGGCTGGTCCAGACCGTTCAGGCGGGCGAAGGCCTGGCGCGCCTCGAGACTTGAATCGAGCGGCAGGTAGAGGGCCGACGGATCGCCGGTCAAACGCGTGAGGAAGAAGACGAGCGTCAGCAGGCCGATCACCGAAATTACGCTGTGATATGCCCGCCGGCCGATATAGCCGAGCATCATGCGGAGCCTCTTGATTCCCTTGCAGTTCATGCGAGCGCGCGAACGTGCCGCGCGCTCGCCCGGATGGTGGCACTCAGTCCTTGAGGGCGATATTGGCGAGCGGGATCTCGCTGTTGGTCGTGATGTCCGGCTTCCACTCGAGGCGGCTGCCGACCCGGGTGTAGCCGATCATGTGGAACATCGGGATGTCGACCGCGAGATCGTCATGCACCTTCGCGAAGATCGCCTTGAACTTTGCCGTACGGTCCTCGCCGGTGGCAGCCATGGCATCGGCGACCTCCTTGTCGAGGCCCGCATCCTCGAAGGTCGAATAGCTTCCGCCCGAGGTGTAGAAGATCGGAACGGTGAAGGCGGCATCACCCTTGTTGTTGTCGTGCATCATCTGCAGCAGGTTCGGCCCGCGGCTCTCCGGGAAAGGCTTCTGCAGGTAGCGCAGCCAATCGTTCACGTCGAGCATCGTCAGCTTGACGTTCAGGCCGACATCCTGCCACATGGCCATCATGGCTTCCATGGCTTCCGTACCGTTGGGGTAGATGCCGTTGCGGCCGATCAGTTCGATTTCGGTATCGACCGGTACGCCCGCGGCCTTGGCCTCGGCAATCAGCGCGCGCGCCTTTTCGGCATCGAAGGCCCAGGGCGCCAGGTTGTCGTCGTGGCCATTGATGCCGGTGACGACCATCTGCGAAGCCCGCTGTACGTCCTCGCCGAAAAGCTGCGCGAGACCATCCCAGTCGATCGCCAGGTTCAGCGCCTTGCGGATTCGGACGTCGTCGAGCGGAGCAAAGCCGGCATCGATGCGGATCGCGGTGGTTTCGGAGTTCAGATAGGCGAAGTCCGTTTCCGGATTGGTCGCATCCTGGATCGCAATGGACGGCGTCAGATCGGCCTCGCCGGTCTCCACCATGGCGGCGCGAATCGAGGATTCCGGGCGCCAGACATAGCTGGCCTTGGCAATGGCCGGCTTCTCGCCCCAGTAGCCGTCGAAGGCTTCCAGCACCACCGTCTGCGGAGTGAAGCTCGAAAGCTTGAAGGGTCCGGTTCCGACCGGATCGTTCACGGCCTTGTCCGCCGGCGTGTTCGGCGAGACGATCATGACCACGCTGAGCAGCGTCGGCAGAATCGGCTGCGGCTTGTCCGATTTGATCTCGACCGTCAGGTCATCGATCGGCGTGACCGTCAGCTTGGCATCGCCGAACTTGGCGATGTTGCTGCAGGTCAGCTTGCCGCCGGTCATCCGCTCGATCGAGAATTTGACCGCCTCGGCATTGAAAGCGGCTCCGTCCTGGAACTTGACTCCTTCACGCAGCTTGAGCTGCCAGGTGTTCGGATCGGTCTGCTTCCACTCGGTCGCAAGACCGGGTGTCGGCTGACCGCTTTTCGGATCGACGATGGTCAGCGGCTCGACGACGTTGCGGCTCAATATCTGACCGACATTGGTGATGATGGTACCGCAGGGCTCAAGATTGGCCGGCTGTTCCGGCAGGACGATCTTGATTTCCGAGGCGCTCTGCGCGCCGGCCCAGCCGGCCCAGCCGGCCACCACCATTGCGCCTGCGATGACGCGAACAGATTTGTTTCCCATTGCACTCCTCCCCAGTTGGAACGACGACGTTTAAGGCGGGCGCCATCCTCCTGGCGCCCGGCCCGATGTTTCTTTTCAGCGGCGCGATGCCACTATCAGACCCTGCAAGATCTCCCGCTCCTCGCCGGTCAGGTCGACCAGAGGCGGGCGAACCGGGCCCGGCGCAAAACCGGCAAGCTCCACCCCCGCCTTGATGATCGAAACCGGATAGCCGGCCTTGCGGTCGCGCAGGGCCGCGAAGGGGAAGAAGAACGTATGAAGAATGCCTTCCATCACCGCCTTGTCGCCGGCACGCATGGCCCGGTAGAAGCGCTGCGCCAGTTCCGGCACGAAATTGAACACCGCCGACGAATAGGTCGTGACGCCGACGCCGTTGAAGCCTTCCGCGAAGAGCTCATGGGTCGGCATGCCGCCGATATAGCAGAGCCGGTCGCCGAGCCGGGCCGTCACATGACGCACGAGGTCCACCTTGCCGGTGCCGTCCTTGAAGCCGATCAGGTTGGGGCAGGCCTCGGCAAGGCGCGCGACCGTGTCGGCATTGGCGACCGAATTGGCGCGGTTGTAGAGAATGACGCCGAGGCCGGTCGAATCGCAGACGGCCTTCACATGGGCATAGATGCCTTCCTGCGGCGCTTCCGTCAGATAGTGCGGCAGCAGGAGAATACCGTCGGCACCCGCCTCCTCCACGATCTTCGCCGTCTCGACGGCAAGCGACGTGCCGTAGCCGCAACCCGCAATGATCGGCACCTCGCCCGATACGTCCTTGGCCGCGCGGGTGACCTGGCCCACTTCGTTCGGCGAGAGCGAAAAGAACTCGCCGGTGCCGCCGGCAGCGAACAGGGCCGCGGCCTCAAAGCCGGAAAGCCACTCCACATGACGTCGGTAGCTCTCCAGATTGAGCTTGTAGTCCGACGTGAAGTGCGTGACCGGAAAGGACAAGAGCCCCGAACCGACACGCGACTTGATTTCTTCAGGCGACAATGAATTCCCTCCGGCTGCGAGCTTAAGACGGGAAATTCATATGATGACTTTTGAGATGAGTCAATCAACCTCGCCGGATTTTTCGCTCGGGCGCCAGGTCGTCAGCGAGCGGTACCGCTTGATCCCGGTGACGAGATGGCGACGCATGGCCTCCCGGGCCCGGTCCGGATCCCGCGCAAGGATCGCCTCGGCGATCTCGCGGTGCTCGAGGAGAATGGGCTCGTCCCGGCTCGGCAACGGATCAACGCCGCCCATGACCGTGCGAAACTTCACGCGCGGGATCATGCGGCGCCCGACATGCTCCAGAAAGGTGCGGAAGCGGGTGTTGTTGGTGGCCGTCGCTATAGCCATGTGAAACTGGAAATCGGCCTCATCCGTAGGCTTTCCTTCGGCGACGAGATGGGCAAAGCGCTCGACCTGAGTCTGGATTTCGGCCTCCTGCGCCGGGGAACTGCGCGCCGCCGCCAGGCCTGCCGCCTCGACTTCGATACCGATGCGCAGTTCGAGCTCCTCGATGATATCGGAAATCTTGTCGGTCTCGCCGGTGAAAAGCCTGAGGCCCGGGTCGCTCTGCCGCGGCCCTATCACGAAGACGCCCGACCCCTGCCGCGACTCCACCAGCCCATCGGCCCTAAGCGCCGCGATCGCCTCCCTTACCACCGTCCGACTGAAGCCGAACTTGTCGATCAAGGCCGGCTCGGTGGGCAACTTGTCGCCCGGCGCGTAGTATCCCGCCTCGATCTGCGCCTTTATGGCGTCTGCCACCTGTGAGGACAGCGACGGGCGAGCGCCTCCCTTTTTCGTACTCGGCATGAATATTCCCATACCCCGCATCTAAAATCATCATATGACTACGACTGTTAGTTGTCGCAGACATCTTATGGGATTATCGAGCGGCGGTACAGCAGATTTCGAACCGGTCACGCGCAGGCGAAATGTCGCAAAGTGCTCCAAGGCCTTTTGAGATTCGGGCCATGCGCCGCCGCTTGTTTGATTGCCTCATTCCTGTGCTTGTCACAGGAATCCAGCCAGACCAAAGTCCTTGGGCTGGAAGAACTCTCCCGCGCCGCGCGTCTTATGAGACGCGCAAAGGGAACTGTAGCACTTTGAGCTGCTGCATGTTTTGTAGCAAGTGAACCTGTGGCCCCCAACTGTCAGAGAGTGCAAAACCATTCTTGAAGGGGTCCTCGTCGGAAATTCGGAGCTGTTCGCGACCGTAGACCCAGCCGCGCCCCGTAATCCGGGGCAGCACCGCGGGATGCCCGCCCACTTCCGTGATGCCGATCGCTTCGGCAACAAATTCGCCGCCGATGATCGAGCGGGACGTCCGCCGGTCTCCCACGAGGACTTCACCGCGCGCATAGAGCGTCGCAAGGTTTGCCGAGCTTCCCGTGCCGCACGGCGACCGGTCGACGCGGCCCGGTTTAAGCGTCGTACATGTGCGAACCACCCCGTCAGGCTCATGGCCGCGGAACATCACATAGGCGATCTCATCGATCCCGGGGAGATCCGGATGTTTTACTTTCACCTGCTCGGCAAGCAACGACTTCAGCTCGATGCCCGCCTCGGCCAGATAGCGCGCATTGGCCGGCGCGATATCGCTGCCGATTTGATCGACATCGACGATCGCGTAATAGACGCCTCCGAAAGCCACATCGACTTTGATGCGGCCCCAGCGCGGCGTCTCTATGTCCCGGTCCAACGCTTCCGCGAAACTTGGCACATTGTCGAGGCTGACCGAGAGGCAGCGCCCTTGGAAGCAATCGGCCCGTGCGACGATCAATCCCGCAGGCGTGTCGAGCCGGACGATCGTTTCGGGTTCACGCATCGCAACCCGTCCGCTTTCAAGCAGTGCGGTCACGACGCAGATGCAATTGCTGCCGGACATGGGGTGAGCGCGGTCGGCCTGCAGCACGATGAAGCCCGCATCGGCTTCGGGCCGCGTCGGCGCGACGAGCAGATTGACCGACATGGCAACGCCGGCGCGCGGCTCGAAGGTCACGAAGCGGCGGAGGCTGTCGTCCACCATGTTGATGTGGTTCATTTTGTCGAGCATGGTCGCGCCCGGGATTTCCGGCGCACCGCCCACGATCACCTTGCCGATCTCGCCCTGGCAATGAACCAGAAGCAGATCGAGCGAGTTGTCCCAATCCATCGAAATACTGCCGGTCATCTGATGTACCAACCCCATTTCTCGCCAGCGGCAAAGCGGGTGATCTGCTTCGTCTCGAGATAGTTTTCGAGACCCCAGCGGCCGAGCTCGCGGCCGATGCCCGACTCCTTGTAACCGCCCCAGGGCGCCTCGGTGAAGGTCGGCTGCGAACAGTTGATCCAGACGATGCCGGCGCGGAAGGCTGCGGCGACCCGTTCGGCGCGGACATCGTCCTTCGACATGACAGCCGCAGCGAGGCCGAAGCGGGAATCGTTTGCAAGCGCAACCGCTTCGTCTTCCGTCGAGAACGGGCGGATGCAGAGCACCGGCCCGAAAATCTCCTCGCGCCACGCGTCGCTTTCCAAGGGCACGTCGGTCAGGATCGTCGGCTCGAGGTAGTAACCCCTGTCGAAACCTTCAGGGCGCTTGCCGCCGCATGCGACGGTCGCGCCGGCCGCTTTCGCCGCCTCGATCGCCCTGAGCACCTGCTCGTATTGGCGCCTGGAGACGAGCGGCCCGAGCAGTACGCCTTCCTCGAGACCGTTGCCGATAATGATCTTTTTCGTCTCCTCGATCAGACGCGACAGCAGGCGATCATAGATCCGCTCCTGCACGAGGACGCGCGACGTGGCCGAGCAGACCTGACCCTGGTTCCAGAAGATCCCGAACATGATCCATTCGACCGCGTCGTCGATATCGGCATCGTCGAAAACGACGAAAGGCGACTTGCCGCCAAGTTCGAGGCTCACCCGCTTAATGTCGCGAGCCGCAGCAGCCATGATTTTCGAACCGACCGGACCGGAGCCGGTGAAGGCCAGCTTGTCGACCGCCTTGTGGTCGATGAGCGCCTGCCCGGCAACGGGGCCTGCCCCTGTCACGATGTTGAGGACTCCCGGCGGTAAGCCCGCCTCATCGGCCACCGCCGCGAGTTCGAGTGCGGTAAGAGACGTAACCTCCGCCGGTTTCAGCACGACCGTGCAGCCGGCGGCGAGCGCCGGCGCAACCTTCCAGGCGGCCATCAGAAGCGGGTAGTTCCAGGGGATGATGGCGCCGGCAACACCGATCGGCTCCCTGACGGCCTTCGAGGTGAACCGGGCATCGGCGAGCGCGATCGGCTCCTCCGGATCATTGTCGAGCTGTTCGGCAAGTCCGGCGTAGAAATCGAAGCAGCCCGCGGCATCGGCGACGTCCCAGTCCGCTTCAGGAAGCGGCTTGCCGTTGTCGATAACCTCCAGCCTCGCGATCTCCCCCTGCCGTGCCCTGATGCCGACGGCGATCGCCCGGAGGTAGCGCGCGCGCTCTCGGCCGGAAAGCTTCGGCCAGCCGTCCTTGTCGAAAGCACGGCGTGCCGCCGTGACGGCAATGTCCACATCCTCGGCGCTCGCTGCGGCAGCCTTGTGAATGACCTCTTCCGTGGCCGGATTGACGATGTCGACAGTTCCGCCTTTGACCGGTGCCACCCATTTTCCGTCGATAAAGAGTCCGCTGCGCATTCGTCGCTCCATTCGTTCTGGTCGCCGCCCGTTCCGAAATCAGAACCGGTTCACGCGGTATGGTTTGATGTCGATCGGGAGTTGGGCGCCCGTGACGAGGTCGGCGATGAGCCGCGCGGTCGTCGCCGCATAGGCGAGCCCCAGATGCCCGTGACCCGTGGCGTAGAAGATGCCGGGATGCTTCGCCGAAGGGCCGATGATGGGCACCGTGTCGGGGAGCGCCGGCCGATGGCCCATCCACTCCGTGGCCTTCTCAGGTCGCAAATCCGGCAGGGCATCCTGCGCCCGCCTGACGAGCACCTTTGCCCGCCGATAGTCCGGAGCGGCGTCGAGGCCGGCCATCTCCACCGTGCCGCCGACGCGGATGCCGCCGGCCGTCGGAGTGACCATGAATGCACGCGCCGGCCAGATCACCGAGTGGCGCATCGAAATGCCTGAAGCCATGATCTGGGTGTGGTATCCGCGTTCGGTTTCGAGTGGAATCGGCTCGCCGAGAAGTCGCGACAGCCTGCCTGTATAGGCGCCGGCGCAAAGCACGATCGCGGATGCATCAAGCGAACGACCCTCGTCGAGGCGCAGCCCTTTGACACCGTCCGCATGCTTGAAGCCGAGGACCTCCGCTTGCTCGATCCTGCCGCCCAGCGACAGGAATTTCTCACTCAGTTTCACCACGAGCTTGTACGGGTCGACGACGGAACGATTGTCGGGAAAAAGAACCGCCTTCTCGATCTTCGACGTCAATGCGGGTTCAAGGTCGCGAATCCCGGACGCGTCCAGGATTTCGTGACGAAAGCCGAAGCGCTCGATAACCTCCATATGCTCCCGGTCCGCCCGAAACTCGGCTTCGTCCGCATAGAGGCTGAGGCAGCCCTCCTCCGTCAACATGTCCGCAAGATCAGCCCTTCTGAGGAGAGGCAGAAGATCTTCGTAGACGCGGCTGCACAGCACGGCCCCTGCCGCCTCCAGCTCCCTCACACGCGACGGACGGCTCGCTTCGACAAACCGAAGAAACCAGGGCGCGAGCTTCGGCAGATAGGAGGGGCGGATGCGCACCGGTCCTTCCGGATCGACAAGCCATTTCGGCATCTTCGCCCAGACCGAAGGCCGCGAGGCGGGCATGAACTCCGTGATCGCGATCGAGGCCATATTGCCATAGGAGGCACCTTTGCCCGGCCCATCGCGATCGACCAGCACCACGTTCAGTCCGCGGCGCTGAAGCTCGAAGGCGATGGTGACACCGATGATGCCGGCGCCGACGACTGCGATGGGAGACACGATCTATCCTCTAACCCTGAGCGTGAGAACCGAAGAGCAACGTCCATTTCTCCCTCGGCTCTCAGGTCACGATGATTTTTGAAACGCGGGATGCGGGCAGAAAACCGCACGCTTCTCGTCATCCCGCTCTAGCAGTTCAGGATCGGCTCCATCGCAGCGCGGAACTCGGCCTTTTCATCCTCGGTCAGAGGACCGAGCGGCGCGCGGCACTCACCCACGGGCAAACCCTGAAGCTCGCAACCATATTTGATCTTCTGGACGAACTTGCCGCTTTCGAGAATGTTCATCGCCCGGAAGAGCGTCTTCATCTGCTGACGTGCCGTGTCCAGATCGCCGGATTTGAACGTCCGGTCGAGGTCACAGCAGGCCTTGGCCATGCAATTCGACGGTCCGCAGATCCAGCTCTCTGCTCCCCAGAACATGAAGTCGAGCGCGATGTCATCCGAACCGGAAACCAGTTGAATGCGGCCGTCGTAGCGACTGGCGATGTCGATTGCGCGCTGCAGCACCCCGGAGCTTTCCTTGATGCCGATCACGCGCGGATTGTCGGCGAAGTGGTCCATCAGTTCGTAACCGATATCCGACCCATCCTTGGCCGGATAGGAATAGAGGACCAGGTTTACGTCGACGGCACCGAGCACGGTTTCATAGTGCCCGATCAGTTCGGCTTGCGTAGGCCGGGTGTAGAACGGAGGAGCGAGCAGCACCGTATCGTAGCCAATCTCTTTGGCGATCGCCGTCTGTTCTATGACCTCGCGGGTGGCGGATGCGTTGGTGCCGGCGATCAGAATTTCCCCCGGTCTGGCGAAATCCTTGACGAATTGCAGCACGTCGCGGCGCTCTTCAGTGGATTGGCTGAAATACTCGCCGGTCGAGCCGTTCGGAACCCAGCCTGTGACACCCGCGTCGCGCAGATGCGCCAGAAGCTTTTCAAAAGCCTTGAAGTCGACCCTGTTGTTCGCGTCGAACGGAGTGACGAGCGCGGGCATGACGCCAGACAGTTTCATGGAATATCTCCTTTAGAAAGAATTCGGTTCAGATAGCGAGCTTGGCGAGCACGCGCCGCTCGACGAGCGTGACTGCGCGCGTCAGCGGGAAGGCAATGACGAAGTAGATGAGGGCGACGACCGTCAGCACCTCGACCGGGCGCGCGGTGTTGTTGGAAATGTTCTGTCCGACGAACATCAGGTCGGCCATGCCGACTGCCGAGACGAGTGCGCTTTCCTTGAACAGGCTGACGCAATTCGACAGCAGCGTCGGGACGGCGCGCAGCACCGCCTGAGGCAGGATGACGCTCGTCACCTGAACCCGGCGCGACAGGCCGAGCGCGACGCAGGCATCGAGTTGCTCGCGGCCGATGGATTTCAGCGATGCACGGAACGTCTCGCTGGTGACCGCGCCCATGTAGAGGGTGAGTGCGATCACTCCCGAGGCGAGATTGGAGAGCTCGACGCCAAGGATCAATGGCAGGCAGAAGAATATCCAGAAGAGCTGGATCAGCACCGGCGTGCCGCGGAAGAACTCGACATAAATGCCGGAAACGGCCCGCAGAATGCCGCTCCGCGTTGCGCGGGCGAGACCGACGAAGAAGCCGAGGCTGCATCCGAGGACGACGCAGATCAGCGTCAGCTTGATGGTCATCCAGAGACCGAGCGCAAGGGCTTCCTGGAAGCGGAGGACGATAGAGAAGTCGAGAGCCATCAGTATTCTCCTCAACTCGTCATCAGCTGACGGCGGCGTTCGAGATAGCCGACGACCTGCGAGACCGGGAACGAGACGGCGAAATAGACGAGCGCGACGATCGTGAAGGTCTCGATCGGCCTATAGGTCTCCGTCGCGAGCGTCTTCGCCTGATACATGAGGTCCTGTACTGCGACGATCGCGACCAGGGCGCTCTGTTGGAAGATGCCGATACCATTGGTGAGCAGGACCGGGATCGAAGCACGAACCGCGGTCGGCAGGACGATATGGAGGGTGCGCTGGAGCGGATTGAGCCCGAGCGCGATGCCCGCATCGAGCTGTTCGCGCGGCACCGCCTGGATCGAGGCGCGGTATGCCTCGGCGTTGAAGGCCATCAGATTGAGGCCGAGTGCCAGGATGCCCATCGTCATCGATCCTAGGAAGACGTTGAACAGCATCGGCACGCAATAGAAGAACCAGACGATCTGCACGATCGCCGGCGTACACCGGAAGAATTCGACGAAAAGCACCGCCGGCAGCCGTACCGGCGCAAAGCGGCTCATGATGAGGAGTGCCAGCGGAAATCCGAGCACGACGCCGATGAGATTGGCAGCGGCTGTCAATTGCAGCGTGACCATAAGCCCTTCCCATAGCGGCCCGAAGGAGATGGACTGGAAGTCGAAAGTGTAATCCATCGCCCGCTCCTAGTGCCGGATATGGAAAACGCGGTCGATGAATTCGCGGGTGCGCTCTTCCTTTGGAGAACCAAGTACCTGCTCCGGCGGCCCGTCTTCAACCACGATGCCGCCGGCACAGAAGATGACGCGCGAGGCGATGTTCTTCGCAAACCACATGTCATGGGTGACGATCATCATCGGCATATCTTGAGCGGCGAGTTGCAGGATGACCTGCTCGACTTCGGCGACGAGCTCGGGATCGAGCGCCGAGGTCACCTCATCGAACAACATCAACTTGGGGTCGAGCATCAGAGCGCGGGCGATCGCCACGCGCTGTTTCTGGCCACCGGAGAGCTGCGCCGGATAGGCATTGGTCTTTGCGCCAAGGCCAAAGCGCTCGAGCAGCGCCTGGGCACGCTTAGTGGCACTGGCTTTGTTCTCGCCGCGCACCTTGCACGGCGCGAGAATCAGGTTCTGAGTGACGTTCAGATGCGGGAACAGCGTGTAATGCTGGAACACCATGCCGATCGAGCGCCGCACCTCGGTGTCGATGACGGTTTTCTTGTCGGCTCCCTGCGATGATATGTATGGCTTGCCGCCGAAGCTGATCGCACCGCTGTCGATCTTCTCGAGGCCCATCATGACGCGCAGCAGCGTACTCTTCCCGCCGCCGCTCGGGCCGATGACTACGACCCTTTCGCCGAGCTTCATTTCGATGTCTAAGCCCTTGAGCACCTGGATATGCGGTCCATAGCTCTTGTGGAGAGACTGGATTTTGACAAGGGGGGCACTGAAGGACATGGTCATCGCCGATCTCGCTGGTCAAAAGAAGGGATGAGAGGCCGGGCAAACGGTGGCGTGCCCGGCCCGGCCCTCGTCATTGAGCGCTCTTGAGCACTTCGTCGACAGCCTTGCGGATCAGCTCATCCACGTGACCGGTCGCGACCTTTTCCTCAAGAAAGATGTTCAGCACTTCGACGTCGGCCGCCGACAACCGATGCGGCAAGCCGAATGCAACGCCTTGCTTCGCCAATGCCGGCGTAGGGTTCAACGCAACCGCCCACTCGGGATTGGACTGGGTGAAGAGTTGATTGGTGTCGGAGGCATCGACGAGGATATCTGCGCGCCGTGATACGAGGGCGAGTCGTGTCTCGTCGTTGCCGGGAAGCCGGAGAATCGTCGCGTTCTTGATCGCGGCGGTAATCGCCTTGTCCTGCGCAGTCCCGGACATGACGGCCAGCGTCACGTCCTTCTTGTCGACGTCGGCAACGGACGTTGCGCCGCTTGGGACCTTGGGGTTTTCCTTATTGTAGGCGAGCGATATCTGATATTCCATCGCGGGGATCGAGAACTGCACGGCCATCGCGCGGGCCGGCGTCCTGTTCAGGGCAAGGGAGAGGTCCCATTTTCCCGCCTGGAGTCCGGCGACGATGTTGTCCCAGCTCGTGTCCACGAATTCCGCCTTCACTTTCAACGCATCGGCGAACTCGCGGCAAAGATCGGCGAAGAAACCGGAATAATTCCCGGAAGCCGGATCGCGCATGACGTAGGGCGGCGCGACGGCGGCGCCGCAACGAAGGACGCCGGCTTTCTGTACGCCTTGCCAGTAGCCTTCGGCGGTTTCGGCCGAGGCGGCAGCGGTTGAAAGTCCAGTCATCAAGGCAAGCGCAGGCAGCACCCGCAGCACGGGCGAAAGCATCTTCGAAAGCATCGTCGTTTCCTCTGTTTGACGTGCGCGTGACGCGCGGTTCCTCTCGCCGGCTTGGAGCCGATCTTCGCAGCTTTGGTGTCGTCTTCGTGTCGACATTCAAATTAATGTCGTCTGTGTGTCGACATTGTCAAGCGGAAAAATTACATTGTCTTGGGATGCGCGTTCTGGCGTTATGCAGCCGGACAACGGGAAAGGGACGTAAGTGTCTGAGGAAACAGAGACGAAACGGGCGAAGGGTACCGGCTGGAAAAGCGTCTACGAGACGCTGCGGAACGAGATTCTGGCGCTTACCATCCCCCCCGGCCAGCTTCTCGACGAAAACACGCTCGCCGAGCGGTTTGACATGTCGCGCTCACCCGTTCGCGAGGCGTTGATCCGGCTTGCCGGCGAGGACCTCGTCGTCACGCTTTCGAACCGCAGCACCATCGTCGCGCCGATCGAGGTCGGAACCTTCCCGAAATATGTTGAAGCGCTTGATATCGCGCAACGCATGAACACCCGCCTTGCCGCCGAACTGCGGACAGAGGCAGACCTGAAGGCGATCGCCAGGCGGCAGAAGGAGTTCGAAGCGGCGGTGAAGTCCGGCAATCATCTGCAGATGTCGGAGGCAAACAAGCAATTCCACATTGCGATCGCCGCGGCCGGCAAGAACCCTTATCTCGCCGCGTTCTACGAGCGGCTGTTGAACCAGGGGCAACGGATGCTCCATCTCCATTTCGAGTATCTGGAGCGAACGCATGAAGGATATCTGCTGACGGACGAGCACAATCTGATGCTAGAGGCGATCCGGGTGAAGAACGTCGACCTCGCCGACGAGCTGGCGCATGCCCATACGCGGCAGTTCCAGCAGAATTTCATCGACTTCATGCGCGAAAACTACACGACGGACGTCTCGCTCGGCCGGCGTAAGGCGGCAGAGTAGAACACGAGCCTGCCGACCCGCCGGGAATCGCAGTGAGCTCACATCGTTGCGGAGAGCTCAGGCCAGCGATACCTGGCGCGTCTCGGCGTCGATCAGAAAGGCCGCAACGGCAGCCACGAGCAGAAGGCCGGCAAAGATGCCGATGGCGAGACCGAAACTCTGCGCCACCACCAGCCCCATCAGCGATGGAGCAAGCAAGCCGCCGAGTCGGGCCATGGCGCCGGCAGCACCCATTCCCGTCGCCCGCGATGCCGTCGGATAGAGTTCCGGCGTATAGGCATAAAGCGCGCCCCAGGTGCCGAGCAAGGCAAAGCTCATGATCAGGAGCGAGGCGGCGATCAGCGTTGCATTGCCGGCAATCACGAAGAGCAGGCAGCCAAGTGCCGAGAGGAGGCAGAAGCCTATCAGCGTAGGCCTTCGGCCCCATTTCTCGACCCCGTAGGCGGCCAGCGCGTAGCCGGGGATCTGCGCCAACGCCAGGACGACGAGGAAACCGTAGCCCCGAACGAATCCGAAGCCTTCGCCCGCGAGCCGCGGAGGCATCCAGGTAAAGACGCCGTAATATGATATCGAGACCAGAAACCAGATGGCCAGGATCATCAGGCTGCGCTTGCGAAGATCGACGGAAAAAATGCCGGCGCTCTGCGCCACCGGCGACGGCACCAGCGATGCGTCGGCACCAAGCTGCGTCTTGCCGTTGACGACGAGGATCCGATCGACGATGGCCTTCGCCTCGGAGGTCTTTCCGCGGCGAAGCAGATAGAGCGGCGATTCCGGCACCAGGAAACGCAACCCCAGGCCGATCAGCGCCGGCAGTGCAGTCACGGCGAAAATGTAGCGCCAGGCGTCCGCTACCCCGGCGAGGCTCGCACCCCATGCGGCGAGCGCAACGATGAGCGTGCCGACGGCCCAGAAGCCCTCCAGCATCACCAGCCAGCGGCCGCGATTGCGAGCAGGCAGAAACTCCGCCATCATCGCATAGTCGACCGGCAGAGTTCCCCCCACCGCCGCGCCGGTGAGGAACCGCAGCAGAAGCAGGACGGAAAAATCCTGTGCAAAGACCGACAGCAGGCCGAAGACTGCGTCGCAGGCGACGGTGGCAATCAGGACGCGCCGGCGGCCGATACGGTCCGCAAGCCTGCCGAAACCCGCGGCGCCGAACAACATCCCCAGAAAGAACAGCGTGCCCGTCTGCAGCGCCTGCGGAACCGACAGCCCGAAAGTGGCGGCGATCGATGCGGCCGTGAATCCGACCGCCAGCACCTGCATCGCGTCGGCAGCCCAAACCAGACCGAAAATGGCGATGAGGCGGCGCTGGTAGGCGCCGGTTCCGGCGCGGTCGAGCGCATCGTCTATCGTGATTGTCGTCATTCGCCCTTTCTCCAAGTTGGCGAGCCGCTGCAATCAGCACCTCGTCCTTGCTGCGCCGGTCGGGGGCGTGCTGGTGGGCGCGGCGTGCCGTAGCCGCATCGTCAACCGGCAAATCCGTCTTGCGCAGTTTGGAAACGACCTTGCTACCCAGCAAGTACCTCAAGACAAGTCCACATCGCGGCGCCTGATCTCGACGCGGTGGCGCACGAAATCGATTGCCGACAGGCCAGGCCTGGCCAAAGCGTCGACAAGGCTGCGTTGCTTGCCGGTCAAGCGCCCGTTTTCGTCATAGCTCGCCAGGGCATGGGAAGGCGTGCCGCCGTCGGTGATGATTACCGGACCGTTTTTCGTGATGTTCACGGCTCAACTCCATAGGTCATTACCTACGTTTACCATTGGCAGAGGCGATCGCAAGCCATGCGGACGCCGAACCCGGATCAACGCGAACCCGGCCAAACGTGGCCGGGCCGACGCGGTTGTAGAAGGATAATCCTGTGTTTTAGTCGGGGTGCAAGATGCAGCAGATTGGTGATTTTACGAGGCGCGCCCTGTCCCCCCTCAGCCTGATATCTCCACCGCCACTGCGGTCGCCTCGCCGCCGCCGATACAGACGGAAGCTATGCCGCGTCTGAGGCCGCGGCGGCGCAGCGCATTGACGAGCGTGACGATCACCCGAGCGCCCGAGGCGCCGATTGGATGGCCCAACGCGCAGGCGCCGCCGTGGACGTTCACCTTTTCCGCATCAAGGCCGAGCTCGCGCATTGCCGCCATCGGAACGACGGCAAAGGCCTCGTTGATTTCGAAGAGATCGACCTCACCGATGTCCCAGCCGATGCGCAGGCAGAGTGCCTTGATCGCTCCGATCGGCGCCGTCGGAAAGAGACTGGGGGCATCAGCATGGGTGGAGTGACCGCAGATCGTCGCCAGAGGCGCGATGCCCTTTTGATCCGCCGCCGACCGGCGCATCAGCACCAGTGCGGCCGCACCGTCCGAAATCGAAGAGGCGTTGGCAGCCGTGATCGTGCCGCCGTCGCGAAAAGCCGGTTTCAACAGGGGAATCTTGTCGAACCGCGCCTTTTGCGGCTGCTCGTCCAGGCTGACGGTTCGTTCCCCCTTGCCCGAGGCGATGTTCAAGGGGACGATCTCCTCCGCAAAGCTGCCGTCGGCACTTGCCTTTTGCGCCTTCTCGAGGGACGCAATGGCATACTCGTCCTGGGCGCTGCGGGTGAATTGGTAGGCTTCGGCGCAATCCTCCGCAAAGGTGCCCATCAGGCGCCCCTTGTCATAGGCATCCTCGAGGCCATCGAGGAACATGTGGTCCAGCACCTTCTGGTGCCCGATGCGATAGCCCTGCCGCGCGCGGTCGAGCAGATAGGGGGCATTGGTCATGCTCTCCATGCCGCCCGCAACCACGATCGAGGCGGAGTCCGCCTTGATCAGGTCATGTGCCAGCATCGCCGCCTTCATGCCCGAACCGCACATCTTGTTGACGGTGGTCGCGCCTACGCCGGGAAGAAGACCCGCACCGAGCGCAGCCTGACGGGCTGGCGCCTGTCCCTGTCCCGCGGTCAGGACACAACCGAACATCACCTCATCGACCGCATCCGGGGCAAGCCCGGCGCGCTTCAGAGCATCGGCAATCGCGGCCGCCCCTAGCTCGGCGGCGCAAAGGTCCCTCAACTCACCTTGGAAACTGCCAAGCGGGGTTCGGGCCTGCCCGACGATGACCACAGGATCCTGCTTGTTCATTCGAACCTCCCTGCATGGCCATGCTTACCGGGGCGCCATGCGCAAAGCCCCGTCGAGGCGGATGACCTCGCCATTAAGCATCGTATTCTCGCAAATATGCTTCACGAGGGCGGCATATTCCTCGGCCCGACCAAGACGCGGGGGAAAGGGCACACTTGCCGCGAGCGCGTCCTGAACATCCTGAGGCATACCGGCCATCATCGGCGTATCGAAGATGCCAGGCGCGATGGTGACGACGCGAATTCCGAAACGCGCGAGCTCGCGCGCGGCCGGAAGCGTCAGCGCGGCGACGCCGCCTTTCGACGCAGCGTAGGCGGCCTGGCCGATTTGCCCGTCGAAAGCGGCGATCGAGGCGGTATTGACGATCACCCCCCGCTCTCCGTCGGCGTCCGGCACTCCCTGCGACATGACCTCGGCGGCAAGCCGTATCATGTTGAATGTCCCGATCAGATTGACGGCGACCGTGCGGGCGAAACTGCCCAGTGCGTGCGGGCCGCTCCTGCCGAGAATCTTCTCGCCTGGCGCAGTGCCGGCACAATTCACCAATCCGTGGACGTGCCCGAATTCCTGCTTCGCGAATGCCAGAGCGGCGGTGGCGTCGGCCTCATTCGTCACGTCGGCATTTCGGAAGCACACCGCCGCGCCGAGTTCGACGGCAAGCGCCTCTCCTGCTTGAGGCTTCAGGTCGAGCCCCAGCACCCTCGCGCGCTCATGAGCCAGCATGCGCGTCACAGCCGCGCCCAGTCCGGAACTGGCCCCCGTGACGATAAAGACGCGGCCCTTGAGTTGCATAGGCTCCAGCTCCAACTTTTTCCAACCGGGATGATGCAGAGGAGAAATATGGTATGCAATGACCGAATGACTCAGATTATGTGATCGCTTTTGCAATGTTCGACGAGAGGGACGTCGCCCATGGAACGCCGGTTGATCGCCCCATGTTTCATGGACGATACGCTCGAATGCCTCCGGCGCCATGGAGTGGATGCCGAACCCCTCCTTGCACAAGCCGGCCTGCCATCCGTCGTCACCGGTCCGGTTTCGGCCGAACAATACGGCGCCTTCTGGCATGCGGTGGCACAGGCGATGGATGACGAGTTTTTCGGCGAGGGCGCCCGGCCGATGCGCGCCGGCAGCTTCGCATTGCTGTGCCACGCCATTCTTTCAACCGCGACGCTCGAACATGCGCTGCGGCGAGCGCTGCGCTTCCTCAGGGTGGTTCTCGAGGAACCGCATGGCGAGCTGGTCGTCGAAAACGGTCTGGCACAGATTGTCCTGAAGGACGCCGGCGCTACGCGCTCGGCCTTCGCCTATCGTACCTTCTGGATCATCCTGCATGGCGTCAATTGCTGGCTGATCGGACGCCGGCTTCCGATCCGCTGGGTCGACTTCCGCTGCAGTGCGCCCCCCGCCGGAACCGATTATCGGCTCTTCTTCGGCGCGCCCGTCCACTTCGATCAGCCCCGGACGCGGCTCGTTTTCGATGCCGAGTACCTGAAACTGCCGCCCATTCGTGACGAGCGGGCACTGAAGCACTTCCTCCGGCATGCGCCTGCAAATATTCTCGTGCGCTATCGCCACGACGCAGGATTGTCCGCGGCAATACGCCAGCGGCTCCATGCCACGGCTCCGTCCGCCTGGCCGGGTTTCGAGGCGCTTGCCGCGCGCATGCGGATTGCAGCCCCGACCCTTCGACGGAGATTGAAGCAGGAGGGCCAGACCTATCGATCGATCAAGGAGGACCTGCGCCGGGCGCTTGCGATGGAAGCGCTCGCCGACGGCCGGACGAATGTGGCCCAGCTTGCCGTCGAGCTCGGCTTTTCCGAGCCGAGCGCCTTTCACCGCGCATTCCGGAAATGGACCGGAAAGTCCCCGGCGCAATTCCGGCGCAATGCGACGCGGATGGATTTCGCGGAAAGCACTCCACCACGGAAACGCAGTCAGCCCCAGGAGAGCTGATCTTTAGGCAGCCGGCCACTTGGATCATACACGTCGACGCGATGCGGCAGATCCGGTCCCCACGTCCAAAGTACGAGATTCCGGTCTTCCGCTTCGGTCCCCGGTGCGAAACTCGGAACCAGGATGCCGGCGGTCCCGCGCGGATGAAGACGGTCGTAAATGGCCCAGGAAGCCGGACGTCTCCCCTCGGCAAGCGCGCCCGCCCAGCTGCAGGCCATCTCCTCCAGCGATACTCCGTGTTCCGCCCTCCCCTTCTCGGTCGTCAGATCAGCGATGTCGGCGCAATCGATGTCGTAGGAGCAAAGCACGCAAGGATCGATACGATGGGCGAAGCCCTGATTGGCCTCCTTGACCGCTGTCATGATGCTGAGTGCAAGGTAAAGCGTCTTCACGCCCTTCGGGTTGAAGCGCGCGCCCTTTATTGCCGCGCCATCGCCGGATGCAGGTTTGAAAGCCCAGCGTGGGTCATGCGCGCGATAGCAGGTTCCGGTGAACCTCAAGCAAAGCCCCCGAGGGCCATGTGGTCGAGATAATCGCGCACGGCCGCCGCCTTGCCGTCCTTCACCAAAGCTTCGGCCGTTCGTCCGCCGAATGCCGGGAGGGGCTGGGCGCGATACCAGGCCATTGCCTGCTCCTTGCCGCCCGCCCAGTCGGTGACCCGGCTGATGATCTCGAGCATTTCGCGGAGGCGGTTCTGCGTCTTCGTCGCCCGGCTGCGCTCCAGCCGGTAGAGCGTTTCACGCGCAAGCCCGGCCGTTTCCGCAAGTTGCGTTTTCGACATGCCGAAGCCGTCCGCGACCTGCTGAACCGCGATCTTTCCGCCCTTGTCCATGTAGGACAGTATCAGCGGTCCGCCATCGCTTTGGGTCTTTTGAGCCTGAGCCATCTTGCGTCATATCCAAGAACATATTTCCTGTGCAAAATATATGGCAGGGAATGCGATTTCGCAAGATAGACACGACCCATCGATAATCGCTTTCACCTCTAACGAGGATTTCGACCGTCCTTCGATTCCGAAAGCGAAACCGCCTTCTTCCAGTGATCGGCATTGACGAAAACGGGCTGCTTTCGTCCGGAGTGGCCGGGAAGCCTTACGCCGGCGGCGCCATGGGAGGCGACCAGATCATCCATCGCTTCGCAGAAGCGATCGGCGGCGAAGTGACCAGGGTCGATGGCGATCAGGAATTGGCCGACATGCGGCGGCCCACCCTCGTCGCTTCCGAAGGCGCTCGCCTCCGTGCTGAGGGCCGAACCGGTCAGGGCGGCAGCAAGGATTTCCACGAGAAGGGCGATATTGGCGCCCTTGCGACCGCCGGCGGGCAGCAGCGAGCCTTCCAGCCCGGTGGCCGCGTCGGTCGTCGGCTGGCCGTTCCCGTCCTGCGCCCAGCCGATCGGGATTGCCTCGCCGCGATCGCGGCGCAGGATCATCTCGGTCTTGGTGACGGCACTCATGCTCTGGTCGACGACGATTGCCGGAGCCCCTTCTTTCGAAGGTACGGCGAAGGCAAGCGGGTTCGTGCCGAAGAGCGCCCGCGTCGCCCCGGGCGGCGCAACGGAGGCAGGCGCATTCGAAACGCAGATGCCGATCAGGCCGGCGTCGGCAAGGGGCCGGACGTGATGACCGAGGGCGAGGCAATTATAGGAGTTGCGCACCGCCATTGCCGCGAGGCCCGCTTGGCGTGCAAGGTCGATCAGGACCGGCGTACCGGCGGCAATGGCGGGATGTGCGAAGCCGGATCTCGCGTCGACCGTGACCGTCACACCGCGCGTCGTCACCTCGGGAACGGCTTCTCCAGCGACCTTTCCGATCGCCAGGTGCCTGCAGAAGATCGGCAGGTAGTAAAGGCCGCAGACGCGATTGCCGTCGGCCTCCGCCGTGGCGATCGCGCTCGCCACGGCGCGTGCGTTTTCGGCTGCCGCACCATGGACCGTCAGCGCCTTGAGGCAAACTGCCTCGATCTCTTCACGGGAGGTTTCGACCGGTGTCATCGACTTGCTGCGTAGCGTCTTTCGCCTTCGGCGACCAGGTCTTCGGCGAGCTGGAAACCGAGTCCTGGCTTCCTGAAGGCATCCAGCCAGCCGTTTTTGGGAGCCAGATCGGGCGAGGAGACGATATCCTTCTGGACGAGCTGCCACATGATCTGGTTACCGTCGTCGAGATTGGGAATGGCGAGCCCTATTTGGTGTTCCGCGCAGGTGGTGATGCCGGTGGTAAAGGAAGAATGGATGCAGATCTTCAGTCCGGCGGCCTCCGCCACGGCTGCCGCCTTCATCATCGGCTGTATGCCGCCGATTTCACGCGGGCCGATGCAGATCATGTCCGCAGCACGCTGGCGGCATATCTCATAGACGTCGTAGAGCGTAAAGGCGGCCTGATCCGCAACGATCGGGATACCGACTTTCTCGCGGACATGCGCCATGGCCGGAATGCTCCAGCTCACCGTTGGCTGCTCGATGAACTCGATGTCGAATTTTTCGAGCTTTCGGCACATGTTGATCGCGTCATGGACGCTCCAGCCTTCGTTTGCATCGAGGCGCAGGCGCGCGTCGCCGATCTCGCGGCGAACCGCCGCGGTGATCTCCAGGTCGAGCTTCTCGCCGCGGCCGACCTTGAGATAGAAGACCCGCTCGCCCTGGGCATGACCGACCGCGGCATCGCGCGCAAGCTCCTCGGCGGTCTCGCCCTGCAGGAAATAGAAGTAGCCGACCGCCTTCCGGTGAGCCCCGCCGAGCAGCTGGTGGACCGGCAGGCCGGCGAGCTTGCCCTGCAGATCCCACATGGCCATGTCGATACCGGAAAATATCTGATTGGCCGCCCGCATGATATTGGCGCCCTGTCCGAGATATTCCTGGTGGAAGATGCGCGCGATGAGCGGCGCCACATCATGGGGCGAATGGCCGACGAGATGTTTGGCGAGGCGATATAGGATAGCCGCCGTACCGGTCTGGTCCGGCGCGACCGTGCACTCGCCGACCCCTACCGTGCCGTCATCTGCCTCGATCTCGATGAGGTTGACCGCGAAGGATTCACGGATGCCGTAGGACCAGTGGTAGGGTTGCTTGAGCGGCAGTACCAGCGGGCGGACGCGGACGTTTGATATTTTGACCATTCTCGGAGTTCCTCGAAAAGACGGCCGGCACGGCCGGTCCGGTATATCTGCGCCCGGTTCTCCGGCACGCACCCTTCCCGCCCGCCGGCAGAAAACCTGCAGGCGGGACGAGACGTTCGTCGATAGATGCGGCGCGTTTACATGCCGAGCGACTTCAGATAGTCGGCGGCGACCGTTTCGATGGTCTTCTTCTCCACATCGACCTGGCTGTTCAAACGCTGCATCGTGGCGTCATCGAGCTTCTTCGAGACCGCTTCGAGCGTTTCCTTGAGATCCGGATTCGCGTCGAGCACTTCCTTGCGCACGACGGGGGTCAGCGCATAGTTGGGGAAGAAGCCCTTGTCGTCCTTCAGCGTCTTCAATCCGAGCGCCGCGATCTGGCCGTCGGTCGCCTGCGCGGCGATCGTGTCGAGATCGCCATTGGCGAGTGCGTTATAGGCGAGACCGAGATCCATCGGCCGGATATTGGCTCGGCCGGTTTCGAAACCGTAGACCTTCTCCAAGCCGATCAGGCCGTCCGGACGCTTCGGAAATTCGGCCGTCGTGCCCATGAGGACATCCTTGCCGTCGTTATACGCCTTGGCGAGGTCGGAGATCGTCTCCATGCCGTCCGTCTTGGCGTTGCCCGGCTTGATGACATAGGCGTAGGTGTTGTTCGCCGCGGACGGCGCCAGCCAGACGAGGCCTTTCTCACCGTCGAGTTCCTTGACGCGGTTGTAGGTCTCCTCCGGCGAAAGCCGTTCCGTCACCTTGTTGAAGGTGATGAGCGACGTCCCGGTATATTCCCAGTAAAGATCGACCTCGCCGTTCTCCAGTGCGGCGCGAACGATCTTCGTGCCCATGCCGTCTTTCTTGTCGACCGTGTGGCCCTTGCTCTGAAGGAGCTGCTTGGTGATCTCTGCGATGATCAGCTGCTCGGTGAAGTTTTTGCCGCCGACGGTAAGGCTGGCGGCCCAGGCAGTCGTCGTGACGAGCGCGATGGCGGCCGCCGACAGAAGGGTTCTGGCAAGTTTCGGTGCGAAGTTCATTTCAGTTCCTCTCTCTCATTTTGTTATCGCAGCGGATTGATGCCCCGTGGAACGAGGTAGTACTGAATCTGGCCGACGATGAAATCGACCAGGACCGCGAGCATTGCCGTGGGAATGGCCCCGGCCATCATCATCGGGAGTTCGTCCAGCGAGATCCCGGTGAAGATCAGTTCGCCAAGCCCGCCCGCGCCGATCAGAAAGACCAGGGGCGCCGAGCCGACGCAGATCGCGAGCGCCGTGCGGATGCCGCCGAAGATCACGAAGAGGGCGTTTGGAAGTTCGACGCGCCACAGAACCTGCCGCGGCGTCATGCCCATCCCGGTTGCGGCCTCCACAAGGTGCGGCGGCACGGCGCGCAGGCCGGCATAGGTGTTGCGCACGATCGGCAGGAGGGTGGCCGCCCAGAGGCCGAACACCGCGGGCACCGTACCGATCCCGAGCAGCGTCATCGAAAGCGCCAGGATCGCGAGCGTCGGCACGGTGCTGCCGATATTGAAGATCTGCATCACGGCTTCCGAAACGAGGCGGAAGGCAGGCCGTGAAAGGACGATGCCGACCGGTACGGCCACAAGGATGGCGAGCCCTCCCGCCCAGGCGACCAGCTCCAGATGCTGCACGGCGAGATAAGAAATGTCGTCGGAATAGGCGAGGATTTCCTCCGCCATGCCGCTCCACCACAGCCAGACGACGGCTCCGGCCAGCACGACGAGCACGATCATCGGTGCGGTCTCGATCCGGCGGCGATGCTGCGGTGCGGCCTGGCCGGCGAGAGCGCTCATGCCTTCCCTCCATGGCCGAGATTGTGCACGATGGAACGGTAGCTCATCACGCCCGCCATCCGCCCGCCCTCGTCGACGCAAGGCAGCAGCGCCATGTCGTGTGCGAACATCATCGACACGGCCTGCCTAAGATCGCCGGTGGTCGGGACGGCGGACTTTACCGGTTCCGCATGATCGCCCACCGTACCGGAGCGCAGCTCCGCCACCTGCTCGCTCAAGAGAGATTGCGGTGCGCCGTCGGCGTCCAGAACGAAGACTGCAGCGCTACGCGACGATCGCATTCGCTCGAGCGCATGTTCGACCGAGTCCGAGCTCCGGACCGTGATGAAACCCGTCTCCATGGCGTCGCGCACCGAAACGAGCCTCAACCGCTTGAGTGCCCGGTCGGAGCCCAGGAAGTCTTCGATGAAGCTGTTGGCGGGACGGGCGAGCAACTCGTCGGGCGCGGCATATTGTTCGAGCCTGCCGCTGCGGAAGATCGCGATCTTGTCCGCCATCTTCACCGCTTCGTCGAGATCGTGCGAGACGAAAATGATCGTCTTGCGGATCTCCCGCTGCATCTTCAGAAATTCTTCCTGGATGACTTCGCGGTTGATCGGATCGATCGCCCCGAACGGTTCGTCCATCAGCATCACCGGCGGATCGGCCGCCAGCGCGCGCAGGACGCCGACACGCTGCTGCTGGCCGCCTGAAAGTTCCTTCGGATAGCGCGTGAGGAAAAGGTCGGGCTGGAGACCGACAAGCTCGAGGAGCTCTTTGGCACGGTCGCGCGACTTGCGGCGATCCCAGCCGAGGAGGTCCGGCACGACACAGATATTTTCCTCGATTGTCTTGTTCGGGAAAAGGCCGATCTGCTGGATCACATAGCCGATGCTCCGCCGCAGCTTGATCGGATCGATGGTGCTCGTGTCCTTGCCGTTGATGAAGACCTTGCCGCTGGTGGGCTGGATCAGCCGGTTGATCATCTTCATCGTCGTCGTCTTGCCGCACCCCGAAGGGCCGAGCAGCACGCAGATCTCTCCGGTGGGTAAGTCCAAACTTACATTGTCGACGGCAATGAGGGGATCATGCGCCGGGCCGTAGTGTTTCGTCAGATTTTCGAGCCGGATCATGGCGTGACCTCCCCCTGAATACCGCGTGACGTGAGAAGGCGCTGTACGAGCGCGAGGAAAAGGTCGGCTGCGATCGCAAGCAGCGAGACCGCCAGCGCCCCGGTCACCAGCTGTCGGGGATCGGACTGGCTGATGCCGCGCGAGATGAACGTGCCGAGGCCGCCCGCGCCGATATAAGCCGCGATCGCCGTCACGCCGATGTTCATGACGACGGCAGTCCTGACGCCGGCCATGATGACGGGAATGGCAAGCGGGATTTCGACCTGGCGCAGACGTTGCCAGGTGCTCATCCCCATGCCTTTCGCGGCCTCTCGAAGAGACGGATCGACATTGGTGATGGCGGTGTAGGTGTTGCGGATGATGGGAAGCTGGGAATAGAGAATGACGGCCACGACCGCCGGGACATAGCCGATGCCGTGGCCGATCGGCGAGAGCAGCGGGATCATCAGGCCGAACAGCGCAATCGACGGAACAGTGATCATCATCGACGCGAGATAGAGGACGGTATCGGCCGTGCTCTTCGACTGCGTGATCGCAATCCCGATCGGCACGGCCGTCGCGATCGCAATCCCGACGGCCAGGAAGACGATCGAAATGTGCTCGATCGTCCGCGTGCCTATGACGTCCAGATTGTCGATGATGAACCGTATGATCTCCATTCGTTGCGGCCTGCCTTTCCTAAACTGGGTCACGATGTCTCAGTCGGATTCGACCTGAACCGTGCGTGACCGATTCCAAAAAATCAGAGCGGGCGGCAGGCGGGACACCCGACCTTCCGCACTGATGCGCGCCCCTGTCAAACGCTCGTCAGAGCTCGCCGTACAGTTTAGCGGCATTCCCGAAAGTGTAACGCAGAGGCACCGATCCCTCGACCCGCCATGCTTCGACCGTATCTCCTTTCAGAAGGGCGCAAGCGGCTTCGGTATCGACGACCGCGCCGCCATAGAGGCGGTTCGCCAGGTTGAGAATGCCGGTCTGGTGCATCGCAAGGCCGCCGCTGCCGCAGGCGTCCTTGACGAGCAGGACATGCAGGCCAAGGTTGATCGCGTCCTTGACCGTTGCATCGACACAAGCCTCGGTCCAGACGCCGGCGATCACCAGCCATTCCACGCCTGCGTCCCGCAATTCGCCGATCAAGGGGCTCTTGCCGAAGGCGCTCGCTTCGTTTTTGACAAGCAGCCGCTCCGACGGAAGCGGAGCGACCTCCGGGCAGATCGCCGTGAGCGGATCGTCCTTGTCGCTGAAGGCGGAACGTCCATCCAGTCCGATGGGATGGAACGGGCGACGATTCTCGGCGAGATCGACGATATAGGCGCAATGAAAGACGGGGATGCCGCTGCGGCGGGCCGCCTCCTGAAGGCGCGCGGCATTGCCGAGCACCGTCTCGTAACCGTCTACGAGATAGCGCTCGTCGTGGCGATGCTCCTCCTGGAGATCGATAAAGAGAGCGGCAGCTTTCGCACGGTCGATCCGCAACGGTTTCTTCATCAAGTCTCCCCGCTCAGGAATTCGTCCTCATAGGGAAAGCGCGACAGGAGTTCCGTGCCGTTCTCCGTGATGAGGATCTCGTCTTCGAGTTTCACGCCCTCGCGGCCGCCCTTTTCGCCGATGTAGCTTTCGACCGAGACGACCATTCCGGGCACGAGACATCCATCGCGACCGTAGGTCTCGTAGTCCATCGCATGGGCGATGAACGGCGTCTCGCCGTGCATGCCGACGCCGTGCATCACGGACGTGTAACGCTGATCGACGAAGCGGTCCGGTATCTTCCAGGCCTTTTCGGCGATCTCGCGGAAGGCCATGCCCGGCTTGACGATGTCGATATTGTGCTGAACCTGTTCGTAGGCCATCCGGTAGAGCGACTTCTGGTAAGGGGTCGGCTTGCCGGGACCGCAGCGGAAGGTTCGCGAGAAATCGGAATAGTAGCCGTAGCAGCCGATCGTATCGGTATCGAGGGCCACGAGTTCGCCCGGCCTGATCTTGCGGCCGCTTGCCTCGTTGAACCAGGGATTGGTTCGCTGGCCGGAACTCAGCAGCCGGGTCTCGATGAACTCGCCGCCCTGCCGGATCACTTCATGATACATGATCGCGAAGAGCTCGTTTTCGGAAACGCCCGGCTTGATCGCTTCACGTACGGCGGCCACGGCAGCTTCGGCGCCGGCCATGGATACCTGAAGGCATTTGATCTCTTCGGGAGTCTTGACGGCCCTGACGGCGAGAATTTCGCCCTGACAGTCCTTTACCTCGCACCCGCGCTTTTCGAGCGCCAGTGCCTGCAGATGGCTGCAGCGGTCCATGCCGAGCTTCATCGACCCGCCGCCATGCTGCTTGAGCAAATCGGCAATCTCGTCCGCGAACGGCCCGGCGGTCTCGTCGTCCTTACCGGAGACGGAGGACCAGACAAGCTTGGAAGGGCGGGCCTCGTCGATCGTGTCGAGGACCATCGAGACATGATAGCTCTGCGGATATTCGAAGAGGACGACCGGACCTTCAGTGGGGATGAAGAAATAGCGGGTGGAGTTGCGCAGGAAATACCCGAACATGTTTCGGGAACCCGTCGCGTAGCGCTGGTTATAGGGATCGAAAAGGACCACCGCGCCGTAGCCGGCGGCGCGCATCCAGTCGCGAAGCTTCTTCAGCCTCCCCTTGCGCAGGGCGTCGGCGTCGATGAAGGACGGTTCCGTGTCCGAAAGCCACATGCCGCCGGCCGGATCGGCTGCCTCCGGATGGCGCATCCGGTCCTTGAAGTCCACGTCATCCACGCTGTCGGGATCGAATACAACAATGCTCATGACATTCTCCTTTTCCAGCAGGATGGAGAAGAGTCGGAGCGCGCATTTGCGCAGATTCCGCGGTATCTATGCCGGAATCCGCAGAGTTTCATTATTTCAGCCCCGCGACTGCGCGAGGCGCCTCGCCCGCTCGCGAAACGCGGCGGCGAACGCTGTGCGGGACATATCCGAACTGCTCTTTGAAGGCGCGGGAGAAGTTGGCGGCATTTCCGAATCCGCAGGCGACCGCGACTTCATTCACCTTGAGACTGGAATGCGTCAGCATGTCTGCCGCGTGACCAAGCCTCAGATTGCGGTAATAGCTGTTGGGCGACACGCCAAGTTCGGCCTTGAAGGCGCGTTCGAGCTTATCGGACGAGACATTCAGCCGGTCGGCCAGGTCCCCGATCCGCAATAGGTCCTCGATCGCATTCTCCATCATCGCCACAGCGGAAAGGACGAGGTCGTCGGCGATGCCGCTCCGGATACGCAAGGTCAGCTTCCGGCGATCGGCGTCGGGTCGCAGCGGGCTGTGCATGAACCAGCCGGCGACGCCGTCGGCGAGCTCGGCGCCATAGTCCCGTCCGATCATGTCCAGCATCATGTCGAGGCTGCCGATGCCGCCGACGGAAGTGAAGCGGCGGCGGTCGATCACATAGAGGTCCGAGCGCATGTCGAGCTGCGGGAATGCTTCCTTGAAGGCCGGCTGGCTGGTCCAGTGGAGCGTGCAGGAATGGCCGTCGAGCAACCCTTTGCGCGCCAGGAAGAAGGCAGCGTCGGCTACCGCACCGAGTTGCGCACCGGATCGGAGATTCTTGCGGATCCACGCCATCTCCTCGTCCGCAACGAGATGCTCTGCGTCACCGCCCGAACACACGACAATCCGGTCGACCTCCGGTGCGTTGCGTACATGAAAGTCCGGCTCGATACCGATGCCGTTCGATGCCGTGATCTTCTCGCCGGCCGCCACGGTAATCCAGGAATAGCAGCGCTTGCCGGAGAGCGTATTGGCTGCGCGCAGCGGCTCGATGACCGAACTGAAGGCCATCAGCGGAAAGTTCGGAAACATCAAAACCGCGAAGCGGATTTCCTGCGTATCCCTCATCTGCCCCTCAAGGTTCGCCCGCCCCGATCTCCGCTCGCCGCTTGATCATGTAGGCATCGAGCTCTTCCCGGATCGCCGGGTCGAGGGCCGGTTCCTCGTATTCGCTCAGGGCTTGCTGCCAGATGCCGGTCGCGCGGTCCAGCGCGTCGTGCCCGCCGGCCTCCTGCCAGCTGCCGTAATTCTGCCAGTTGGACAGCATCGGCTGGTAGAAAGCCGTTTCGTATCGCGCCATCGTATGTTCGGAACCGAAGAAGTGTCCTCCGGCCGGTACCGATTTGATGGCGTCAAAACCGAGATCGTCCTCGGAGAATGGCATGGGCTCGAGGAAGCCCATCATGTTCTGCAGGATCTCCACGTCCAGCACCAGCTTCTCATAGGAGGCCGTCAGGCCACCTTCGAGCCATCCGGCAGCGTGATAGATAAGGTTGGCACCCCCGAGCACCGCACCCCAGGTGGCCATCTCCGTCTCATAGGCCGCCTGAAGGTCGACGGCGTTGGAGGCATTGGCGTTCGACGTGCGATAGGGAAGCTTGTAGCGGCGCGCGAGCTGACCCGCGATGATGTTGGCCTTGGCGTTTTCCGGCGTGCCGAAGGCGGGGGCGCCGGACCGCATGTCCACATTGGACGTGAATGCGCCATACATGACCGGCGTACCCGGATTGACCAGTTGCGCAAGCGTGACGCCGAACAGCGCCTCGGCATTCTGCTGGCAGAGTGCCGCCGCAAGCGTCACCGGCGTCATGGCGCCCATTAGCGTGAAGGGCGTGATGGTCACGGGCTGCCCGTGCTCGGCCATGGCGATCAGTCCGTCCGCCATCGCATCGTCGAAAAGCCGCGGCGAGTTCACCGAGATGATCGTGATGACGCCGGGGGATCGGCGCATCTCCTCGACGCTGATGCCGCGCGCGATCGCCATCATGTTGATCCCGTCCACGGCCCGCCCCCTCCCGATAGCGGTGCAATGGAAGCAGAGATCGCTGAGCGTGATGTTCGCCTTGTAGGTATCGAGGTGCCGTGAATTGGCCGGCAGCTCCATCGGCGCGCAGACCTGGTTCCCGAGAATGTGGATCGCGTTGAAGTGGTGGGCGAGACGCGTGAAGTTCTGGTAATCGGCGAGATTTCCCTGCCGCCGGCCGTTGATCCGGTCGTGCACGTTCGGAGGACCTGCCACGAGGCCGAAGGCGATCCTATCGCCGCCGATCGTCAGGCGTTTTTCGGGATTGCGGCTGGTCAGCGTGAAGGAAGACGGCGTCGTGGCGAGCGCCTCCTCGACGATGGATTCGTCGATGCGGATCATCAGGTTCTCGCGGTCGACGATGGCGCCCGCCTTCTCGAACAGCGCCATCGCCTTTTCGCTCATGACGCGGATACCGATTTCCGAGAGGATGCGCATCGAATTGCGATGAAGCGCCTCGAGACGATCCTCGTCGAGAAGCTGCATCGGGGAATAGGTGTTGACGACCTCCTGCCATGGCAGCTGCGAGATGCCCTCGCCGCCCCGGATTGCCCGCGATCGTCTTCCGCCGCCGCGTCTGCCGCTCATCGAGAACTGCCTTTCATCCCCTGATCCGCGCAGCTGCGCCATAGAAGGCCCTGCTCCGAATACTTACGATTTTTCTGTTCCGCTCCCCGAAACTATGGCCAATCATGGACCGGTCTTCACATGATAAGTTCGGCGGCAATGGCCAAAAAAAACCATGTCATGGCACGCGTGCACCTTGCAAGTCCCGGACGGGCCTGACTAGCATGCAGCAAAAGGGGAACTTCAGATGAAGCCGCCGCCGCCATTGAACTACATCCGCTCCTTCGAATGCTCCGCCCGGCATCTCAGCTTCACCGAGGCGGCCAACGAACTGGGCTATACGCAGGCCGCCATCAGCAATCATGTGCGGGCGCTCGAGCAATATCTCGGGCGTCAGCTCTTCATCCGCTATCCGCGCAGCCTCAAGCTGACCGAGATGGGAGAGGCCTTTCTTCCGACCCTCCGCCAGGCTCTGAACCAGATCGACTTCGCCACGGAAGCGGTACTTGCGTCGGCGCGCAACAAAACCGTCGTCATCTCCTGCCCGACGAGCCTTGCCGAAAACTGGCTGGCAAGGTGCGTCGCCGGGTTCAGCAGGAAACATCCCGACGTTGAAATCCTTCTGCACGGCACGATCTGGGAGGATTCGACCGAGCAGATCGCCGATATCCTCATTTCGATCCGCCGCTTCGACAACATGCCGGCAAGCGGCATGCAATTGTGGAACGACCGGCTTGTGCTTCTATGCGCGCCCCAGCTCGTTCACGGGCAGAATGCGATCAGGACGCCGGCCGACGTTCTGAAATCGAACTGGATCGCGGTGCACGGGCGGCAGGAGTTCTGGCAGGAAATGGCCGATGCGCTCGGAATAGACGCCTCCGCGAACGACAAGCGGCTTTCCACCAATTCCACCAATATAGCGCTGGAAATGGCGGCGAGCGGCGCCGGCTGCATCGTGACCACCCAGTCGCTGGCGCGGACCTATGTGGATCGCGGCCTGCTTGTCGAGCCGTTCCAGATCCGCACCAAGAGCGCGTGGAACTACTACCTCGCCGAAGGGCAGGCGTCGAGGGGAACGACCGTCTCGAAGGTGCGCGACTGGATCATCGCCGAGGCTCAGAAGGTGATCGGCTGACCGGTTCACCCCCGATACCGAAAGGGCCGATTTCAGACTAGCCAGAGCCCATCCGGCAACAAACGAAAATTGCGAGATCAATGACCTCGTTTTATTTGTTCATTCGATGACAATAGGGGCCGATTTCCCGCTTTGGGCCGCTTTGCAAAAAACGGCTCGTCCCTAAACTGAAGCCGCGACGGCAGAGATTTGCCGGCGGCAGAGGTCATCGTTTCAAGGCTGGATTTTCATGCGCTCCCACGCTCAAGCGGTCGTCATCGGCGGCGGTCTCATCGGCTGCTCCATTCTCTACCATCTCACCAAGCTCGGCTGGTCCGACGTCGTGCTTCTCGAGCGCAGCGAACTGACATCGGGATCGACCTGGCATGCGGCCGCCAACATCCACGGCCTGCACGACTCAACGAACATCAGTCTGCTTCAGCATTATACAATGGCGCTCTACAAGGAGCTGGAGGTCGAGACCGGGCAAGGCTGCGGCATCTTCCAGCCCGGTTCGCTCTATCTTGCGCAGACCGAGGCGCGCGAGCACCAGCTCCGGCTCCAGGAGGCCAAGGCGCGCCGCTACAAGATGAACTTCTACGAGATCGGCCGTGACGAAGCGGAGCGGCTGCATCCGCTCGTCAACTTCGACGGCATCCGCTGCATCATGTACGAGCCGGAGGGCGGCAATGTCGACCCCTCCGGCGTGACGATGGCCTATGCCGCAGGCGCGCGCAAGCGCGGCGCCGAAATCCACCGCTTCACGCCCGTCACCGGTACGGAGGCGCAAGCGGACGGCAGCTGGATCGTGCGCACGCCGAAGGGCGACATCCGCACCCGGTGGGTGGTCAACGCCGCCGGGCTCTGGGGCCGCGAAGTCGCGGCCATGGCGGGGCTCGAACTTCCGCTGATGCCGACGGAACACCAGTATTTCGTGACCGAGACCATAGCGGAGATCGCCGCCCTCGACCGGCGGCTTCCCTCCGTCGCGGACCGCGACGGCGAATATTACCTCCGGCAGGAGGGCCTGGGCCTGCTGATCGGTGCCTATGAGCGCGACATGCGCTTCTGGGCCGAGGAGGGCACGCCGCTCGGCTTCGGTCACGAACTTTTCCCCGACGACCTCGAACGCATCGCGGAAAACATGATGCGCGCGATCGACCGGGTGCCGGTGGTCGGAACGGCGGGCATCAAGCGCGTCATCAACGGGCCGATGATCTGGTCGCCTGATAGCGCGGTCCTCTTCGGCCCCGTGCCGGAAATGACGAACTACTTCTGCTGCAACGGCATCATCCCCGGCTTCTCGCAGTCGGGCGGCATGGGCAAGCTTGCGGCGGAATGGATGATCGAGGGCGAACCGTCGCTCGACATGTTCGGCTGGGACATGGCGCGCTTCGGCCACTGGGCGAACAAGGCTTTCACCAGGGCGCGCGTGCAGGACCAGTACAGTCACCGCTTCAAGATCCACTTCCCCAATGAGGAGCGGGCGGCCGGACGCCCCGTTCGCACCCGGCCGGCCTACGAGAAGCAGAAGGCGATGGGCGCCGTCTTCGGCCTGAATTTCGGCTGGGAACATCCCCTCTGGTTTTCCGCCGATGGCGAGCCGAAGGAAGAGACGACCGGTTTTACCCGCCAGAACTGGTGGGCGCCCGTCGGCCGCGAGGCCCGCATGCTGCGCGAAAGCGCCGGCATTATCGACATTTCCAACTTTGCGAAATACGCGGTGAAGGGACCGGGTGCCTCCGACTGGCTGAACGCTCTTTTCGCCAACCGCATGCCCACGACGGTCGGCCGCTCGTGCCTGACGCCTCTCATCGGAAAGCGGGGAGGCATTGCGGGCGATTTCACCGTGACGAAGCTCGGCGACGACGACTTCATGATCTTCGGCTCCGGCATGGCGGAACGCTACCACCAGCGCTTCTTCAATGCGGTAGCGCTGCCCGAGGGCACGAGCCTTACCTCGATGACGGAGCGCCTTTGCGCCTTCAACATCGCCGGGCCGAAATCGCGCGAGTTGCTGATGCGCCTGACGAACGACGACCTCTCCAACGAGAGCTTCCCTTTCATGCGGTCGCGCAAGATGCGAGTCGCCGGCGTCGAGGTCATCGCACTGCGCGTCTCCTTCACCGGCGATCTCGGCTGGGAACTCTACTGCGACGCCGACCGGCAGGTCGCGCTTTACGATGCCTTGCTGAAGGCCGGTGCGGATCTCGGCGCGGGCCCGGTCGGCTCACGCGCACTCGCCTCGCTGCGCATCGAAAAGGGCTATGGCAGCTGGAGCCGCGAGTATTCGCCCGAATACTGGCCGCAGGAATGCGCTCTCGACCGGCTGATCAAGCTCGACAAGGACGCGTTCCTGAACAAGGCCTCCTACCAGGAAATCGCCGGAAAGCGTCCGAGGCAGAAGCTCGCCATGATATCGATCGACGCCACGGATGCGGACGCCACCGGCGGCGAGCCGATCTTTCTCCGTGACGGCACCCCGATCGGCCATGTTTCGTCCGGCGCCTACGGCTATACCGTCGGCATGTCGCTGGCGCTCTGTTACATCAAGGCTGAAATGGCGAAACCGGGTGACACGGTGAGTGTCGCAATCCTCGGCCGCCCTCATGACGCAGTCATCCTGGAGCGGCCGCCCTTCGACCCGGCAGGCGAAAGGCTTCGAATGTGACGGACCTCTGAAGGCGGCATCGTAGAACAGGTGCGAGCATGATCTTCAGGACAGGCGCTCGATGCGGAGCGGAAACTTTCCGCGTGTGAGCAAAGGTTCGACGCCGCCATCCGATTACCCCAGGGAGCATAGTAGCAGAGATCACCCGGAGCTTCGTTGGAGAACGAGCCGCTGCCTTCCTGGGAACTGCGTCCGGCATGCCACACGCGGGTCCGAGTCGGTTACAAGCCAGCCAGTGGCCTTGTCGTCGTGGCGCATAATGCCCTCAGGCATGATCCCGGATCTGAAATCAGATTGCCAGCTGTACGATATGAACAAAGGGGGTCATCGCCCATTTGCCGCTATCATCCTTTGCAGTTCTGTAGATTATAAAGTCGCTGCCGACTGTGAACCTTCCATGCATGGTGATCTCGTTTCCGGTTGACAGCACGGCTCGCAGCTCTGTTGCATGCCGCTGCTCAATTTGTTCGCTGATTAGCTCAGCCAAGGTAAGGTGGAGCCTTTCGGGTTTGGGATCGCTCATTGAAAGCCCCGCCTTCGCTGTGGTTTGTTGGTCAAAGCCCATACGATTTCGAGCTTAGCAGAAACGAGCGGGCGACGCTCCCTACCATTCTCTTTTCCCCTGAACGTAAGCCGTCTGGAGAGGCGGATGCGCCCTGACCCTTGCGATTGATGTATATTCCAACTAATATATCCGTATATTCCACGCCGGATATACACGAGGAACAGGGTCATGTCTCTCTACATTCGCGACGACGAGGTTGATGCCCTGGCAAAGAAGGTGCAGCAGGTCACCAAAGCCCCGACGAAGACCGAGGCGGTCAGACGCGCTCTAGAAAATGAGTTGGCGCGAGCGGAACAAGCTGTGCCGCTAAAAGAGCGAGTCGAAAAGATTCAGAACAGTGTTCGAGCCAAGATGGGACCAAACAAGCCGGACTTCGACATGAAGAAATTTGCTGACGATATGTGGGAGATTTAATGTTCTTGGATGCGTCGGCGATCGTCGCCATCTTGGCTGGTGAAGAAGATGCAGGTTACCTTCTCACCAAGATCGAGATGTCGGAAAGTCTTAAGATCTACTCGCCGCTCTCGATGTTCGAGGCCGTAATCAGTTTAGCCCGTATAGTCTCGATCTCGCAGTTCGGCGATCGGGTCCCTACTCCGCCCGAGTTGATCGATGAGGTTCAAGAGGACGTAGCGAAGTTCCTGGAGACGATCGGCGCGCGCGAAGTGTCCGTGAGCGGCTCCCTACACCGCAAGGCAATTGAAGCGGCTCGCAACTATGGCCGTTTTGTCGGGCACCCGGCGCGGCTGAATTTTGGTGACTGCTTCTCCTATGCCTGCGCCAAGGAATACCGCCTTCCCCTTCTGTTCAAAGGCGACGATTTCTCAAAAACGGATATCGACGCTGCTTAAAAGTGCGCACCTTCGCAGGTTTGCGGCAATGGATTGCTCGCGGCAAAGCAGCCGGGTTGGCAGGGATCGCGGGATGTGGATCACAGGTGGAGCAGTTTCTCAAGGGCGGCGAGATCGATGCGTCGGACGCCGGGTCCCAACCACTGCCGCGGCGCCCGCGCCGGGGACCAAGTCGGACACAACGCAGTCGGCCACAAGAGTGCACCTGCAAATGCATGGGTAAATTATTCTTATCGAACTCCTAAATAAACTAAACTTTACTTATCTCCGCCTGTGCCTGCATCGTGCTCCCGGGAACAACGCGCCGGGGACCGTCGGCAGAGGAGTGCTCGAATGAATGCTTTTTCGCCGCCGCCCCGCCTGCTGATGGGCCCCGGTCCGTCCAACGTCGCGGCGGAAGTGCTCGCGGCACAGGCGCGACCGACGATCGGTCATCTGGACCCCAGCTTCGTCGGATTGATGGACCGCATCAAGGACCAACTCCGCCTCGCGTTCCGAACAGATAACCGTGTGACTTTCCCCCTATCGGCCCCGGCCTCGCTCGCCATGGAGATGGCGTTGGTGACGCTGCTCGAGCCAGGCGACACCGCCATCATCGCGCAAAACGGCGTGTTCGGCGGACGCATGGCCGAAATTGCCCGGCGCGCGGGCGCGGAGGTACGGCTGGTTTCCGTCGAATGGGGCAAACCTGTTGATCCCGAGGCGGTTCGCGCGTCGATTCTGGAGGCACCGCAGGCCAAGCTGCTCGCTTTCGTGCACGCGGAGACTTCGACCGGCGTACGGTCGGATGCGGCCGCGCTCTGCGCCCTGGCGCGCGAGGCGGGGTTGCTGTCGGTCGTGGATACCGTGACGGGCCTCGGCGGGATTCCGGTGTCGGTCGACGAATGGCAGGCGGATGCCGTCTATGCCGGCACGCAGAAATGTCTGTCCGCGCCGCCGGGCCTTGCGCCGATCACCTTTTCCGATCACGCCGTCGCGGCAGTCAAGGAGCGCAAGGCGCCGATCCAGAGCTGGTTCCTCGATCTCGGTCTTATGCTGGGGTACTGGGAGGGGGAAGGTGCCCGATCCTACCACCACACCGCGCCGGTGAATGCGCTTTACGGCCTGCACGAGAGCCTTACCCGCCTGCTTGGCGAAGGCTTGGAGACCGCCTGGGCGCGCCACCGCTCCGCCCATGATCGGCTGGTCGAACGGTTAGAAGGGCTGGGCATCGGCTTCGTCGTCGACAAGGAGCACCGGCTGCCGCAGCTGAATACGGTTTGGCTCCCGGAAGGCGTGGAGGACGCGCCCGCCCGCAGACGCCTGCTTGACGAGTTCGGGATAGAGATCGGCGGAGGACTCGGGCCGCTCGCCGGCCGTATCTGGCGCATCGGACTGATGGGCGAGACTTGTCGGATCGAGAATGTCGACCGTCTGGCCGAGGCGATCGCGGCAGTTCTGCCTTAGCCTCTTGGGCCCTGAGTTCCCACTCCGCCAAGAAGAGCGCCGTAAGAGTGTCGACTGCTGTGATCCGGTCGCTTGCCCCCTAGGCGGCACGCGCCGGCCCGGCCGGGAACACACCCGACATGACCGTGAAGCCCTTGATCCGCTTGAGGCGATCGCACCAGCGACGGATTGCCGGATAATCGTGCCGGGGAATGCCCCCCTCTTCCGAAAGCATGATGTAGGGGAAACAGGCGATATCAGCCACGGTCGGGTGCGGCGCCGAGCATATCCAGTCACGCCCTTCCTGCTCCCCGAACCAGAGATGCTCGTCGAGGATGCGAAACAGCCTGTGAGCGCCGGCCCGAGCCGCCTCGACGTCCAGATCGTAGAACAGGCCGTCATGGAGACGCGCGGCTGAAGCCGTGCCGGTGATGCCGTCCGCAAAGGCGAGCCACTGGCCGATTTCGCCGAGAAGCGCCGGATCGCTGCGCGGGTACCAGGTGCCGGAGGGATCATATTTGGAGGCGAGATAGACGAGGATCGCCTGCGCGTCGCGCAGCACCAGTCCGTCATCCTCGATCACCGGCAGCTGTCCAAGCGGATTGAGCTTCAGGAACCAATCCGACTTGTGTTCGCGGCCGGGATAGAAATCGACCGGTACCGTCTTGTACTCGATGGCGAGCATGCTCATCAGAAGCCTCAGCTTGTAGCAATTGCCCGAGAGTTCGTAATCGTAGAGAGTGATCATCGGGCAGCTCCTAGAGATCGAGGACGAGGCGCGCGGATTTGGCGCGCGACACGCAGGTCATGATCTTGGTGCCGGACCTGCGCTCGGCATCGTTGAGGTAGACGTCCTGGTGATCGGGCTCACCCTCGATCACGGTCGCAAGACAGGTGCCGCAGGCGCCCTGCTCGCAGGATGACGGCATGTCGATGCCGGCTTCGCGCATCACGTCGAGGATCGTCCTGCCGGCGGGGACCTTCAACGTCACGCAGGAGCGCGCAAGCGCCACCTCGAAGCTCGAACTGTCGTCGATCGTGTTGGTATTCTTGAAATATTCGAAATGCACCGCCGTTTCCGGCCAGCCGCGATCCGCCGCGATCCGGCGCGCCGCCTCGAGCATTGGCCCCGGACCGCAGAAATAGAGGTGCATGCCGGGCCGGTACCCGGAAAGAATGCCCTCGAGCTCGGCGGCAGTCGCGTCCGGGCGGAGTCCGAGGTGAGGCTTCAGCGCCTCGCCGAGGAGAGCGGTCTTTTCCGGAAAGGCGAGCTGTTCCTGGTTCTGGGCGAAGTAGTGGAAGGCGAAGTCCAGGTTCTGGTTCTTAAGGGCCTGCGCCATGGCAATCAGCGGCGTGACGCCGATGCCGCCGGCGACGAAAATCGTCTTCTCGGCATCGCGGCGCAGCGGGAAATTGTTGCGCGGCTCCGAAGTCGCCAGGACGTCGCCCTCGCGAAGCGTCTCGTGCATGCAGAGCGAGCCGCCCTTCGAATCCCGCTCCAGCTTGACGCCGATGACGTAGCTGTCGCTTTCGCCCGGGCCATTGGTGATCGAATATTGCCGGATGAGGCCATTCGGCAAGTGAACGTCGATATGGGCGCCGGGCTGGAAAGTCGGCAGCAGGCCCTTAACCGGGCGAAGCTCGAACGCCGCGATGCCCTCGGCAGTCATCCACTTCCGCGCGACCGTTACACGGACCGTCGCCTTGCGGCCGTGAACGGTCAGTTCCGGCATCTCCGCAAGTTCCGGCGAGACGCGCTCGATCACCGGCTCGAGCGGCGTCGGCTGCGGTGCGGCGGCCGCCTCGCGCTCGACGATCTCACGAAGCTTCGAAAGCCGCTCGTTGTGATGGCGCAGAACGGCGATCCGCTCGGCGCCGCGCGGCGAGCCGCCGAGTACGCCGCGGATGACCGAACGGTTGGAGTCGACCGGCTGGACGAAGAAGACGGCAAGCGTCTCGGCGCCGTCTTCGCGGGCCGTGAGCGCTACCGAGAAGCCGTCGCTCGCCTTAAGCGACATATCTGCCGCTGTGCCTTCGAGGTAGCCGTTCGGCTGAAAGCGATAACCCGTCAGCGCCGCTACCACGACATCGGCCGGCGCATTGACCGGAATGCCGCGAAGGGTGAGAAGATCGCCTTCGGCGAGGCCCGCAACGTCCGGCACGTCCCCTTGAGGCTCCTCCGCCGACCAGACGAGGCCATAGCGCTCGACGCCCGCAAAGGTACGGTTGGTAATGGTGCGGGCCGGAGCGTCGGCCGGGTGCGCCGGAATATAGGTACAGCCGGCGGTGCGGTTGGAATAGCGCCAGCCGTGATACTGACACTTCAACTCGCGGCCATCGTTGATGCCGATAGAGAGGCGGACGCCGCGGTGCAGGCATCGGTTCTCCCAGATATTGACGTAGCCGTCGTCGGCACGCCAGACGGCGAACTCGCGGCCGAGCAACTGGGCGTGGAAGACGTGGCGGAACGGCAGATCATAGGACGCGGCAACGGGATGCCATCTGGTCTTGGCGGTATCGAGCATCGTTCTCTCCAGAATTCTGAAACGTCAGGTGGCGGCCGGGATGACCCCGTAGGTCACGCCCTTCTGGCTGAGCCAACGGCGGTAGGCGATCGCCGACTTGTCGGCGCGGATCGGCGTCTCGGCCCGCGGGTCGAGCGGCAAACGCTTCGGAAACTGGTTCTCCAGGATCGGCTTGTCCTGGCCGAAAATGGTTTGCTGGAAGCGCTTGATCACCTTGTCTTCGTTCTCTTCGTCGAGGACACAGAGCATCATGTGCGCGCGGACATGCTCCTGATCGACCGGTTGAAGGAAAACGGCAATGACGTCGAGGCGGCTCTCGTCGATGGGACTGGATTTGTACAGCACCGAACAAAAGGGATGCGGCACCCGATAGATATATTCCACATCGGCTCCGCCGGTGGATGCGGTCGAGGCCATCGGTTGGAAGAAGCGACAGCGCGTGGCGACGATCTCGTCCCGCTCGACCGAAAGCTCGACGTCGTATTCCTTGACCTCCGTATGGGGTTCGGCTCCCAGAATATCGGTATGGACATAAGGAAAGTGGCCCATGTCGAGGAAATTCTCGATAGCGCGGGGTGCCGAAACATTGACTCCGATGGTGGCGGCATTGAGCCTGCGCCGATCGGCCTCCGCATATTCGGGAATGGGAAACAGCTCGGCGGGCGGCGTCCCCAGCGAGGTCCAGATATAGCCATAGGCAAGCTTGATCGGTAGACAGCCGCCGAGCGTACCGATATCGACCGGACTGCCGGCAGGGAGCTCCGGGCGCGAACGCCAGACGGCCGCCTTGCCCTCGCCATCCGAAATATAGCTGATGCGCTCTTCGAGCAGCACGGTTTCCTGAACCGTCCCCGCCGGCACCTCGTCCACCGCCGCCAGCGGGTGCCACAGATCGAGAACCACCTGGTCCTGGCATTTGGTCGGGCTCATGTCGTTCATCTCCGTGAATGGCGTCTGGTCATCAAGTGGTTGGAAACCGTAACGGCTGTCGGAATTCACCGGCTCGCCGCTACTGCCGCGAACCACCTGATGGCGATAGCCACCCACGACACTGGGCGGCGAAGTCAGCAGCGATCAGGCGCGGGTAAAGGGGCGCGGCCGACGACGTCAGGTCCGCGTGGACATGGCAATCATTAAGAAGAACTCGATCGCTACAAAGGGCAGTTCTGCTCATCGCATCCTCCCTGGCTAGCACTTCCCCATGAACCTAGCTCCGTGATGGACTCATTGGAACCACAAGATTGGATACCAATCAACAAAAAATTGTATGGCAAAATGCGTTTTTTGATTGACAGCTTGATTTGATTGAATACCGATATGGAATTCGTAACGCCGGATATGCGGCCGTGCAATGCTCCGGTGCGACCGTCCCGCAGATTTTTCTGCGGGAGATGGAGAGACCTTGTCATGAGCAGCCGTTCGCAGGCGATTGCCGACATCCTGACCCGGGCGATCATCGATCACCGGCTCGTACCCGGATGCAAGCTCGGTGAGCGCGAACTGGCCGAAATCTTCGAGGTCAGCCGCATCGTCATCCGCCAGGCGCTGATCAGGCTTGCCGACGATGGGCTGGCGCAGATCGAGCGCAATCGCGGCGCCTTCGTCGCACGCCCGAGCATGCAACAAGCGATGGAGATCTACGACGCGCTGACGCTCGTGGAACAGGGCGTCGCCGCCCAGCTCTGCGACCGGCTGGGGCCGGCCGGCTTCGCCGAGTTGCGCCAGCACGTCGAGCGGCAGCGCCAGGCCGTCGCATCCGGCAACGACGCGCTTGCCGACGTTCTCGGCCAGGAATTTCATACTCTCTTCGTCCGCCTCAGCCGTAACAAGGTCATGCAGGAAATTCACGCGCAGCTCGTGCGGCGCACCACGCTCCTGCGCTCGTTGATCTCCGCCGATTTCGACTATTGCAATCTGCTGGACGACCACCAGCGGGTGATCGACCTGCTCGAAAAGGGCCGGCTGAAGCCTGTCATGGAGTTGATCGACACCCATCACCGCAGCGTCGTGCGCGGCTATATCATGGATCGGCAGGTCTTTCCGGAGCTGACGCCGCGGGAGGCGCTTCAGCCCTATCTCGACGGCAAAGCCGATGAGGCGTCCAAGCCGGCGCCACGCAAGAAAACGGGAGAAAGCGGCGGGGCCGGCGCGAGCCGCCACGTCCACGCCACGAAATAGATCCGGCGGCCACAAGCCGGAGAAACGACACGAACCGACAAAGGGGTTACTGCCATGTTCAACCTGACCAGACGACAATTCCTTCGATATTCCGGCGCGACCGGTGTGGCACTCGGAACCGGAAGCCTTGCCAGCTTCGCGAGCGCAGCGGAGCCGTTAAAGATCGGCGTCGTCTACGTCTCGCCGATCGCCGAGATCGGCTGGACCAAACAGCACAGCCTGGGCGTCGACGCGATCAAGAAGGAATTCGGCGACAAGGTCGCCATAACGGTCATTGACAACATCTTCATGCCCCAGGATGCCGAACGCGTGTTCCGCGAGCTCGCCGCCTCCGGAGATCAGCTGATTTTCGGGACCAGCTTCTCGCACGGCACGCCGATGCAGAAGGTGGCGCCGCGCTTCCCCAAGACGGCGTTCGAGCACTGTTCGGGCATCGTGCACCGCGCGAACCTCGGCACCTTCGAGGCCAAATATTACGAGGGCACCTTCGTCGCCGGCGCGGCCGGCGGGCATATGAGCAAGTCCGGCAAGATCGGCTTCATCGGCGGGTTCCCGATCCCCGACATTGTCGGGCCGGCGAACGCGCTTCTTCTCGGCGCGCAGAGCGTCAATCCGGAGGTCACCTGCAACGCCATCTTCCTCAACTCCTGGTTCGATCCGGGCAAGGAGAAGGAAGCGGCCAACACGCTCCTGTCGCAAGGCTGTGACGTCATCTGTTCGATGACCGATACGGCAACCGGCGTACAGGTGGCCGGTGAAGGCGGCGCCTGGTCGATCGGCTACGCCAGCGACATGGCCAAGTTCGGCTCGGGCAAGCAACTCACGGCCTTTACCCTCGACTGGTCAAGTGAGTATCTGCGCGCCGCAAGGGGCGTAGCGGAAGGCAACTGGAAGGCTGAGGCGCGTTGGGACGGGCTTGCCGCCGGCGTCGTCAAGATGGCCCCCTATAACGAGGCGATCCCTGCCGACATCCAGGCCAAATTGAAGCAGCTCGAAGCCGATATCGCAGCGGGCAAGATTCATCCCTATGCCGGCGAGCTCAAGGACCAGGACGGCAACGTCAAGGTCGCTGCCGGGTCGGTTCTTTCGGACAGCGACATCCGCGGGATGAACTGGTTCGTCAGGGGGATGATCGGCAAACTCAGCTGAGCCGCGTCCTGAAATCGGCGTGACCGGCGGAATCCGCGTCGCGGCCACGTCGTCGCCAACGCACAACCACGGCAGGAGCGGCCATGATCCCCCGCCTCGAACTGCGCAGCATTACCAAGTGCTATCCCGGTACCGTCGCGAACGACGCCGTCTCGCTGTCGATCCTGCCGGGAGAGATACACGCCGTCCTCGGAGAGAACGGCGCCGGCAAATCGACGCTGATGAAGATCATCTATGGCGCAGCTCAAGCCGACTCGGGCGAGATCTATTGCGACGGCAGACGGATCGAGGCGCACAATCCCGCAATCTCGCGCTCGCTCGGGATCGAAATGGTCTACCAGCATTTCGCGCTATTCGAATCCGTCTCGGTGGTCGAGAATATCGCCCTGGCGGTCAAAGGCACTTTCGATCTCGACCGGCTCGCGGCTGAGATCAAGGTCTTGTCGGCGCGCTACGGCATGCCCATCGATCCGCACCGCAGGGTGCACGATCTCTCCGTCGGCGAGCGGCAACGCGTGGAGATCGTACGTTGCCTCCTGCAGTCACCCAAGCTTTTGATCCTGGACGAGCCGACCTCGGTGCTTACGCCGCAAGCCGTGGTGAAGCTCTTCGAAACGCTTCGCCAACTGGCAAGCGAAGGCTGCAGCATCGTCTATATCAGCCACAAGCTCGATGAAGTGCAGGAACTTTGCGACACCGCCACGGTGCTGCGCAACGGCAAGGTGACCGGCACGGCAAAACCCAAGGAATCGACATCGCTGGAGCTCGCCCGGATGATGGTCGGCTCGCAGCTTCCGCAAATGCATGTGAGCCCTTCGGCCCCCAGCGCCAAGCCGCTGCTGGAAGTCCGCGGGCTGTCCGCTCCCGCCCGGGACAAGTACGGCACCGAGCTGACGGATGTATCCCTCGGAGTGCATGGCGGCGAGGTCGTCGGACTGGCCGGTGTGTCGGGCAATGGCCAGGCAGAGTTGATCGCGCTGTTGAGCGGCGAGCGGACCCATCCGCGTGCGGAGACGATCCTCATCGGCGGCAGACCGTCCGGCCATCTCAGCGCCGGCGAACGACGCAAGCTCGGCATGGCCTTCGTCCCGGAGGAACGCCTCGGCCGCGGCGCGGTGCCGCCCCATGCCCTGTGGGAGAACGCCGTGCTGACGGCCCACCGGGCTGGCCTCGTACGCAACGCCCTCGTCGACCGCAGGAGGGCCGGCGATTTTGCCAGGCGCGTTATCGAGCGCTTCAAGGTAAAGGCGAATGGACCGCAAGCGAGCGCGCAAAGCCTCTCCGGCGGCAACCTGCAGAAATTCATCGTCGGACGCGAGCTCACCCTGGAGCCGAAGGTTCTTCTCGTGTCCCAGCCGACCTGGGGCGTGGATGTCGGTGCAGCCGCCTTCATCCGCCAGACGCTCGTCGATCTCAGCCGCGCCGGCGCAGCGGTGCTGGTCGTATCGGAAGAGCTCGATGAGTTGTTCGAGATCTGCGACCGGTTGCTGGTCATTTCCAACGGCCGCGTTTCGCCGCCATTGATCAGAAAGCAAACCAATCGCGAAGAGATCGGCCTCTTGATGACCCGGGTCGGCAATGGCGAAACGAGGAGAACCGAAGTTGCCCTTGAGGATTGAACAAAGGCAGGAACCATCCGCGCAGATGCGGATCGCCGCTCCGGTGATCGCCACGGTGCTGACCTTCCTTGCGGGGTCCGTACTGTTTGCCGCGCTCGGCTATGATCCGCTGGCGACGCTGCACGCCTTCTTCGTGGCGCCCATCAATTCCATCAACGGCCTTTCCGAGTGGCTGCTCAAGGCCTCGCCTCTGATCCTGATCGCCTGCGGACTGGCCGTCGGATTCCGTGCCAACATCTGGAACATCGGCGCCGAGGGGCAACTCATTATCGGCGCTGTCGCAGCCTGTGGCGTCGGCCTCTTCTATCCCGATCCCGAGAGCCCGCTCCTCATTCCCCTCATGTTTCTCACAGGCGCAGGCGCCGGCATGGCATGGGCAGCGATCCCGGCATTTCTCAGAGCCCGCATGAACACCAACGAGATCCTCGTCACGCTCATGCTGACCTATATCGCGACGCTGTTGCTGTCCTTTCTGGTCCACGGCCCGTGGCGCGATCCGGCCGGGTTCAACTATCCGCAAACGGCGCTCCTGCCGGCGGCGGCGATGTTCGAACCTTTCGATTATGCCTACCGGCTCAATCCGTCGATCTTCATCACGGTCGTGGCAGTCGTCATGATGTGGCTCTTCACCGATCGCAGCTTCCTCGGCTACAAGATGTCGGTGAGCGGCGCCGCCCCCCTTGCGGCGCGCTATGCGGGCTTTCGCGAATCCTCCGCAGTCTGGACAGGGCTGCTTGCGGGCGGCGCGACGGCAGGCATCGCCGGTATGGCGGAAGTGGCCGGTCCGCTCGGACAATTGTCGCCCCAGATCTCGCCCGGTTACGGCTTTGCCGCCATCATCGTCGCCTTCATCGGACGGCTGAACGCCTTCGGCATCGTGCTCGGGGGACTGCTGATGTCGCTCCTCTTCCTCGGCGGCGAGACCGTCCAGATGACCCTCGGCCTGCCGGCGGCGCTCACCCGCATCTTCCAGGGCATCCTCCTGTTCTTCCTGCTGGCCGCCGATTTCTTCATCTACTACCGACTTCGCCTTCCGGAGCACGCCTGATGGATCTTTTCATTGCCATTTTCACCGGGACCATTATCGCGGCGACGCCACTGATATTCGCAGCCCTTGGCGAGCTCGTCGTCGAGAAGTCCGGCGTGCTCAACCTGGGCCTCGAGGGCATGATGCTGATGGGGGCGGCCTTCGCCTTCTGGGCGGTGATCGCCGGCCTGCCGATGCCCGTAGCCATCGCAGCCGGGGCACTCGCCGGTGCCGCCACCTCGCTTCTCTTCGGGGTGCTGGCGCTGACGTTTCTGACCAACCAATATGCTGCCGGCCTGGCGCTCGCAATATTCGGGTCGGGGGTTTCGGCCTTTCTCGGGCGCGGTTTCGGCAGTGCGCCGATCGATGCGCTGAAGCGCGTCCATGTCCCCTTTCTCTCCGATATCCCGGTGATCGGGCCGATGTTCTTCCGCTTCGATCCGATGGTCTATCTGGCAATCGCGATGTTCGGCCTCATCACCTGGTTCCTTTACCGCACCAAGGGCGGCCTCATCTTGCGCACCATCGGAGAGTCGCCCGAAACGTCGCACGCGATCGGCTATCCCGTCATCAGGATCAGATATCTGGCGGTGCTGTTCGGTGGTCTGATGGCTGGCCTTGCCGGGGCATATCTCTCGGTCGCCTACACGCCGCTCTGGGTGGAAAACATGACGGCCGGCAAGGGCTGGATCTCGCTGGCACTGGTCGTCTTTGCGACATGGCGGCCGCTGCGCGTCCTGATCGGCGCCTGGCTGTTCGGCGGCATGACGATCCTGCAGCTGCAGGGCCAGGCCCTCGGCATCGCAGTCCCTTCGGAGCTGCTCTCGGCGCTTCCCTATCTCGCGACTATCATAGTTCTCGTGATCATCTCGCAAAATCGCCAATTGCTGACGCTGCATTTCCCGGCGTCGCTGGCAAAGCCATTCCGGGCGGCGAGCTAGCGTTCAAGGCAAAGTGGCGGGGACACCGGGCTTCCCGTTTTCGAGTTATGGCAGCTCGATTTCACCCGCCACCACATGATTGAGGCCGGTGCCTTCCGCCGTTAGCGTCATGCGGACGTTCAACGTCTTGCCTGCGATCTGCCGCTTGCGCACCGTCTCCTCGATCTCTCGCTGCGAGGTGACTCCGACTTCCTTCAGGAACTTGCGGATCGACATATTGAAGGCATCTTCGCTCATGGCAGGACTCCTCTGTGTGTGGAAGTGGTTGTAGGAGAATGGGAGTGAACAAGGAAGCAAGCGACCGCGCGGATGCTGTCGGCGCCGGTTTCTGCCGCCTCATTGCAAGTAGAGCGTGACGGCTGTACCGTGAGGCTGACAGGTGCGCAAAGCGCGCTGCTGCATGCTGCCTTAGGGACCTAACCGCCAAGGATGATGTCATGCAGCGATCCAAGGTGCCACGTGCTTTGCGCGTCCGACAGCACGCGCGGGGCTGGGCAACGGACGCAAAGTCATGGAACTTATCGTCGCCCTCGGCGTGATAGTCTTCAAGGTCGCCTTGCTGATCGCGATCCTGCTGTTGCTGCCCCTGCCGCTGACTTGGTTGGAACGCAAGATCGCCGGGCACATGCAGCAGAGGATGGGACCGATGCGCGTGGGCTGGCACGGATTGCTGCAGCCGGTCGCGGACGGGATCAAGCTCCTGACCAAGGAGGATCACATCCCGGCCGAAGCCGACCGCTTCCTGTTCAAACTGGCTCCGATCCTGGCGCTTGCCCCGCCCTTCGTGGTGTTTGCCGCGATCCCCTTCGGCGAAACCGTTTCGGTCCTCGGCAACGAGATCACGCTCTACATTTCCAACCTGAACGTAGCGCTGCTTTTCGTCTTCGCGGTGATCGGGCTGGAGGTCTATGGCGTCATCTTCGGCGGCTGGGCGGCCAACAGCAAATATGCCGTGCTTGGTTCTCTGCGGACCTGCGCGCAAATGATCAGCTACGAAATTCCGATGGGTTTCGCGGTGATCGGCGTCGTCATGCTGGCGCAATCCATGAGCCTGCTCGACATCGTGCGGGCGCAAACCGACGTCTGGAATATCGTTTATCAGCCGATCGGGTTTTTCGTGTTCTTCGTCGCAGGACTTGCAGAAGCGCAGCGAATTCCTTTCGACCTGGCGGAAGCCGAAGGCGATCTGGGAGCCGGCTTCCACACCGAATATAGCGGCATCCGCTTCGCCTTGTTCATGGTCAGCGAATATGTCGTGATGGTGCTGGTGTCGGTCCTTACCGTGATCCTGTTCTTCGGCGGGTGGAACGGCGTGCTCATCCCGCTGCCGCCGCTCCTCTGGTTTTTGCTGAAGGTTGCCTTCTTCGTCTATCTGTTCATGTGGTTCCGCTTTACCTTCCCCCGCTACCGTTATGACCAACTGATGGCGATCGGCTGGAAGGTCTTGCTTCCACTGTCTTTGGCGAACATAATCATCAGCGGTGTTGTTTTTTCTTGATGCATGCCGCCCGGAAACTCCGGGCGCGGACATGCAGACGACTCTCAGGAGCCGCAGCGAGGCGGCCATGTCGCACGCACTGGACAAAGCTGGAAGATGGATCGGCTGGGCCTTCTTCGCCGATCTGGCGAATGGTTTGGCTTTGACCTTCGGCTACATGTTCTCCAGACCCGTCACCATGCAATATCCGGACAAGGAGAAGTGGCTGCCCTATTCGCGTTATCGCGGGCACCATTTCCTCAAACGTGACGCCGAGGGAGAGATCAAATGCGTCGCCTGCGAGCTCTGCGCGCGAATCTGTCCCTGCGACTGCATCGAAGTGGTCCCCTACGAGGATGAAAAGGGCAACCGGCGCCCGGCCAAATTCGAGATCGACACGGCCCGCTGTCTCTTCTGTGGGCTCTGCGAGGACGCCTGCCCGGCGGACGCGATCGCTCTTGGCCAACAATATGAATTTTCGAGTTTCTCCTCGCGCGACTTGGTGATCGGCCGTGACGATCTGCTCGCCAAGCCGGGCAAGGCGATGACCGGCGGCGGTGTCGTCGCTGCGCGCCTGAACACCGAACGGGATGTTCTGGTCCAAGCCAGCGAGCGGCGCGGGTACAATTGGTGGCGGAATATTCGACGAAAGTGAAGGCGCGCCGGGGTCGCGCCGAAGCAGGGACTGGAGGCTCAGATGCACATCTGCCAAATCCTGGGAAGCAAGTCTCCCGAAATCGTCTCGGTCACGCCGGACCACACGATGGTCGAAGTATTGCGGCTGTTTCGCGACAGGAATATCGGCTTCGTCGTCGTCGGCCGTTCGCCAGGAGAATGCCTGGGCACGCTCTCGGAGCGGGACTGCTGCCATGCCGTGGCCGAGTACGGCACCGAAGCACCGCTGATGCGGGTGGGAGAAATCATGAACCGCACTGTCGCGACCTGCTCGACGGAGGATTTCCTGCCCTTCGTGATGTCGATCATGACCGAGCGGCGCACGCGCCATGTGCTGGTCATGGACGGCAACGATGCCGTCGGCGTGGTCAGCATCGGCGACGTGGTCAAACACCGGCTCGAAGAGGCATTGCAAGCGGAGCGGGACATGCACGACTACATTTGCGGAGCCAACTATCGCTGACGAAAACGCCTGCCGCAGATTGCCTTAGAGTTGACCCGATCAACAGCAAGGCTGCAGCAAATACCCCCTCTGCCCCGCAGATCCGGATGCAATCAGACCCGGTCTTCCTCCAGAGCGGATTCTGCGCGCCTCGCGCAGGCGCGGATCTCCACCGGACATGGATACTCTCCCCGCCGCATCAGACTGTTGAGCCGCAGGGCGCGGTAGTTTTCGGGAACGAACGCGAGCCCGTCCGGAAAGCGCCTGTTGACCTTGAGCTTCGCCGTCAGCTCGCCCCGGGCGGACCGCACGAGCATCTGATCCCCGTCCGAAAGGCCGAGTCGCGCGGCATCCTGAGCGCTCATTTCGATAAACGGGTCGTCTGCAACCGAATTCAGGGTTTCCGAGCGCTCGGAAACATAGCCATTGTGGAACAGGCAGTTGCCGGTGATCAGCTGGAGCACGTCCGTCACCCCAGGAGCAGACGGAGGAGCGAAGAACCCGCTTGCCCATGGCTGCGGGGCTGACGTGGTGAAGGCACCGTCGGCACCAAGCCCTTCCCGCGTCAAGCCTTCATAGGCGGGAACCAACCGGGTCATCTCGTCGAAGATGGCGGTCTCGGTCGATGGCTGCAGCGGCTGCTCCCGAAGCGCCGCGATAAAGTCGAAGATCGCCAGATTGCTGCTGGCGTCAAAAGCCGGTTCGCGGAATTTTCGAAGCGCCTGGGTCCGGCCTTCATTGTTGGTGAAGGTCCCGGATTCTTCGCCGTAACCGGCTGCGGGCAGCACGACGTCGGCCAGTCCCGCCGTATCGGTCAGAAACGCGTCCTGCACGATCAGAAGATTGGCGGTACCGAGTGCGCGCTCGACGAACTCCCGGTCGGGATAGGACATCAGCGGGTCGCTTCCGACCACATAGAGGACGCCCATCCGCCCGTTTACGCAGAGTTCCAGCATCGCATCGAAACCGGCGCCCGGTTCGCGGGGGATCTCCGCGCCCCAGCTCCGTGCGAACTCCGTGCGCGTCGCCTCATCGGCGACAGGGCCAAGGCCCGGCAAAACTCCGGGCAGAACACCCATGTCCCAGGCGCCCATCTGATTGGCACGATCGAAGAGAAACTGCAGAGAGGGTTCCTTGCCGAGCAGGCGCAGGAGTTGGAGAAGATTGCCCAGCTGCTGCAGCGTCTCCCGTGCCAGCGGTGATCTCAGCAGATCGACGCTTACCAGGAGGGTGACGCTCCGACCTTCCTTGAGCGTTGAAACCAGACGGTCCAACGCGTCATTGGCGTCGGACCCGGTGATCGTCCCGCTGGTCATCGCAAGGATATCGCCCGGCAAGCCCTGATCGGTCACGGCCACGAGAGCAGCCACGACCGCGGCAAGGCTCCGAGCCTCGCCGCCGGGATGGGCGCGAAGGACCGCCGCCGCATCGGCATCGAGCCGCGATGGCCGCGCCGAAAGCATGAGCAAGCGGGTATGCTGCCGGCGCGCGGCATCGCGCAGGAGGTATTCGGTGACCGGGTTCTCCTCGGTCACGTTGCCGCCGATGATGAGCACGCAGTCCTTGCCGATCACCTGTTCGAGAGGGCCGCGGCTGTAAAAGCTTGCCACCAGCGGCGCCAGGATGTCGAGGGGTGTGGACCAACGCGACGAGCAGTCGACGTTATTGGTGCGGAACACTGTCCGCATCAGTTTCTGGAACTGGTAGAGCACCTCGTTCGGCAGACGCGGCGAGATGAGCCCGCCGGCGGCCTTGCCCTCCATTACACCGATGCGCTGGCGGACAAAATCGCCCGCCTCCTCCCATGACACCGCCGTCAGCGCGCCGTCGCGGCGGATCATCGGCCGCTTGATGCGATCCCGGCTTTCGATGAAGTCGAGGCCGAAGCGGCCGCGCACGCAGAGCGTTTCGCGATTGACGCCATGTTCCCAGTCAGAGCGGACCCGCATGAACTCGCCTTTGCGCGCTCCGACGGTGAGCTGGCATCCGGTGCCGCAATGCGGGCAGATCGTGTCGGTCTCGGCGAGATCCCAGGGCCGTGCCCGGTAGCGATAGGGGAAACTCATCAGCGCGCCGACCGGGCAGACCTCGACGCAATTGCCGCACTGGTCGCAGCTCGCAAGACTCCCCTCGAAGCCGGTGACGGCGGTGTCCATGCCCTTTTCCACCGTGCCTAGCGCCACCGCGCCCACGACCTCCTCGCACATGCGCACGCAGCGCTGGCATTGGATGCACCGATTGACATTCATGATGATGACCGGGCTCAGACGGATGTCCTTCGAATGGAACACGCGTTTTGGGTCGCGAAACCGGCTTTCGCCGGGCCCATACGCCATGACCATGTCCTGAAGTTCGCACTCGCCTCCCTTGTCGCAGATCGGGCAATCGAGCGGGTGATTGGCGAGCAGCATGTCGAGCATCGACGAGCGCGTTTCCTCGATCAGCGGCGTATTGGTCCGAACCACCATGCCGTCCGATGCCACGGTCGCGCAGGCCGGCTGCAGCCGCCGCAGTCCCTCGATCTCCACCAGACACATGCGGCACGAGGCGAGTGGCGGCAGGCGCTTCCAATAGCAGAAGGTGGGAATGTCGATGCCCAGGCGTTCGGCGGCGGCGAGCACCGTGGAGCCAGCCTCGACCTCCAGCATTTGTTCGTCGATCGTGACCTTGACCATACTTCCTCCCGGACCGGTCGGGTGCCCGTTTCAGTGGAAAGGGCACCTCCGCTCTTCGATATGGACGACGAATTCCTCGCGGAAATGCTTGAGCGCGGCCCGCAAGCCCATGGCCGCACCGTCGCCCAGGGCACAAAACGTGTTGCCGAAAATACCCTTGCAGAGCATCTCCAACTGCTCCAGGTCGCCGGTTTCACCCTCGCCTGCCTCGATGCGGCGCAGAACTTTCACGGCCCAGTCCAAACCTTCCCGGCATGGCGTGCACTTGCCGCAGGACTCATGGTGGAAGAACTCGATGATCCGCGCGGCGAGCTTGACCATGCAGGTGGAGTCGTCGATCACGACCACGCCTGCCGAGCCGAGCATCGAGCCGGCGGCAGCAAGCGAGTCGAAATCCATGTCCACCTCGAGCTCGCTCGCCGGGATAACCGGTGCCGATACCCCACCGGGAATCACCGCCTTGACCTTTCGCCCCGGCAGGGGTCCGCCGGCGTGCTCCTCGACGAGTTCCTGCAGCGATATGCCCATCGGCAGCTCGTAGAGGCCGGGTTTGCGAACCTGACCGCTGAGGCAGTAGAGCTTCGGGCCGGGGCTCCTGTCCGGCCCTATGCCGCGAAACCACGCCGGTCCGCGCATCACGATATGCGGCACGCAGGCAAGCGTCTCGACATTGTTGATGACGGTGGGGCTGGCGTAGAGCCCGGCCACGGCAGGAAACGGCGGCTTCAGTCGCGGCTGCGCCCGCTTGCCCTCAAGTGACTCGAGCATTGCGGTCTCCTCGCCGCAGATATAGGCGCCGGCACCGCGATGGATGTAGACCATGAAATTGAAGTTCGAGCCGAGAATGCCGGTGCCCAGATAGCCGTTTTCATGTGCCTCGGCGATCGCCTGTTCCATACGGCGAATAGCCGTCACATATTCTCCACGAATGTAGACGTAAGCCGTCTCGGCCCCGATTGCATAGGCGCTGACCGCCAGCCCCTCAATGAGCTGATGCGGGTCGCGCTCCATGATGATGCGGTCCTTGAAGGTGCCGGGTTCCCCTTCATCTGCGTTACAGCAGAGATATTTCGGCTTGCCGGCCGCTTTCGGCACGAAGCTCCACTTCATGCCCGTCGGGAACCCGGCACCCCCGCGGCCGCGCAGGTTGGATTCCTTGACGAGGTCGACGATCTCCTCGGGCGTATATTCGCCGAGCGCCTTCCGGAGCGCCCGGTAGCCGCCGCCGGCCTCATAGGTCGACAGCAGATGACCGTCCGGCACATCGACATTCCTGAGCAGGACCGGCTCGAACATGGCTTACTCCCCTGGCGCCGGCGCAGCAGCGCGCTCGATGTTTGCCGCCCGCTCAGCCGCGCGGAAGCTCTCCAGCAGCGCATCGAGCCGCGCGGTATCAAGGTTGCCGTGGTAATCGTCGCCGACCTGCATCACCGGAGCCATTTCGCAGGCCCCGAGACATTCGACGGTCGAAAGCGTGAACGCACCGTCCGGGGTGGTTTCTCCCTTCCTGATCCCCAGTGTCGTTTCCAGGTGCTTCAGCAGCGCCTCGGATCCGCACAGCATGCAGGAGACATTGTCACAGAGTTGCAGGTGAAACCTGCCGATCGGCTCGGTATGGAAGAGCGTGTAGAAGGTCGCCAGTTCATAGACCCAGACGCGTTCGACGCCGAGGATTTCGGCGACGTCTTCGAGCACCGACCCGGGCAGATGACCATGCTCCTTCTGCGCGATCATGAGCGCGGGCATGATCGCCGACCGCCGTTCGGGGTATCGCGCCGCCGCCGCCTCGATCTCTTCGCGCATGGTCATCGCGTCCGATCCTCCCTGCTACTTGTCCACCTCCGCCATCACCGGGTCGAGACTGCCGAGCACGGCGATCATGTCGGCGAGGTAGCGTGCGTTGGTGACGCCGAAGAGCGCCTGAAGATTGACGAAGGAAGGCGCCCTCACTTTCATGCGGAACGGCTTCGGCGATCCGTCGCTGATGATGTAGAAGCCGAGTTCTCCTTTAGGCGCCTCGATGGCCGCATAGACCTCGCCTTTCGGTACGTCGAAGCCATAGGCGGAGAGATCGAAATGCTGGATCAGGGCCTCCATCGAGCAATGCACGCGCTCTTTGTCCACGGGGAAGGCGATCGTCGGGATATCGACCTGAAACGACCCCTCCGGCATCTGCTCCATGCATTGTTCGATAAGGCGGATGCTCTCGCGCATCTCGTCGACGCGGCAAAGCCAGCGCGCATAGCAATCGCCCTCCTCGCGCGTGATGACGTTGAAATCGAGCCGATCGTAGATTTCATAGGGTTCGTCGCGCCGGATATCCCAGTCGACGCCGGAGGCACGCAGGTTCGGCCCGCTCAAGCCGAGGTCGATCGCGTCCTTTGCGGAGATCACGCCTATCCCCTGCGTGCGGCTGAGAAACACCCGATTGTTCTCAATCAGGCGCTCGTAGTCGCGGATCCTGTTCGGGAAGATCTCGCAGAACTCCCTGATCTTCGGAACGAACCCGTCGGGCAGGTCCTCGCGTACTCCGCCGACGCGGCAGTAGGACGTGTGCATGCGCGCACCGGTGATCATCTCCAATAGGTCCATGATCATTTCGCGCTCGCGCATGGCGTAAAGCAGCGCCGTCATGGCGCCCAGGTCCATCGGCAGCGCGCCGGTGATCAGGAGATGGCCTGAAATCCGTGCGAGTTCGGCCATCATCACGCGGATATATTGCGCTCGGATCGGGGCCTCTATGCCGAGCAGCTTCTCCACGGCGAGCGCGAAGGCCAGGTTGTTCGAAGGCGGACAGAGATAGTCGAGCCGGTCGGTCAGCGGGAAGATCTGGGTATAGGTGAAGCTCTCCGCCAGTTTTTCGGTGCCGCGGTGCAGATATCCGATATGCGGGTCGACGCGTTCGACATATTCGCCGTCGAGTTGGAGCACGAGCCGCAGAACCCCATGGGTGCTCGGGTGTTGCGGACCGAGATTGAGAAGCACCTCCTTGGTATTGAGCGCTTCGCCTCCCGGCCTCATGAGCTCGGTGACTTCGGTCATCTCAACTCTCCGGCGTCTGACGGCCTCCTTGCGGTATATCTCTGGTGGCGAGGTCCGGCTGCGTCGGCGGGGGCCCCTCGGCACCGAAGGGGTTCAGTTTGTCCTTGTAGCCCCTCAAGGGAAAATCCTTGCGCTGCGGAAAGCCCTCGAAGCCTTCCCACATATAGATGCGGCGCAGATCGGGATGCCCCTCGAAACGGATGCCGTACATGTCCCAGGCCTCGCGTTCATGCCAGTTGGCGGTGCGCCAGACTCCTGCAACAGAGGGAACATGCGGTGGATCGCCGAGCCGGCACTTGATGCGCACGCGCCATTTGTTCTTCAGCGAATAGAGGTGGTAAACCGTCTCGAAACGCGGCGTTTCGGGGTAGTGATCGACGCCGCATATGTCGGAGAGGAAATCGAACTCAAGCGCCGGGTGTTCTTTCAGGAATCGACAGAAGGCGACGATCTGCTCCGGTTGGACGGCAAAGGCGCAGATACCATGCGCGGCGCCGAGATTCTCGACTGCTCCCGCGAAGCTCCCGATGATCGCCTCGAGATCGACACGCCACTCCCCGGTCATGATGCTACAACCCGTCCCAGTGGCGACCCGGTGAGGGCGCGGGACCTCCTGATCTTCTCCTGAAGGAGGAGAAAGCCGTGCATCAGCGCCTCCGGCCTCGGCGGACAGCCCGGCACATGCACGTCGACGGGGACGAAGGTTTCCGATCCCTGCACCACGGCATAGGTGTTGTAGACCCCGCCCGAAATCGCGCAGGTCCCCATCGCAATCACCCAGCGCGGTTCCGGCATCTGGTCGTAAAGCCGCCGCACGACGGGCGCGAATTTCCGCGTGACCGTGCCGGCGATGATCATCACGTCGGATTGCCGCGGAGAAGGCCGGAACACCACGCCGAACCGGTCGAGGTCGTAGCGCGCGCAGCCGGCCGAGATCATTTCGATGGCGCAGCAGGCAATGCCGAAGGTTTCGGGCCACAAGGCCGACCTCCGGCTCCAACCGATGATGCTGTCGGCCGTGGTGAACAGTACGCTGTCGCGGATCGCGTCGTTTATTCCTGCCATTCCAGCGCCCCCTTCAGCCAGGCATAGGCGAAGCCCACAAGCAGCAGCAGCATGAAGACGAACATCTCGATATAGCCGACGATGCCGATCTCCTTCAGGACGACCGCCCAGGGAAAGAGAAACATCGCTTCGACATCGAAGACCACGAGGAGGATGGCGAGGATAAAGAAAGGAACCCGGAAGCGGCCGCCCGCGGCCTCGCCCGCCGCTTCCATACCGCATTCATAAGGGGCGTTCTTTTCGGGATAGGGATTGGACGGACGCAGCAGCGAGGAGACGGAAAGCGTCGCCGTCGCCACCAGGACTATCCCGGTAACCATGAACAGAACCGGCAGGAACTCCATTGCCGTCATAGCGTTTGGCCTTGGCCAATCAGCGGCTTTTCTCAGCCGCGATCGGTCCCTTCGGAACCGGGGATGCCGGCGCCCCGAGAGGCGGTCTGGGCAATCCTTTTCCTCGAAGGCGAGTCTATGCCGTCGGGCGGATCAATGCAAATCCAATTGATTAGTAATGTATGATTCGAATTGGCCCGCCTGCAGCAATCGACGATACAGCAGCGAGGACCCGCCTTACCCCCCGAAAGCCGACTGTTGAGCAAGCCTCAGGAACCACGCCGGAAACAGGCCGATGCCGATGGTGCCGGCGGCTGTGAAGGCGAGCGTGGCACGGACGAGCGGCGTCAGCGCAGGTTCGAACGTCCTTTCCGGCTCGCGCATGTAGATCACCATCACGATGCGGATATAGAAATAGGCGGCGACGACGCTGAGCAGGACTGCGATCACCGCCAGCACGACGAAACCTCGCTCCACCAGCGCGACCAGCACGTAGAACTTGGCGAAGAAACCTGCCGTCGGCGGGATGCCGGCGAGCGAGAAGAGATAAAGGAGCATCAGAAGCGCGAGCCCGGGATGGAACTTGGCGAAACCTGCGTAGTCTTCGATGACCTCGCCGGATAGATCGCCGTTCCGCATCATGATCACGGCGCCGAAAATGCCGAGATTCATGAAAGTGTAGATAAGCAGATAGAGCATCACGCTGGCGATCCCGTCCTGGCCGCCGGCCACCACTCCGAAAATAGCAAAACCCGCATGGGCGATGCTGGAATAGGCGAGCAGGCGCTTGAAATTATCCTGCACCAGCGCCACGAAACTGCCGAGCGCCATCGTTGCCACCGCAATGGCTGCGACGATGATCCAGGCGTTCGAGACCTCGACAAGCGGATTGAGGAACACCCGGAGAATCACTGCGAACCCGGCCGCCTTGGGCGCGACCGACATGAAGGCAGTGATCGTCGTCGGCGCGCCTTCATAGACGTCCGGCACCCACATATGGAACGGCACGGCCCCGATCTTGAAGACGAGCCCCGCAACGATGAAAACGACCGCCAGCAGCAGGGCGGGATCGAGCGGACCGCCGCTCACCGCCTCAGCCATCCGGTCCAGTTGGGTCGTACCGGTGAGCCCGTAGATGAGCGAAACGCCATAAAGGAAAATCGCCGTCGAGACTGCGCCGAGGATCACATATTTCAACGCCGCCTCGTTCGACCGCCGCTCTTTGCGCAGGAAGCCTGTCAGCACATAGGTGCAGAGCACCATCAGCTCGAGACCTACATAGATCGACAGAAGGTCGATCGACGAGGCCATGATCATCATCCCCGCAAGGGCGAAGAGCAGCAGGACATAATATTCGCTCCTGCCGATCCCCTCGATCTCGGCGTATTTCCGCGACAGGAAAAAGGTCAGGATGGTCGCCAGATAAAACAACAACTTGAAAAAGACGGCGAAGCGGTCGGAAATGAACATGCCCGCATAGGCCGGCCGTATCTCGCCTGCCAGCATGAGCGTGGCCACCGCGGCGAGGAGCACGATCGCGACCGAAGCCCACAGGAGCAGTTCGTCCCGCCCCTTGCGCACAAGCTCTCCGACAATCAGCAGGATGCAGGCACCGGTGACCACGATGATCTCGGGGACGCTCGCCAGGGCCCATTGGAGAAGCGCGGCAGCAGTCATTGACCGCTCCCTTCACCGTGTACCTGCACCAGCAGATTTCGCACCGACGCGTCGATGATCCCGAGGAACGGTCGCGGATAGAGCCCGACCCAGAGCACAAAGACGGCGAGCGGCAGAATGGCAGCTAGCTCGCGGCCGTTCACGTCGTTTATCTTGTACCTGGCACTCACATTCGGCGGACCAAGCGCCACTTTCCCGTACATGCCGAGCAGGTAGGCGGCACTCAGCAACGCACCCACTACGGCCGCGGCGCCCGCGGCGAGGTTTGCCGCAAACCCGCCTGACAGCACCAGCAGTTCGCCGACGAAAGCGTTCGTCCCCGGCAGCGCCATCGAAGACAGGGTAAAGAGCGCAAGAAAGGCGGTATAGACGGGTGCCGCCTTCATCAGCCCGCCGTAATTCGCGATGCTGCGGGTATGCGTGCGCTCGTAGATCAGGCCCACGAACAGGAACAATGCGCCAGTCGTTATCCCGTGGTTGAACATCTGCAGGATGCTGCCCTCGAGCCCGCGCAGATTCAGCGCGAAAATCCCGAGCGTCACAAATCCCATATGGCTGATGCTGGAATAGGCCACCAGCTTTTTCAGGTCGTCCTGAGCCAGGGCCAGCAGACCGCCATAAACGATCGCAACAGCCGAAAGCACGAGCATAAGCGTCGAATAATAGAGCGATGCTTCCGGCAGCATCGGCAGCGAGAAGCGCAGGAACCCGTAAGCGCCCATCTTCAGGAGCACGCCGGCGAGAATAATGCTGCCCGCCGTCGGCGCCTGGACATGTGCGTCCGGCAGCCAGGTGTGCACCGGCACCATCGGCACCTTGACGGCGAAGGCCACCAGGAAGGCGAAGAACAGCCAGGACTGAACGCCGAAGGGCAGATCCTGCGCCGTCAGGGCGAGTATGTCGAAGGTCTCGCCCCCCTGGAAATAGAGCACGATGACGCCGATCAGGAAGAGGATGCTGCCGGCCAGCGTGTAGAGGAAGAACTTGAACGCAGCATAGACCCGGCCTTCGCCGCCCCAGACGCCGATGATCAGATACATCGGAATAAGCATCGCCTCCCAGAAGACGTAGAACAGGAACAGGTCGAGCGCGCAGAAGACACCGAGCATCAGCGCCTGCATGATCAGCAGGCTGACCATGAACTCCTTCACCTTGCGGTCGACCGCCACCCAGGAAGCGAGCACGGAGATCAAGCTCAAAAGCGCCGTCAGGAACAGGAAGAGCGCGCTGATGCCGTCGACGCCGAGTGTATAAGTGATCCCGAGCGCGGGCACCCAGGGACGGCTCTCGGTGAACTGCATTTCGTGCGTCGTCGTGTCGAAACCGGCCAGCATAACTATGCAGAGAGCGAGATCGACAATCCCGAAACCGAGCGCCGTCCACCGCACCGCATCGTCGCTGCGCATGAACACCACCACCGCCGCCCCGGCGACGGGCAGGAAGACGATGAGGCTCAGCAGCGGGATCGACATCGTGCCTACCTCCACACCACCGCAAAGACGAGGATGGCCGCGATCAGGCCGGCGATCATCGCCAGCACGTAATGGGTGACGACGCCGGTCTGCCAACGTCGCAATACGCTGCCGCCGTCAAGGATCGATCGGGCGAAACCATTCACAACGCCGTCCACGCCATTGAGATCGAGCCGCACCCCCGTGCGCGCCGAGCCGTGCAGGAAGGGCAGTACCGCAGTCTCCGACACGTCGCTGACCGCCTTCTCATACCGCGCCAACGGTCTTTCTGCGAACCACATGAAGGCGCGGGCGCCCTTGCGATAGAACCAGTCGATGTCGAGGCTGATCGTGTTCTCGGGATCGAGCGCCCGAAGGAAGATCACGAAGCCCAAAGCCGTGAACATCAGGATCCCGAGGCTTTCGGTCACGTGGACGCCGGTATATGGCTCGAAATCAACAGGATAGGGCAGAAGCGCGTAGAGCGGGCCGGGGAATACGCCGATGGCGATGCAGAGCGCCGCCGCCATGCCCATCGCGACCAGCATGTTGCCGGGTGGCTCCCGTGCCTGCAGCCCCCGGTCGGTACCGAAAAACATGTAATAGGGGAGCTTGAGCCCGGTGTGCAGGAACGTCCCGGACGACGCCATCGTCAGCGCGAGCATCACCAGCGCGCGATGATCCTGCCCTGCAGCGGCTATCACCATCGATTTGCTGACAAAACCCGAGAAGAACGGAAATGCCGAGATCGCAAAGGCGCCGATCATATAGAGCGCTACCGTCAGCGGCATTGCCTTGTAGAGCCCGCCAAGCTCGGTGAGCTTGCGCCGGCCGGTGACGTAGATCACCGCCCCGGCACCCATGAACAAAAGCCCCTTGTAAAGGATGTGCGCGAAGGCGTGACTGGTGGCCCCGTTCACCGCCAGCTCGGTGCCGATGCCGATGCCCGCGACCATGTAGCCCACCTGACTGACGATATGATAGGCAAGAAGGCGGCGGCAGTCGTTTTCCAGCACCGCATAAATGACGCCGTAGAGCGCCATCACCGTGCCGAGCCAGACCAGCAGTTCGATACCCGGAAACGCCCGTGCCAGCACGTAGACGGCGGTCTTGGTCGTGAAGGCGCTCATGAACACCGCGCCGGTGACGGTCGCCTCCGGGTAGGCATCGGTCAGCCAGGCATTGAGCGGCGGCACCGCCGCGTTGAGCAGGAAGCCGGCAAGAATGAGATAGGTACCCGCGTCCAAAGCGCCCTCGACCGAACCGAAGAGCAGCGAGCCTGCGGCAGCCCCATGGAGCAGAATTCCACCGAGCAGGATGACGCCGCCGGTGACGTGGACCATGAGATACCGAAAGGCAGCGCGGATCGCCTGTCCCCCTCCTTGAGCGAAGACGAGATAAGCCGACGCGAATGCCATGCCCTCCCAGAACAGATAGAGGGTCAGATAGTCGCCTGCGAACACCACCCCGAGCGCGCTGCCGACATAGACGAAGGCGGCTACATGCTGGCCGGCGCCGGAAAGGTGCAATGCATAGACCGTCCCGATCAGCGCCATGATGGTGAAGACGGTAGCGAAGACGCTGCTGAGCTGGTCGACCTTTGCAATCAGAATTTCCTGGCCGAGGAACTGCGTCTCGCCATAACTGCCGGGCTCTATCGCCAGGACGACGACGACCGCCAGTACCGGGATCAGCACGAGATAAGCTTTACGCACCGGTCCCGTGAAGAACGGGATCGGCAGAGCGCCCAGAATGAAGATGAAGGCCGGGTGGACGAAATCAGTCATAATAGTCCTCGCGCCGCATCAGCCCGGCGCGGTGGCCGAGAAACTTGGAAACGAAGATGAGCAGCACGCAGGAGCCGAAGCCGTACGCCGCCGACCAGCCCGGCAGGCGCTCCCACAGGTATTCGGCGTGGTCGCGGCGAACCAGGAAGTCGGCGACGAAGATCAGGACGAGCACCAGATAGAACAGCCGCCGGCGCAGCCTCGCATATTGCGCGTCACCAAAGAAAACGACGACAGGCTTGATCATCGGATCACTCCGTCCGCGAGGGTGAGGAAATAGTAAGGGAAGATGCCCATCAGCACTGAGAGGATCGCGGTCGCGACCAGCGGGATCGTGACCAGCGGGATTTCGCGAACCGGCGCCCGGCTCTCCTTGGTCTCCGACTCGAAAAAGGCGGTGTAGCTGACCGGCAGAAAATAGGCGGCGTTGAGGACCGAACTTGCGAGCAGCACGGCCAGGAAAGCCATCTGCCCGGCCTCTACCGAGCCCTCCGCCAGATACCACTTGCTGACGAAACCTGCCGTCGGCGGGATCCCGATCATGCTCAGCGACGCGACGAAGAATGCCCCCATCGTCCAGGGAAGCCTGCGGCCGATGCCGGCCATGTCGCTGATATTGCGTTTTCCGGACGCACAATAGATCGATCCCGCGCAGAAAAAGAGCGTGATCTTGGAGAATGCATGCGCCGCGATGTGGATGATGCCGCCGACCATCGCCAGGGGCGATAGCAGTACCGCGCCCAAGACGATGTAGGAGAGCTGGCTGACGGTCGAATAGGCGAGCCTCGCCTTCAGGTCGTCCCGCGTCAGCGCGTACACCGACGCCATCAGGATGGTGAACGAAACCAGATAGGCCGTGGCGATGCCTAGGCCCAGTTCCCCGACCATGCCGACACCAAAGACGTGAAAGATCACCCGCAGCACGCAGAAGACGCCCATTTTCACGACCGCCACGGCATGCAGGAGCGCGCTGACCGGCGTCGGCGCCACCATTGCGGCGGGCAGCCAGGCGTGCATCGGCATTACGGCCGCCTTGGCGAAGCCGAAAAGATAGCAGAAATAGACGACCGCGAGCAGCGTCGCCGAGGCATTGGCGCCGGCCAGCAGCCCGCCCGCCACGAAGTCGAGCGACCCGGCGATGTGGTAGGTCAGCGCCAAGGCAGCGAGAAGCACGCTCTTCGAGGCGCCCATCAGATAGACGAGATACTTGCGGCTGCCCCGCCATCCGTCTTCGTCCTCGTGGTGGTAGACGAGCGGATAGGTGACGAGGCTCAGCACCTCGTAGAAGACAACCAACGTGAACAGATTCGCGGCGAAGGCGCCGCCCACCGCGGCCGCGAGGCTGGTGGCGAAGCATGCGAAAAAGCGGGTCTGCGCATGCTCGTGCAAATGACGCATGTAACCGATTGAATAGACCGCGGCCACGATCCACAGAAGCGACGAGACCGTGGCGAACACCATGCCGAGCGCATCGGCGCGGAACGCGAAGTCGATCCCCGGCAGGATCTCGAACAGGCGCAGTTCGACAGTGCCGCCGGCCAGTACCGTCGGCGCCATGGAGACGACGACCGCAAACATGGCGACCGCCGCGACCGGCGATACCGCGTCGCGGAGTTTCTCGCGCTTGTTGAGAAAGAGGATGGCGAGGGCCGCCAGTCCGGCGACGGCGACGGCGAGCAGCGGCCGGGTCGATATCACCGGGTCCAAGCCGCTATCCTTTCATAATGGTGACGTCGTCTACCTTGAGGGTGGACTTGTTCCTCACCAGCGCGACCAATATGCCGAGGGCCACGGCAACCTCCGCCGCGGTGATCGCGATGACGAAGATCGCGAAGATCTGTCCGCGGAAGTCGTCGTAGTACTGGGCGAAGGCGATGAAATTGATGTTGACCGAATTGAGCAGGAGCTCCAGCGACATCAGCACGATCAGGATATTGCGCCTCAACAGGACGCCCCCAGCCCCGATCACGAACAGGGCCACTCCGAGCAGGATCGACCACCAGAGCGGGACCATCAGCCAGGTTCCTTCCGCGCCAGCACGATGGCGCCGACGAGGGCCGCGAGCAGGATGACCGAGGCGACTTCGAACGGCAGGAGATAGTCGGAGAAGAGCGTCTTGCTAAGATCCCTGATCGCATCGCCGCCGCGCTCGGCAACGGGCGGCGTTGCGGTGAAGCGATCGCTCCAGAGCACCAGCACGACCATCTCGGCACCGAGCAGGACGAGCAGCGCGAGCGCCGGCAGGTTGCCGCCCGGCATGAAGCGCTGCAGCACCGCTTCGCGCACGTCGACCATCATGATCACGAACAGGAACAGGACCATGATCGCGCCGACATAGACGAAGATCTGGATGACCGCGAGCAGCGGCGCACCGAGCATGACGAAGATTGCCGAAATCTGCAGGAAGCACGCCATCAGCGCCAATGCGCTGTGAACCGGATTTCGCGCCAGGACCAGCGTCAGGGCTGTGACCACGGACACCGTAGCGAACAGAAGAAAGAACCCCTGATGCATCGACGCCGACCTTTCGCCCACGAACTCTCGGCGCAAGACGGCCGGAGTCGAGATAGCGCCGCACTCACAAATTGTGCCCTAGTATCGGGTCTTTCACAAGATTATTGTCGCTTTGACAAATCCCCGATGCTCTGTCCGCGCTTGCGCGACCGTCGGCTTACACCTTCTGAGATTGCCTACGACGCGCCGGATCGCTCAGCCCATTGTTGCCATTTGATCTTGCTATTGCATGTCGGTCACCCTTTAATGTCGAGAGGCCCATTTGCCGACCGACTGGCTGAGGAGAGCCCGCCCTCATGAAGCCAATGAACGAAGAGCATCTCGCGGTTCTGCGCAGGCACATGGTCGAGGTTGTCGCAATCTATGCCGACCTTGCAAGCGAAGAACTCGGCAAGGCGGCGCTCGATGAACGGGTGATGGCAGCGATGCTGCGGGTGCCCCGGCATCTTTTCGTGCCGGTCCCGGCTGCGCCCTTTGCCTACCAGGACATGCCGCTTCCGATCGGCTTTGATAAAACCGTGTCGCAGCCCTTCATGGTCGCTCTCATGACCGATCTCCTTGCCCCCCAACCGCATGAGGCCGTGCTCGAAATCGGCACTGGCCTGGGCTACCAAACCGCAATCCTCGCGCAACTCGCCGGGCGAATTTGGAGCGTCGAGATCATTGAGGAGTTCGCAAGCCATGCCGAGGCTCTCCTGCACGGCCTCGGCATGTCTAATGTGGGTATTCGTATCGGCGACGGTTCCCGCGGCTGGCCTGAGCACGCTCCATTCGACAAGATCTTGGTCACGGCGGCGGCTGAGAAGCCGCCCCAGGCTTTACTCGAGCAGCTCAAGCCAATGGGCCGCCTAGTTCTTCCTGTGGGCTCGGAAGAACAGGTGCTGACTGTCATCGACAAGGGTTCGGAAGGGCAATTCGAGGCGCGGCAACTCATCCCGGTTCGGTTCAGCCGGCTCGAGGCGGTCTAAGAAGCGTGTATTCTTGCAGCAGGAGAGGCTGTGTCTTTCTCCGGGAACAATTTGCAGTCTCAATCAGTTGACCAAGGTTGCACAACCTGCGGGGGCTTTCTTCCAATGCGATACAGCGCCTCATCGGTCTGAGTGTCGTGTCATGAACGCACCGACGCCCGAACCGCCCTCCCATAGACCCCATGATCTCTTTCACCGGCTTATGGATGGCATTGCCGAACCGGTGATTGTCAAGGACGATGCGTCACGGTTCGTCTTCATCAACGACGCGGCATGCGACCTTCTCGGCAAAGACCGGAACCAGCTCATCGGACGGACGGACCACGACATATTACCGGGGGAGCAGGCAGATAGGATCGTCTCGCTCGACAGGGCCGTTCTTTCGACAGGCGAAGGCCACGAGCTCGAAGAGCAAATCACGACGCCAGATGGGACACGCACGCTCCTGACGAAAAAGCGGTGTGTGAGCATTCCCGCCGGTCCGACCGAGGAGAAGTTCGTGGTCGTGACGATCGTGGATATCACCGACCTTCGCAGGACCGAAGAGACTCTCCGAGCGAGCGAGGAGCACTATCGCTCGCTGGTTGACCTTCACCCGCAAGTTCCCTGGACCGCAAACACGGCGGGAGAGGTCCTGGAGGTTGGCCCGCGCTGGAGCGAACTGACTGGTTTGGGCAAAAAAGAAACGCTCGGCAGTGGATGGGCCAAAGCGGTTCATCCGCAGGACGCGGAAACTTTGGAAGCGGAATGGCAACGCTCCCTGACAAGCGGCGCACCATTTGACTGCGAATACAGGCTTTTGACCAGGACCGGCCATTATCGCTGGTTCCGCGCTCGCGCAGCCGCAAAGCGAGACGCGGATGGAAAAATCGTGCGCTGGTACGGCCTCTTGGAAGATATCGACGAAAGGCGACGCTCTGCCGACGCCTTGCGCGAAAGCGAGGCCCGCTTTCGAGCCATCGCTGACAATGCGCCCGTGATGATCTGGGTCGCGGACCCCACAGGCGACACGAGCTTCTTCAATCGCTTGTGGTTGGAAACAACGGGGCAAACAGAGGCCGAGGCGCTCGGTTTCGGCTGGGTCGATGTCATCCATCCCGATGATCGGCAGGCAGTCCAGGAGACATTCTTCAGGGCGACTGCGGGCAAGGAACCGGTGCGCAGCGAGTACCGGTTACGACGAGCCGATGGAAGCTGGGCATGGGTCATCGACGTCGGGCAACCGCGCTTCTCCGCCGACGGAACCTTCCTCGGATATGTTGGGTCCGTCCTCGACATCACGGAACGGCGAGCCGCGGAGATAGCTGAACAGGAAGCTCAGGCGTTTATCAGAAGCATTTTTGACAGCAGCCCCGACTGTGTGCGCGTGCTCGACATGGAAGGGCGACCGCTGCTTATGAACGAGGCCGGCCGGCGTATCTTCGGACCGAACGAAGGCGCGCCGGTGACGTGGCAGACATGGGACTCCATCGGACGAGCTTCCGACACCGACAAGGTCGAGGCGGCCTGGGAAAGCGTCAGACGCGGCAAGACGGCGCGTTTCGAGATTTCCGTTCGCGATGCCGGTGGTGAAGAAAGATGCATGGACGTGATTTCGGCCCCGATCACGGACCATCGAGGAAAACCGTTCAGAATCCTGTCGATCTGGCGCGACATTACCGATGCGAAACGAGCAAGCGACGAAATCAGTCGTGCGCAAAGGCACGCGGAAGCCGCTGCCGACCGACTCTCCTCTGTTCTCGAGAGCACCATGGATAGCGTCATGCTGCTCGACGCCGACTGGCGCGTGCGCTATCTCAACGAGAACGCCAGGAAGCTCCTGCAGGTCGGAGACGAGGCCCTCGGAAGAGTGTTCTGGACGCTCTTCCCCGAAGAGGAAAAGGGGAGCTTCGCCAAGCATTGCCGCGAAGTGATGGACCGTCGGGTCCGCTCCTTTTTCGAGGACCATTTGTCGTCCCTCGGCCGGTGGGTCGAAGCGAACGCCTCTCCAACGCAAGACGGCATTTCCATTTTCTGCCGAGACATAACCGAGCGGCGTCGTGCGGAAGAGGACACGCTGCTCGCCCAGAGGCAGATGGCGCATATGGCCAGGCACGACATGCTTACGGGCCTCGCGAACCGGATGTTCTTCCGCGAATGCTTCGAGCAAGCGCTGAACGAGAGCAACCACGCGCGCATGGCAGTCCTGTGCCTGGACCTTGACGGCTTCAAAGCCGTCAACGACACGCTCGGCCATCCGGCCGGCGACGCTTTGCTGCGCCAGGTTTCTCAAAGACTGCTCCAATCCGTCAGGACCACGGAAACCGTCGCACGACTTGGGGGCGACGAATTCGCCATAATACAACCTCTGAGGAAGTCACGTGACGAAGCTTTCCGCCTCGCACAGCGGCTGATCCATACTCTTTCCGAACCCTTCAATATCGAGGGCGCACCCGCAACCGTCGGGACGAGCATCGGAATTGCCTTTGCTCCCGAAGACGGAACCTCTGCAGATGAGCTTATCAAGGCGGCCGATATCGCACTCTACAGTGCGAAATCGAGCGGCCGCGGCACCTACAAGCTCTTTGACGTGGCGATGCATGTGCAGTTGCAAGCACACCAGCAGATGAAAATCACAATGCGGGACGCGCTGGCGAAGGGAGAGTTCGAGCTGCACTATCAACCCTTGGTGAGCTTGGAGTCGCGCTGCGTGAGCTGCTGCGAGGCATTGTTGCGATGGCGGCACCCTCAGCGTGGAATGATTGCACCGTCCGAATTCATTCCAATTGCCGAAGAAACCAGCTTGATCGTTCCAATTGGCGAGTGGATCCTAGGCGAGGCATGCCGCCAGGCCGCACGCTGGCCGCAACGTGTGAGCGTCGCCGTAAACCTCTCCCCTGTCCAGTTCAAGCATCGCAACCTGGTGAGGGCCGTCGCCAACGCCCTTTCAGCCGCCCACCTTGATCCCGCTCGTCTGCAACTGGAGATCACGGAGACGGTTCTCCTGGACGAGAGCGAGCATAATCTCGAGCTGCTACAAGACTTGCGAAGGCTCGGCGTCAAGATCGCAATGGACGATTTCGGAACGGGTTATTCCTCACTTGGGTACCTGCGCAGCTTTCCGTTCGACAAGATCAAGGTTGATCAGGCCTTCGTCCGGGACCTGCCGCACGGCAAGGAGTCGCTCGCGATCGTCAGGGCCGTCGCGGGCCTTGGGCAGAGCCTTGGCATGACGACAACGGTCGAGGGCGTCGAAACGGAGGATCAACTAGCGGTGGTGAATTCGGAGGGCTTTAATGAGGTGCAGGGCTACCTCTTTTCGCGCCCCCTCCCCGCCGCGGAAATTTCCGAGCTTATAGCGGCCGGTTCCCTCTGACTCGATTGCCGCAGTTGCCAACAGGGTAGAAATTAGCCCTACACGTCGCGCGGCGTGTGTGGCACAATCCAATTACCACCGTTCATTGATCGAAATGGCGGGAACTCATTCGCTGAGACGATCGTTAGTTGCAGGTCGACTAGCCGGATTCGGAAGCCCTTGGCGTGAGCCAGCGAGCGGGGATAGCGTAATGAATGCCTCAGGCGTCGCACTTATTGCCGATGACGATGAATTCTTCAGGATTGCGCTTGGCTTCATTTTGAAGAGCAAACTGCGCTTTACCGAGATTATCGAGACTGGCTCACTCGATGAGGCGATCGAAAGGCTTTCGGAACGCGAAGACGTCTCGTTGGCATTATTCGATCTGGCGATGCCGGGCATGCAAAGCGTTGCCAGCCTTGCTGCCGTGCGCGACGTCCACCCGGATTTGAAAGTCGCGGTCGTTTCGGCATCGTCGCGTCGATCGGATATCCTCTCCGCCCTAACGGCAGGCATAAACGGTTATGTCCCCAAGGGGCTTGGCGCGACCGATCTCGCCGAAGCGCTTCGCGCCATTCTCAACGGATCCGTCTATGTCCCGCCCTCCATTGCAGGCCGCGCCTCCCCTTCCGAAGCAGAGACACCCGCGCCTGGCGGGCGAGATCAGAACGAACGCCACCGTACGATCGAATTCCTCACGCCGAGGCAGCGCGAAGTCTTGCAGCTCCTTATACAGGGGTTCTCGAACAAGGAAATCGCCCGCAAGCTGAAACTCGGCGAAGGCACCGTGAAGATCCACATGGCAGCACTATTCCGAAGCCTGCGGGTGAGGAACCGCCAGGAAGCGGCCGCGGCCGGAGCGCGCCTTTTGCCGATGACCGAAACCGACAATAGTCCGCTTGGATAGGCCGCCCTCTAGGTCATGCGGACGAATAGCGCAAATGCACGCCAGGACGTAGTGACGACGGCAGTCAATGTATGTGGAACAAAAATGCGCCAGCCGATTTCGACAGAGAGCTTCATCCCGACGCGCCTTCGCCCCTGTCTGGTAAACGGGCAACGAGGCGTCCAGTGACCAAGCGCGGCCCGTTGTTGGAGCTCGCTGAACAGGTTGCAGGCAGGGTCGGCCTAAGCTTCGCGGCATCCCGGAAAGAAGCCGTCGCTTCGGCGATAGAGCGGGTCATGGTGCGGCGCGGCATTGGCGAGGGTCGCTCGCTTCTCGACCGGCTGGGATCGGACGAGGAGTTGACCGACGACGTGATCTGCGCGGTTACAGTTGCCGAAACGCATTTCTTCAGGGGGCCTGAGCAATTCGAGCTGATACGGCAAACTATTCTCCCGGAACTGCTGCGACGGCGGCTCGACGGGTCTCCTCTGCGAATCTGGAGCGTCGGTTGCGCGACGGGTGAGGAACCGTATTCGCTTGCCATTCTATGCGAGGAGGACGGCCTCCTGGACGGTGTCCGAATCGATGCAGCCGACATTTCGAGGAAGGCACTCGCCGCGGCCAAGGCTGCCGAATACGGCGAGTGGGCCTTGAGGAATACGGGCCAGAGGCTGAGGCAACGATATTTCACGTCGTGCGAGGGGCGCTTTCGACTGAACGAGCGATTGCGCCGGAGGGTCGACTTCGCTCATCTGAATCTCGGCGCAGACGCGCTACCGTCTCCGGAAGAGCGATTGTCTGACTTCGATTTGATCCTTTGCCGCAACGTGCTCGTCTATCTCGAGGCGAGCGCGGTGCGCCGCATCGCCCGTCAGCTTCTGGCCTGCCTTTCCGATGGCGGCTGGCTGCTGACGGCGCCGACCGACCCGCCCCTATGGAGATACGCCCCCTTCGAGACGTCGATCACGCCCGCGGGCGTTGTCTACCGCCGCACCATGGCTCCGGACACACGAAAGAGCTCGACCGCGTGCGTCGCTCCTGTTCGACGCCAAACCGGAAGACCAGCCGCGGGCGTTCCGCTCTCTCGGGCTCGCCTCGTGCCCGCACAAAAAACGACCGGCGACGATGCCGCCAAGGCCATTGCACGGCAAATCCGATCGCGTGTCGAACTGGGTGAGACCCGTGAGGCCGTGCGCCTTGCCGCGCTGGCGACCGAAACGCATCCGCTATCTGCGGAACTGCACTTCCTTGAAGGCCTCTCCCGGATGGCACGCGGCGAGACCGACGCGGCGACGGCTGCACTCCGGCGAGTGGCCTATCTCGACGGCAAACTGGCGGCCGCACAGTTCTTCCTCGGTATCTGCCTCAAGGACAGCGATCCGCATTCGGCCCTGCGCGCCCTCGAAAATGCGCTGTCGTCTTGCCTCTCTCGCCCGCCGCGCGAACACGTCACGCTGATGCCCGAGGCAACGGCCGGGCATCTCGCGCAGCGCGCACGGCGAGAGATCGGCACGATCCGACGACTTCTCGGGAGCGAAGCCGGATGAAGACACCTTCCTGCCCCGCCGTCCGTTCGCTCGACTGGACCGCCGTCAGAAGCCGTATGGCAGCAGCGATAGAACAGACGGAAGCGCTTCTGAAGGCGTCACAACAAGAGTCTAAAGCGCAACACGAGCAACGATCAACCCGCGCGGCCGCCGACGTATCCGCCGCGCAAAACGAAGAACAGGCCGTGGGTCTCGTGACCTTCGTGCTGGCTGACCGCCAGTTTGCCTTGGAGATCCGCTACGTTTGCGAAATAGTTTCGAGGGCACGCATTAGCCCGCTCCCCGGAATGCCCCCGCATGCCTGTGGCGTTTGCGACCTGCGCGGTCAACTGCTTCCCGTGTTCGATCTGCGCGGACTGCTCGAACTACCGCAAGCGGCCGGTATCGCGAATGACTGGGCGATCGTGTGCGGGCACGAGCGTCCCGAATTTCTGATACTTTCCGAAGCCGCCCCGGAGATCCTGGCGGTCTCCCTGGAGGAGACCGGCGCAGCGGAGAGCGCTTCAGCTCCAGCCACAGCATGGCACCGGGCGATGACGAAAGCCGGGACAGCCATTCTCGACGGCCGCCTCCTTTTGGATGACCGCCGCTTCCTTCTTGATGATGAGCAGATCACCGCCAGCCACCAGACGGAAAGGACCGAGTTCGATGATTCCCCGACCAGCGAATAGCCTCTATGGCGCATTGGGATTGGCAATGCTCCTGTTCGTTGGAGCATCGGCGCTGCTCGTCGGGTCCAGCTTCATTGCTCTGGAACGCGTGCGGGCCGATCTTGCGGCTACGTCCTCGCTTGGCAAGGAACGGCTCGCCTACCAGATGATCTACACGGCCAGTCACCTGGAAGGAGCGGAGGGTCCGGATCGCGCCACTGCTGCCGATGAGCTACGCCGCTTGATGGCTCGCAATGAGCAGCTCCTTGCGAGTCTGGCGGATAGCGACGAGGGGATCGGACTGGCGGCAGCGAACGATCCTGCTGCTCTCACGCAGCTTGAACAAGCCCGCCAGCATTGGCGGGATGAGATCAGGCCCGCCCTGGAAAGCGCTATGTCCAGCGCACCGCTCAGTCGCGGCGCACTGGACGAGCTGGATCCTGAGATCAGAGCGTTTGCGGCGCGCCTCGACGGATTGATCAGCCGCATCGAGCAGGCGGGAGTCACCCGGCTCCAGCGCTCCCAATTGTTGCAGTTTGGTTTTTCGGCTCTCGCCCTACTGCTGCTCCTTCACGTGCTGAGGGTCGGGCGCCGTCTGGCCAGCCGCACGCACGCACTCGCGGTGCTGGCGGAAAAGGTCAGCGCCGGTGACCTGGCGCAGAAGGCGTCGGTCGAGGGAAGCGACGAGCTCGCGGTTCTCGGCGCCTCCTTCAACGCGATGACGGAAAGGCTTGCCGGTATGATCGACAACGAACGGGGCAGCCGGGAGAGGCTCGAGGCGTTGCTCGCCACGATCTCGGAAACGGCGCAACACCTCTCATCCTCAGCTGCGGAGATACTCGCTGGCACCACGCAACAGGTCGAAGGCATGCGCGAACAGTCCTCGGCCGTTGCCCAGACAGTCACGAGCGTCGACGAGGTGTTGCAGACGTCAGAACAGGCGGCGCAGCGCGCGCAGCAGGTTGCCGCCTCCTACGACAACGCCGTCAAGATCAGCAATGAGGGCCGCAGAGCGCTGGACGACACAGTGCAGGTGATGAATGCCGTCAGCGCGCGGACGGAAACGATCGCTGCAGATATTCTGTCGCTTGCGGAAAACAGCCTCGAAATCGGTGAAATAGTCTCGGTCGTTGCCGAGATCGCAGACCAGACGAACCTCCTGGCATTGAATGCTGCGATCGAGGCATCGCGTGCCGGCGAACACGGCAGGGGCTTCAATGTCGTCGCTAGCGAGATCCGGACGCTTGCCGACCAGTCGAAGTCTGCGACCACCCGGGTTCGCCGCATTCTGATGGAAATTCAGAAATCGACCAACTCCGCGGTGATCGGCGCCGAGGATGGATCCAAGAGCGTCAGCCGTGCGCTCGAGACGGTCAGCGAAGCGGGCGAAACCATACGGCAACTCGAGGCGATCGTCGCCGATTCCGCGCGATCGGTCGCTCAAATCGCCGCCTCGGCGGGTCAGCAACGTGCCGGCATGAAGCAGATTCACGAAGCAATGCATTACATCGAACAGACCAGCAGCCAGAACCTCTCGGCGATACGCCAGGCAGAGGAGGCAGCGAAGGATCTGAACGAACTCGGCTCGAGGCTAAAAGAAATGCTCACCGACCACGGCAACGAACATGATAACACCTGAAGAACTCGACCCCGGCCTGTTGAACATGTTCACTCATGAGGTGCGGGAACGTGCGTCGGAGATGGAGAATGCCGTGCTGGCAATTGAGGCGTCCGGCGACGTAGATCGGAAGCGGCATCTGCAGGAACATCTTCTAAGAGTGGCGCATAGTCTCAAGGGTGCCGCCGGCCTGCTTCAGGTGCGCGGGGTGGAAACGATTTGTCACTGGGTGGAGGAAATTCTTTCGATCGCTGCGAATGAAAGGCTTGTTCTCGAAAAGCCGAGGCTGGACCTGCTGCTGTCGGCTGCGGACGCAATCAGGGACGCGGCCGAACTGCTCGAGAGGGGCGAAATTCCCTCTTCCGCGCATGGCGAGGACGTGGTCGAAAAGCTGAAGTTCGTCGCAGGCGCGGGTTCCGATGACGGCCTAAAGCAGGCGCACCACCACCCGCCCTTGCCTGAGCCGGAGATTGCCATTCGCATCACCGACACCGACGGTTCCATGCGCGTCTCCGCCGCGCGTCTGGATGCACTCCTATACAGAAGCGGTGAGATGCTGACCTTCAATGGCGTCATGCGGCGTCATGCCGAGGAGGCCTCTTCGCTGCGCGAGGAAGCAAGGAAAATGCGCGCACCGGGTTCTGATCCCACTGGGCGAGTGGCGAGTGTCGAAAGCGGGCTGCGCCAGCTCGCGGCTCTCCTCCGCCAGGATGTTCGCCTTATGCAAAGTGCAGTGACCGCACTTGACGAGGAGATCAGACTTGCGCGCACACAGCCATTTGCGGAGGCGTGCAAGGGCCTTGGCCGTATCGTCCGGGACGTGGCGGCGGCATCGGGTAAACGGGCAGAACTGGAGATCAGGGGCGGAGAGATCGAAGTCGATCGCTCCGTCATTTCAGGGCTGCAGGATTCGCTTCGCCACCTCGTCCGCAATGCGGTTGCGCATGGAATCCAGACGCCGGAGGAGCGTCGGGCGGCAGGACGGCCGGAAAAGGGCAGCATCCTCGTTTCGGCCGCGATGCAAGGAAATCGGATGGAGGTTCGTGTCGAAGACGACGGCCGCGGCCTGAATTTGGCTTTGCTGAGTGCGGCGACAGGCGAAAGCACCCAAAGCAAGCAACCCGAAGCGGATCTCCTGCGGCGTGTCTTCGAGCCGGGCGTCTCGACCTCGGCGACCGTCACGCGCCTCTCAGGGCGCGGAATAGGCCTCGACATCGTCAAAAGCAATGTGGAAAAGCTACGCGGCGCGGTCGACGTATCGCAGGTACCAACCGGCGGTGCTGCTTTCACCCTCACCCTGCCTTTGACCCTTGCAACGGTTCACGTCCTGGAAATCCTCGCGGGAGGACATGTGTTCACGATCGACACCGCGTCCGTCCAACGCGTCATCCGGGTCGACCGCCGGGACCTCACGCAGACAGAGGGCAGGAATTTCGTCAGCACCCCGACCGGTCCGATGCCCTTCATCGATCTTTCGCTTTGGCTCCGCCTCCAGCCGAACCGCAGCGATGCAAGCGAAACCATCCCAGCAGTGGTCGTCGACTCGCCGGGCGGGTCCACGGCAGTGCTCGTCGACGAAATCACCGGGGAACAGGAACTGCTCACACGATCGCTCGGTCCGCGCCTGGCAAATGTCCGGCGTTACAGTGGTGGAATGGTGCTGCCCGACGGGCGCATCGCCCTCCTCCTGAACGTCGCAGCCCTCGCCGACGCTGCAGCTGAGGTTCGGCCTCGCAACAGCGCCGTCGGGCGCCGGGCCGTTGCGGCCGCTCGGCGGAAGGTCCTTGTCGTCGACGATTCGAAATATGTGCGAACATTAGTGAAGCTCATACTGGAAGGCGCAGGATATGATGTAACAATGGCGACCGACGGCACGGAAGCGTTGAAGCAGCTTTGCGACCATGGAGCCGACGTGGTCGTAGCCGACGTCGATATGCCGTCAATGAATGGCTTCGAGCTGACGCGGGCCATTCGCCAGTCGGACCGCTTTACCGGCACGCCCGTCGTACTCGTCACCGGCCGGGAATCCCTTGAAGACAAGTTGAAAGGACTGCGCGTCGGCGCAAACGCCTATCTGAGGAAGGATCAGTTCGATGCCCACGACTTCCTGGAAACAATGCGGCAGGTCGTTTGAGGGAAGAGGATGGTACGCATTCTTCTGGCGACATCCACACACGAGCTCGAAGATCTCGTAAAGAGGGCGATCGAGGGGGACGCCTCTGCGGAGCTCGTCCTGATCGCAAGAAGCGGGAGAGACGCGGTTAGAATGACCGGCGAACTCTTGCCGGACATTGTCGCCGTGGAACTTAGCCCTTCGGGGGGTGACAGCGCAGAAACGGTCAGGGAGATAATGATCACGGCACCGACGCCAATCGTTTTGCTCTCCCATAGGGACGATCCGCAGCTCGGGACCATTTCGGCGCGGGCCCTCGAAGCGGGCGCTCTCGCGGTCATCCCGGCGCCGGCCGCGCACGCCATGCCGCTCGAACAGCCGGCAATCGAAAAGTTCCTTTCGACGATCAAGGCCATGTCGCAGGTAAAGGTCGTCCGGCAATGGCGCCAGAAGGTCCGCGGAGATCGCGCGGCCAAAGACCAACCGCCAGCGGCAAGGACGCCGATCGGAATCGTGGCGATCGCGGCCTCGACCGGTGGGCCGGCGGCGATCCGTGCGATACTCAAAGACCTCTCAGCCGATTTCCCGGTGCCGATCCTCATCGTCCAGCACATGTCGAGCGGCTTCATCGACGGCGTTGCCGCCTCTCTCGACGCGACCGTGCCGCTCAAGGTGAAGGTCGCCAGGAATGGAGAGCTTCTCAAACCCGGCACGGCCTACCTCGCACCGGACAACTATCAGCTCGGCGTCTCGGGCAGGTCGCGCCTACGCGTCTCGGACGATGCTCCCGTCAACGGCTTCAAGCCGTCCGGATCCTACCTCTTCGGCTCGATCACGCGCGCCTTCAAGGGGGAGTCGCTCGCGGTCATCCTGACCGGAATGGGCGATGACGGGACGGAGGGGCTTCGGGCGCTGCGCATGGCAGGCGGCAAGGCAATTGCACAGGATGAGAAGAGTTCGGTGGTCTTCGGCATGCCGAAGTCAGCGATCGGCGCCGGTCTCGTGGACCTGGTGCTGCCTCTGGAAAGCATAGCCGAGAACATCACTGCCATCGCCCGCGGACGACGCGAACCGGAAGAGGAAACACGGACATGAACGTTGTGGCGCCCACGCGTCGGACTTGACGCGCAGGCGCCACACCGCCCCCGTCTAGATGCTCATGATCTGAATGACCGCCGGAGTGATGATCACCGCAAAGAGGACGGGCAGGAAGAACAGGATCATCGGCACGGTGAGCTTGGGCGGAAGAGCGGCCGCTCTTTTTTCGGCCTCGCTCATGCGCATGTCCCGGTTTTCCTGTGCCATCACGCGCAACGCCTGACCGAGAGGCGTGCCGTATTTCTCCGCCTGGATGAGGCTGGTGACGACGGCGCGCACGCCCTCCACGCCGGTTCTCTGTCCCAGGTTCTCAAAGGCCTGTCGCCGATCCTGCAGATAGGAAAGCTCCGCGGTGGTCAGCAGCATCTCCTCCGCAGTCTCCGGCGATTGCGTGCCGATCTCCTCGCCAACCTTCCGGAAGGCGCTTTCGATCCCCATGCCGGCTTCGACAGTGATCAACAGAAGGTCCAGCGCCTCCGGCCAGGAACGCCGGATCGACTGCTGCCTCTTGGTGATCCTGTTCCTGATGAAGATCGCCGGAGCGAAATATCCGAACGCGCCCATGGCGGCGGCTATCGCCACCACTAAAAACAGCGGCGCCTCCGGGCGGACGACCAACAGGATGTAAAGCAAGCAGGCCGCAAAGATAGCAACCGGCGCGATCAGCCGGAAAGCAAGAAACGCCGTCACTGCGGCATGGCCACGATAGCCCGCCATGCTCAACTTGCGCACGATCTCGCCGTCCTCCGCCTGCTTGGCAAGCCGGAAGCGGTCGACGATCGTCTGAAAGAGGCGCTTTGGTTCCACACGCAAGGATACCTTGCTCTTCTCCTCCAGCCGGGCGCGTTCGCGCTGGCGGATCTGCTCGCGTTCGCCCTCCACCTTTCGCATACGCTCCGACAGCGTATCCCGGAAGACGTAGGGCCAGGATATGACGACGACCGCTGAAAAGGCGGAAAAGCCTGCCATTATGGCCGCCAACTGTTCCGGGTCTGGGATATGGACGCCAAGGTTCATCTCAAGTTCTCAGAAGTCGAAGTTGATCATCTTGCGCATGACGAGGATGCCGATGCCCATCCACAGCCCGCAGCAAACGAGTACGACCTTGCCGATCGTCGTCATGAACAGGAGCGTCATGTAGTCAGGGCTCGTAAAATAAACGGCGCCCGCGACGACGAACGGCAAAGCACCGATGATGCCGGCCGAGGACTTCGCCTCCGCGCTCATCGCCTTGATCTTGGCTTTCATCTTCTTGCGCTCGCGCAGCACCCTGGACAGATTCCCGAGCGCTTCCGAGAGGCTGCCGCCGGTCCGGCTCTGAATGGCGACGACGATGGCAAAGAAGTTGGCTTCGGCCAGCGGCATGCGTTCGCTCATACGCTTCACGGCCTCGTCCGCCGGTATGCCCAGCGTCTGATCCTGAACGATCGCGAGGAACTCACCCTTGACCGGCTCCTGCGCTTCCGTGGCAATGACCCTCAGGCAATCCGGCATCGGCAGGCCTGCCTTGAGTCCTCTGACGATGACGTCAACGGCGTTCGGAAACTCGGCAGTGAACCGGGCAAAGCGCGCATTGCGCTTGATGTTCACATAGAGGTGCGGCAGGAGCAGTCCGCCGGCGATGGCGAAACCGACCGACACCAGCGGGCCGAGGCCCAGAAGCAGGAGCATCACGGCCCAAGTGGCCAGCGCAGCGCCGGCACAGACGAGAAAATAGGCTTTGCGGGACCAATGGAGACCGGACTGACGGAGCCTCGCCGACAGCGTCACCTTGCCTTTGCGCGCGTTCGCCCGGCGCTTCTCCTCTATCTCGCGCAGCGTCTTTTCCACCGACCGGCGGCGGTCGCGGCCATCCGTCTCAGCTGGCTCGTTTTGCTTCCCTTCCGCCCGCGCCGAAATGCGCTCAAACCTCTGGCGATAGGCGCTTGCCTTGGAGACACGCGGATAGAACGCCGCCACCATCACACCGCCGATGCTGGTGGATGCCAGGAGGAACACGAAGACGGGAAACAGCAAAGAGGTTGCCATCTGTTTTGGCCCTGTGTCAGCGTTGATTTAAGCGGCGGCCTTCATTTCCGCCGCGTCGAGGGCCGCGGCGAGCCGGGTCTCTTCGCCGTAGTAGCGAGCGCGATCCCAGAATGCCGGCCGCCCTATGCCGGTCGAACGATGTCTTCCGATGATGTTTCCCTTCTCGTCTTCGCCGCGAATGTCGTAGAGGAAGAGGTCCTGCGTCGTGATCACGTCGCCTTCCATGCCGAGCACTTCCGTGATGTGAGTGATCCGGCGCGAACCATCGCGAAGACGCGCCGCCTGTACGATCACGTCGACCGACGAAACGAGCATTTCCCTGATCGTCTTGGCCGGCAGCGACCCCCCGCCCATGGTGATCATCGCCTCGACGCGTGCCATCGCTTCGCGCGGGGAGTTGGCGTGGAGCGTTCCCATCGAACCGTCGTGGCCGGTGTTCATCGCCTGCAGCAGGTCGAAGGCTTCGGGCCCGCGCACTTCGCCGACGATGATCCGCTCGGGCCGCATGCGCAAGCAGTTCTTCACGAGGTTGCGCATGGTGATCTCACCCTGCCCCTCTATGTTCGGCGGCCGCGTTTCAAGGCGCACGACATGCGGCTGCTGCAGTTGAAGCTCTGCCGCATCCTCGCAAGTTATGACGCGCTCGCCATGGTCTATATAGCCGGTCAGGCAGTTCAGAAGCGTCGTCTTGCCAGAGCCGGTGCCGCCGGAAATGAGAACGTTGCAGCGCACGCGTCCGATGATCTTGAGAACCTCGGCGCCCTCCGGCGAGATCGATCCGAACCGGACCAGCTGGTCGAGGGTCAGCTTTTCCTTCTTGAACTTGCGGATTGTCAGCGTGGGGCCGTCGATTGCCAGCGGAGGCGCGATCACGTTGACACGGGAGCCGTCGCCCAGACGGGCATCGCAGATTGGGCTCGATTCGTCGACGCGCCGGCCAACCTGGCTGACGATGCGCTGGCAGATGTTAAGGAGCTGCTCGTTGTCGCGAAAACGGATCCCCGTCTCCTGCACCCGGCCGTTCACTTCGATAAAGACCTGATTGGCGCCATTGACCATGATGTCGGCGATGTCGTCTCGTGCAAGCAGGGGCTCGAGCGGCCCGTAACCCAAGATGTCGTTGCAGATGTCGCTGAGAAGATTGTTCTGCTCCGCCATCGAAATGCCGGCCTTCTTGGCCGCGACGATGTCGTTGACGATCGCGCCTATTTCCTTACGCGCCTGCTCACCATCCATGCCGGAGAGTGCCGCAACGTCGATCGTCGCGATGAGGGCGCTGAAGATTTCCTTCTTCAGAGCGTAGTAATGTTCGGCCTTGTCGGCCTTTTCCGTACGGACCGCTGGAACTTCGATCGGCTTTTGGCTCGCGTCCCGTACCGGCCCGGCATCACCGGACTCCGGTTGAGCGGCCGCTTCGCGGGTCTTTTCTTCTAAGTGGGATTTCTTGCCGAACATGGTGTCGCTCTGCTTAATGAGGTCCGTGAGCGTTGCAATGCGAAAGCGGAAGGCAATGCCTTCCGCTTTCGCTTGGCGATCGGCGGCTCGGCTTAAGCGGCAGGGATGACGAGTCTGTCCGCGATCGCTTGGAACGCGGCAGTCACGTCGGTGCCGACAAGCCCCACCGCACCGATGATGGCGACGGCAATAAGGCCAGCAATGAGACCATATTCGATGGCGGTGGCGCCGGATTCGTTGCGAGCAAAACGGACAAGAAGATTTTTCATGGTTCGGTCCTTCATGGGTTGGAGAAAGTGCCGAAACCTGGTTCGGCGTCACAGGGCCGGGCCGGGTCTGCCTCGTGTCCCGCTTGCTGTGTGGCCCTTATATAGACTTTGTTAACCCTTTTGATCCATTCAGCCTGATGGCCGATCCGGTGCCACAGGTGGCTCGTCCTGTTGGTCTAGTCCGATCGTCCGAGCCGCGGTTTGCGGCTGCTTGAAGTTTCGGTGCGCCGCGACCCAAGGGTTATTCGAGACACTCCGCCCCGCTCCAAATACCCGTCACCGCCGCCAAAAGATCGTTGCAAACACGGCAGTTGAAATTTGCCGGCCTGGGCCTGGAAGTTCAATCACCCGATGGGGATGCGCCGCGACAAATTGAGGCTGACGGGGCTTTGGGCGAGACCGGGGATGAGGAAGGCGAACGGGTAACTAATCGACAGCACGCGGAAGGCTATTCCGTCCACCGTTTCCTTGCTGACGGCGATGCTGAGCAGCGCCGGATCGCCACTGTGAAAGCTCTGGCGCACTGCGCTGTCCAGCTTGGTCTCTGCTTCGCTGTCCGTCGCATCACGCGCGATCTGCCCGATCAGTACCCGGCGAGCGGCAACGTCGACGGCGTGTGACAGTTCATTGCGCACGTAAAAGGCGCGGCCGAACTCGATAATGCCGAAGACGAGCAGCAACAAGGGCATGCAGACGAGCGCGAATTCCACCGCCGCTGCGCCTGATTGACTGCGCCACAGGCGGCGGAGGATGGCAGGTGGAGCTCTCATTGGACTTGCACCTGCATGGAGGAGCCGAGTTCGAACACGGGAAGTACCGCCGGCAGCGACATGGGCCGATAGGACTTTGCCGCCGCCAACCGATAATACACGAATTGTGGTTTCGCGTTTGCGCAGGTCACCGTCCCGCATTGCGGCGCGGCCTCAGGTGCCACATCGGCATTTTCCGGGCAGGCGCAGTAGCGCTTCACCGCCGGCAGCGTGGTGCTCGCCAGACCGGGGCTCTGGGCCAAGGTGGAAACGAGCACCTTTTGGACCTGCGCCGCGCCGGGATCGGCCAGGGCGGCCTGCGCACCGGCGCGCAGGACATGATCGATCGTCATCCGCTCATGGATCGCAAGACCGAGATCGGCCGTCGCCACGAGACCGAGAGCGAGGACCGGCGCAATCAGCGCGAATTCGACCGCCGAAGCACCGGCCTCGGACGTCTTCAATTCGCCAGCCCTTTCGCGCAGCATCGACGGCGCCTTCGGCTTTCCGCGCTTGAAGACCTTCTGCAGCAAAGCTCTGACGCCTTTCTGCCGCGTCCGTCTCTCCCGCGTCCCGCCAACCCGCCAAGCGAGCGAAACAATGGCTTCCCCCGCCTTCGATTCCGGTGCCGACTCGATGACCAGCCGGCCGTTGTTGGCCGCCGCGCCGAACAAGGAGGGCTCGAACGCCAGAGAGACGCTCTCTTCGAGGCCGACAGCCGGCACGAAATCCTTCGGCTTGATTTCCTGAAGTTTGGGGGTGCCAACCTTGTTGAGCACAAGCCGCGGCGGCGGATCGTTCGGCCGCGACTTCTTCAGGAAATCGATCAGGTTCTTAGCATTGCGCATGCCAGCCAGATCAGGCGTTGCTGTCACCACGATTTCGTCAGCCTCGAGCAGGATCTTCCGAGTCCACTGCGTCAGGACGTATGGCAAATCGACTACAACATGCCAGGAGCTCGAGCGCGCTACGTCGAGGAGATGATCAACATCCTCCTCCCGCAGATTGATGAACTTGTCGAGATCCGTGGTTGCCGGAAGCAGGTGCAGGCGATCCGTGTAGTTCACCGCCAGGCGCCGCAGCAGCACGTCGTCGAGACGGTCGGGACTCTGAAGCACATCCACCATGCCGTGCTTCGCCTCGATGTCGAAATTCAGGCCGAGCGTACCGGACTGAAGATCGAGATCCGCCAGAAGAACATCGGCATCCACCCGCTTGGACATGGCATATGCCACATTGTGCGCGAGCGTGGAGGAGCCGGTCCCCCCTTTTGCACCGACGAATGCGACGATGCGCCCCAGCTTTTCCTCGGTGGAGTCACGAAAGCAGCGGTGCACCGCCGCCACGAAGTCCATCGGCTCGAGCGGCATGACGAGATAGTCGCTCACACCGGCATCGAGAAGCTTCTTGTAGAGGCCCACATCGTTGGAGCGGCCGATGACGATGACCTTGGTCCCCGTGACGCACTCCATCGCGAGCCTTTCCAGGGTGACCATCAGACGGGCTTCGCCTTCGTCGCTCTCCACGACGACGAGGTTCGGCGATGTGACGCCGGCATAAAGCGCAGTCGCTTCTTTCATTCCTCCCGCCTTCACCGTCACGGTGGCACGCGCCATCCGACGGTCGATCGCCGCCCTGCCGATAGCCTCGCTCACCGCTTCTGACTGGCAGAAGACGGCGATGTCCACCTTCGGTAGGGGCAATAGCGGTGCAGCGGTCATCGGCTGCGGTGCTTCCTTGGTTTGACTATCAAGCTGTTTCATCTTCGGGATTTCCATAAATGGATCAGCTGCCGTCGGAACGGGAGGGAACTTCCACCATCGACATGCGTCCGCCATTGAAGAAGCGCACCACGCCGCGTCGGGTTCCCTCAGCTTCCACGACCGAGGCTTCGTGATTGTCGGTAATCGCACGAAGTGCGAGCGAAACCGTGCCGGAGGCTTCCGCCGCCGCGACGACTGCGATCTGTTCCGGATCCACTTCGAGCGTGGCAGTCTTCCCGATGACCGAGGCTCCATCGGACGCTTGTGAAACGGTCTGATCGACGGCGAGGACGCGAATGTTGGATAGTATCGCCCGGCTGACGACCTTGCCGGCGTCACCGGAGGCGCCAGGCCGCGCAACGGTGTGAATGACGTCGACATGGTCGTTCGGCAGGATGAAGCCACCGGCGGTGCTCTCGGCCGTGACGCGAACGGCAATCGCCCGCTTTCCCGAAGGCAGCAAGCTGGAAAGATAACCCGTGCCGCCCTGCGCAAGCTTGTCCTCACGAATGGGTTCTCCCGCTACGAAGCCGCTTAGGGCGTGCGAACCCTTGAGCGCTGTCGTTGCATCGGGTCGGGAGCTGCGGCTGATGAAGACAGGGGGGATTTCGCCCTCCCACGGCTGCCAACGCAGCTGGCTCTCTTCGATCACCGCACCGCGCTTGAGCTCTGCAGCTGCGACGAGCACCTCCTGCGAGGGCGTTTCTTGAACCTCTGCAACCTCGACCGCGGGCTGATCGCCAGTGCCGAGCGCCAGCCAGGACGCGGCTCCGCCGGATGCCAGTGCGAGCAGGAGAATGACGATACGGATCATGGGTCAACCTCGTCTTGCGCGGCGGATCGTTGCGCGATGGTTTAAAGGAGGACGGAGCACCAGTGGCTTTCCGGCAGCAGCAGAAGGGCAGCCGGCGCCATAGCCGCGCCATAGGGAATGCCCGTCTCGCGGTCGAGTAGACGCTTCGCCCAGGCGCTTTTCTTCACGATGAGCGGTAGAGGCACCCGTCGAAGCTGAAGAAGCCCGACCGTCAGGGCCGCGCCGATAACCGACGTGTAGAGGATGAAGGGGAGCGCAAGGTCGGCGCCGAGCCAGAGCACGGCGACAGGCAGGAGTTTTGCGTCACCCCCGCCGATCCAGCCGGCGGCGAAGAGTACGAAAGTGCAAGCGAGGACGGCGGAGGCAACGAGAACGCTCGACATTACCGTCGCGAGGTCCAGGCCCGCAGCGGGTGCAAGAATGGCGAAGGCGATCACCAGGACGACGACCAGTCGGTTGGATATGGTCATCGTCGCCACGTCCCTGATGCCGGCGTAAGTCATCGCTCCAGCGAAAAGCAAAAAAGCGGACCAAGCTGCGGATGTCGAGATCATCTTCGATGCCTCATGCACAAGGGCCCGAAGGGGGCCGGTTGGAATGTCCCGAATGTGCCTATTGCGCTAAGAAATATCCATTCGACCTGATGGACTAAGCACGCCACGCGAAGGGCTGCGACCCGGACTAGGCCGACTGGCCGAATCGCCCGCAGGCGTCAGGCGGGATATATCGTCCCCACCGGACATGCATCTCGCCCAAAGATTTGCAGCGGTTTCGAGCAACGACATGCGTGCGGCTTCGGGAAACGTGGATGAGCATCAGAAATGACGCAATCGAAGAAGCGAGCGGTTCGTCTCGGCGGCGGGGATATGTGCGGCGATTTCTGGAAGCCGAAAGCGGCGCCGTGGCCGTCATCGCTGCCGTTGCTTTTCCGGTGCTCGTCGGCGCGATGGGCTTGGGGGCAGAGACAGGATACTGGTATCTGGAAAAGCGTAAACTGCAGCATGCGGCGGACGTATCGGCCTACGCCGCAGCCGTGCGCCATCGCGCAGGTGATCAACAATCCGCACTTGAGGCCGCCGCGCGCAGGGTGGCAGGCGGCTCAGGGTTTTCGCCAGGGAGGCTCACCTTGTCCACGGCCCCGGGCTCTGCCGCTGGATCGAACAAGGTGACGGTCGAGTTGACCGAGACGCATCCGCGCTTGTTTTCTTCCGTGTTCGGCACTGGGACCATCACCATGAAGGCACGCGCAGTCGCCCAGGTGACCGGCGGCTCAAAGGCCTGCGTACTTGCCCTGTCGAACTCCGCACCGGGCGCCATAACGGTAACCGGTTCGACGGACGTTCAATTGTCCGGTTGCAGCGTGGTCTCCAATTCTAGTGCCGCCGACGCCTTTCTGATGAAGAACGGCAGCGCGCTCATGTCGACAGATTGCGTGTATACCGTCGGCGGGGCCGTAACGACGGCGGGCCTCAAGCTCACCGGTTGCAGCAAACCCGTCCAGCAGGTTCCGCCGACGCCGGACCCCTTTGCATCCGTCGCCGAGCCGGACAAACTGCACATACAGCAGCTTCCCTGCCGAAATCTGACCTATGTCTCGAACTCCACCTATGTCTTCGACCGGCTTGCAAGCGGGATCGAGGCGATCAGGTTCTGCGGCGGAATGGACATCAAGGGAACGATTGCACTGAAGCCGGGCCTGTATATCATCGACGGCGGCGATTTAACTGTGACTGCCGGCGCAAAACTCACCGGCGAAGGCGTTACCTTTTTCTTCGCCAATTCGGCGGCCGCCAATCTGCTCGGCAACGGCGACATCGATCTGTCCGCTCCCACCAGCGGACCCTTTGCCGGTCTGCTGTTTTTCTCAAGTCGCCAAAGTGCCGGCATAATCCATCAGATAACAGGTAATTCCGAGTCGACGCTGGTTGGAAACCTTTATGCTCCGACGGGCCGTATCGAATTTACCGGAAACTCGAATGTTGCCGGAGGATGTACGCAGATCATTGCCGATCAGGTCACTTTCACGGGCAATTCGACAATGGAGACCTGCGCCTCCCCGACGAAAGAGATCCTGGTCGGTCGGACGGTATCGCTGATCGAGTGAGGGCGAGACGCCGCCATGTCCTCAAGCGGAGCGGCAACTTCTTTGTAGTCGGCCGGAACGCGAGGGACGTCCAGCCGTTGACCTCGACTGTCATCAATGCAGGAGTAATCCCATGTCCAGGCGCTCAACAGGGGCCGTCCTTTTGCTGGCGATGTCAGCTCTTGCCAGGCCCTCAGCAGCGGACGAGCAAAAAACGGCTATAATTCCGGTTCAGCAAATGGGAGCCGAAGGGGTGGAGCGGCTTGTCGTCGACTTTGCCAAAACCGTTGCGCTTCCTCGGCCGGCGAGCACAGTCATCATCGGCAACACGGGAATAGCGCAGGCAAGCCTGAGCGACGACCAAACCGTGATCCTCACCGGCAAGACACCCGGCACTACGAACCTTATCGTGATCGACAGCGACGGCGCCGAAGTGGCGAACCTCGTTCTGGATGTCGTTGCGAGCAGCGGCCGTCTGGTCACGGTTCATCAGGGCGTACGGCGGTCAACCTTCACATGCGCGAGGCGCTGCGACCCGGTCTTGCTCGTCGGAGACGACGCTGACCACTTCAACGCCACGGCCTCGCAAATTGCCGCGCGCAACGGCTTTTCCGCCTCCACCCCGAACAATCAGCAGTGACGGCATCCTTCCGTTCAGGGACGCGCGGCTGTTAACTCGAACGGCCCCGTCGGCCCGCACAGCAGAAATGATTTCCGCCTGCCTGACCCCCAGAGCGTTTCACGGTTTCATTGGAACAGTGAAACGCTCTCTAACACCTTGTAGGCAATTCCCACGGAAACCGGCGCCTATCAGACTGTAAATCTATCCTCGCGGCGCCGCTGAATCTCCACTGGGGTCTTCATGATGATTTCTCGATGCGGAAAGGGGATGGATACCCCCGCATCTTTAAACGCATCCCATAACGCCATCAGAACTTGGCCGCGTACATTCGTCAAACCGTTGGCGGGATCCGAGATCCAGAAGCGGAGGCGGAAATCCAGCGAGGAGGCACCAAAGGCGGTCATCCAGCAGACCGGCGCCTTGTAGTCATTGACGACGCGGGGAACGGCCGATGCGGTTTCGATGGCGATCCGTACCACCTCATGCGGATCGCTGTCGTAGGATGTGCCGAAATCGACATCGATACGGACGTAGTCGCTCGAAAACGACCAATTCACCACCTGTTGCGAGATGAAGTCCTCATTGGGGATGAGGTATTCCTTTCCGTCGCGGGTAATGACCGACACGAAACGTGCGCGCAGGTCGCGGATGGATCCGAACGTGTCGCCAAGCGTGATCGTGTCGCCGGGCTTGATCGATTTATCGAGCAGGATGATGATCCCGGAAATGAAGTTGGACACGACCTTCTGCAATCCGAAGCCCACGCCGACACCGACAGCACCCGAAAAGACCGTCAGCGCCGTGAGATCTATACCCGTCGCGGACAATGCGATTGCACCGGCGATCATGATCAGGACGATCTTGATGACCTTGCTGATCAGCACTTTGAACGATGGCGAAAGGTCACTCGAACGCTGAACCCAATGGGCAAGCACATTGCCGACGAGCACTGCGACCCAAATAAGGGCGACTGTCAGAACAATCGCCTTCAGAACGATCAGCAGTGAAAGACGCATCACGCCCAAATTGACTGCGGCAGCATCGAGCGCCGACAGGACAGGGCCGTCAAGCCCGGTGGCGTATACGGCGAAGTATCCCCAGCTTACTATGGCCACCAAACGCGACAGGGTCGGGTTGCGAATGATCTTGGTCAGCACGGAAATTAAGAACCAGGCGGCCACCAGAGACAGCGCTGTAGCGACCAGCCATCGTTGCGACGGCCAGGTACCCTGTTTGAGAATGACGTTCGCAAGCCACAGCCAAAGGGTCAGAAACAGCCATTTCAGGCGGCGCATGAAGGCAATGATGACGCGCAACAGATCTGGGTTGCCCTTGATGCGCCGAGCCCTGGTTTCCATCGCCGGCTCGGTTCTGGATGCGACGAAGGAGGCGAACACGTAACCGACGGCGATAATCCCAAGCTGGTAGAATGTCCATTCGCTGAGCACGAATGTCCTGAACCAGATTTCAAGCGGTCGAACCATCTGCATGAAATCCACGGCAGAGCCTCTTGAACTAGATCTGCAATCCCCTGTTAGAAAATGTTAGCCCTAAGCTGCCCAGTGGAAAATAGTTCACTTCCGCAGTGCCCTGTTGCACAGGGCCCTACTACATGTTTCCTTTGATCGTAGCCGATTAAGGGACAAAAACAT
>NZ_JCAXDX010000010.1:0-232709 GCF_059758575.1 Sinorhizobium sp. GQ132 | reverse complement strand
CTATGCGGACTTTGGTCCGAGCTTGGCAGCCGAGAAGCTTGCCGAGCGTGACGGTCTGACGGTGTCGCGCGAGACGCTGCGCCAATGGATGGCGGAGGCCGGTCTGTGGCTGTCGCGCAAGCAGCGACGGACGTTTCATCAGCCACGATTGCGACGCGAGGCCTATGGCGAACTGGTGCAGATCGACGGGTCGGAGCATCGCTGGTTCGAGGATCGCGGGCCACCGTGCTCGCTTTTGGTGTTTGTCGATGATGCGACCGGCAAGTTGATGCAGTTGCGGTTCGTGCGCTCGGAAAGCGCGTTCACCTACTTTGAGACGCTGGCGCTTTACCTTAGGCAACATGGGGCACCTGTGGCCTTTTACTCCGACAAACATTCGGTGTTTCGGGTGGCGAAGAAGGATGCCAAGGGTGGCCAGGGCATGACTCAGTTCGGGCGTGCACTTTGCGAGCTAAATATCGAGATTCTTTGCGCAAATTCCAGTCAGGCCAAAGGTCGCGTCGAGCGGATGAACCGGACGCTGCAGGATCGGCTGGTCAAGGAATTAAGGCTGGCGGGTATCGACGGCATGGAGGCTGGCAATGCGTTTCTGCCTGGCTTCATGGAGCACTACAATGCGCGGTTTGCGGTTGCCCCTGCCCGACCCGATGATCTGCATCGGCCCATGAATCTGGCGCCCGATCGGCTCAAAGAGATCCTGTGCAAACGCGAGCAGCGCTATGTCGGATCGCAACTGACGTTTTCGTTCGAGCGCCGGCGGATCATGCTTGAGGAGACCGATGTGACGCGCGGTTTGGCTGGTCGCTATGTCGAGACCTATGCCTATGCCGATGGTCGATTGGATGTGCGGTGGAAAGGCCATTGCCTGCCCTACCGGGTGTTCGATAAGGACCAGCGGGTGACGCATGCGGCGATCACCGAGAACAAGCGGCTTTCCGATGTGCTGGCCTACATCAAGGAGCGCCAGGACGAGCGGCCGCCGCCGAAGGTGAAGACCAATAGCGAGAGGATCGGTTACAAACCGAGTGGCCGCAAGCCGGGGCGTCGGACCGATTTCACGAACGATCCAGCGGTCATTGCCCGACGGCGACAAGCGCTCTCCGAGCTCGATGCGGCGGAATGATCCGCCGTCGCAAGGTCTCAAAGCTAAAGCCGGTTGGTGCGTCTCACCCGCCCCCTCCCTTCCCTTGCAATCCGATCCAGCCGGTCCGGTCGGGGGCTTGCCTCAGTGCCAGGGGGATGTCGCGTGTCGCATTTCTAAATGGTTGGTGACGCACTCACAGTGACATTTTAACTTTGCGCAACAGCGGACATTTCAACCTGGCCGCCACAATGCATGTAGCCGGGTACATTCTATTTCCAAGTGCGACATGGCAATAAAAACAATGGCTTGCCTCTTGGACATCTTTGCACGTGCCTCAAGAGACAGTGATCTCGGCTTCCGTATCGGATTCCAACTCTAAACAGGCTGTCCATAGAGGTGTTTTGTAATAGGTACCGTCCTGCAGAAAATCTAGCCCTTCGCGCTCTTCCTGCAGCAATCCCAGCCAGCACAGGGGCCGAATAATGTCGTAGCGGAACTCCCCTCTGATCGTCGTAGCTTGGATAATCATTTCTGCTTGCGCCAGCGAGTACGACTGCCTCGGGTATAACTCGCTCACCAGGTCGTCCAGCGAACAGCCCTTTCTCGCCTTGATATTGATAAGATTGAGAAAGACGTGCCACCACCGCATCCGCACACGCACATCGTCCCGTGTCTGCCCGTAGTCGATATAGGCATAAAGATAATCCGTCGCGATCTGATCGAAGAAGGTTTGGGGTCTTGCAAGAAAATCCCGACCGCGTTTGGTGGGAAGCAGTCGGTCTTTCTTTCGCCGCACAAGCCTTAGGTGCTTGAGCATGTCGTGGACCACCGAAAGCGGCGGCATGTCAGCTTCGTTCAGAACCTTGTTGACGCTGTATAGATCCTCCGGCGTGTTGCCGGGCCAATCGAAGTGAACAGCGGCCCAGTGCACAAACTTGCGGTTCATCGCACCGGACGCAGTCAGACCGATGCCGCCTTCGGTCTCGGCATAGGAGATGGCCATGACCATGCCGCGAACCAGTGGCGACATGGCCACTACGTCCACGTCCGCAACGAGCTTAATTTCCGGAAGCATTGCGCGCGCTCCTGGCGAATCCGGTCGCTTGAATTTATCCGGAACGATCTCCCAAGAGCGCGGAGATTGAAACCCCGAAAAGCTAAGCAAAGGAAAGAAAGCCCCTCACCCGGCCCGGCTCTTGCAACCCGGACCAGCCCGTCACATTCTACCCGATAGACATGCGACAAGCCGCACCTCTCGGGGTGCCGGACAACGTCAACGCTGAACCGCTTGATTTAAAGGAGACACGGTATGGACCGATTCACAGGCGGTTGCCTGTGCGGCAACTTGCGATTTGTGGCGTCGGGACGACCATACCGAGTCGGTCTCTGCCATTGTCTCGACTGCCGCAAGCATCACGGGGCCCTTTTTCACGCGTCCGCAATTTTCCCTGAGGATTCTGTGACGGTCGATGGCGAGACACGCGATTACGCCGGTCGGCATTTCTGTCCCCGTTGCGGCTCGATCGTCTTTGCACGCACCGGAGACGAAATCGAGGTGAACCTGGGATCCCTGGATGCCCCGGATCAATTGATGCCAACCTACGAAAGCTGGACCGTCCGTCGCGAATCCTGGCTGCCGCCGTTTCCCCTCAAGAGACGATACGAGCGGGATCGCGATGAAACGAGTCGCTTCGAGGATTAGGCCCCGCGAACGGACGATGGATGCGCGTCACTCCGGCAGGCCCGCCTTGCGGTAGCCGTCAACGAAATGCGCAAGCGTCACAGGGTCGCGGAACGGCTCCGTACTCGCCCAGTGTCGCGTTGTAAAATGCGGGTTGGCGACGAGGAACAGCTCGACCTCGGCGCGCGCCTCGTCGAGCCGGCCCAGTTGGGCAAGGCTTGCCGCCAGGAAACGTCGCGAGCTGGTGCGATACGTCTCGTCCCTCCGCAGTGTCTCGACGGCGGCTTCGTATTCCCCGGCGGCATATTGGGCCTGGCCGAGCGTCAGATAGTACCAGCTTGCCGGAAACGGGTTCAGCCGGAACGCCTTGCGTATGTGCTCAAGACCCTCCTCCACCCGCCCGGCCAAGACCGCTATGTCGGATAAAGTCGCCCAGGTATCGGCCTCATTCGGGTCGAGCTCGATCGCCTTGGCGAATTCCGCATCCGCCTCGGCGAAGCTGCGCTCATATGCAAGCAGGTTGGCCAGCACCCAATGGCAGCCGGCATCGTTCGGATCGATCGCCACGGCTTTGCGTGCCAGTTCCAAAGCAACGCTACGGTTAGGCTCGACCGGTTCGCCCCAATGCACCCATCTCATCCAGTGGTTCATGGCAAGCCAGCGATTGGCCTCGGCATATTCCGGATCAAGCGAAATCGCGCGCGTGAGCATCAGATGCGCTTCCCGCGCCGTCTGAGGCGAATCATCGATCAGCTTGCGCGCCCGCACGCAGAGATCGTAGGCCTCGAGATTCTTGGGGCGATTGCGCGGCGGCTGTGGGCGCAGCCGGCCGAGCAAAGCCTCCACGATCTTGCCGGTGACCTCGTCCTGAACTGCAAAGATATCTTCGAGACTGCGATCGAAGCGTTCCGCCCATAGATGATTGCCGCTCACCGCATCGACCAGTTGTGCGTTGATGCGCACGCGCCCCGCGGCGCGTCGTGCGCTACCCTCCAGCAGATAGCGTACGCCAAGGTCCGCGGCGATCTCGCGCACGTCCCTCGGCTTTCCTTTGAAGGCGAAGGCCGAGTTGCGCGCGATGACGAAAAGGCCGGAGATCCTGGACAGGTCGGTGATCAGGTCTTCGGTCAACCCATCAGCGAAGGATTCCTGCTCCGGATCGCTGCTGAAATTAACGAAAGGCAACACGGCGATCGATGGTTCGTTGGGCAGCGCCAGTGGATTTCGCTTCGCGCCACCGACCTGTTCGACAGGGCCAGTGAAGCGGTAGCCAACCCTCGGAACCGTGGCGATCCATTCTCCGCCGTCGGGGGGCGCACCAAGCATTTTCCGCAGCTGCGCGATCTGGACGGTGAGGTTGCCTTCCTCGACCGCCCTACCCGGCCACGCCACATCCATCAACTCGGCTTTTCCCAGGATTTCGCCGGGCCGTCCGGCGAGCGCCTCAAGCAGCTTCAGCCCGCGATAGCCGATGGCGACGGGATCATCGTTCCGAACGAGCGTTCCCGCACCCGGATCAAGGACGAACGGACCAAAGACGATGCGCGATCGCTGCATAGGCGCATCTATAGTGCGTTTGGAAGTTTTTGAGAACTTTTTGGAGGAGCTTAATTACGACGCTTTTCGCATAACGCAGAATTCGTCCTCCCCAGGTCGAGGGCTCTGCCCCTCAAGCCGTATGGAGGTTGCAATGAACGATATCCCCTCCGTTATGACGGAAATGCCGCGTCGCCGCCTCGCGACCCTTCGAAGCATTGTCGCGACGTGGGAGGAGCGGAAGCGCTTTCGCTGCGAACTTGAGCAAAAGTTGAAGGACGATCCGCATCTGATCTGCGATATCGGTCTGACGAAGCTTGAAGCCGAGGCGGAGATCGCCAAGCCCTTCTGGCAAGTATAGGCGTAGTCTGCATGACCACTGAAAGCACGACATTATCGCTCCACGAGCGGATCCCATGGGCCGCCATGGCCGGCATCATCGCGACCGTCACGGTGTTCGCCGTGGCACAGGGGCTTACCTATCCCCTGCTCAGCTTCATCCTGGAGCGGCAGGGGACGACGCCCGGCCTGATCGGCTTGTCCGCGGCGATGACCCCGCTGGGTTTCATCGTATCCGCCCTCTTCATACCGGCACTGGCGCGGCGCATTGGCGCGGCGCGGCTTGCGATCCTGTGTTCGGGCCTGGCCGCGCTCACGCTGATCGCAATCGGCTGGTCGCGGGAGGTCTGGATCTGGATGCCGCTGCGTTTCCTGCTCGGCTTCTTCGCCAATCCACTTTACGTGATCAGCGAGACCTGGCTGCTCTCGATCACGCCCGCGCGGCGGCGCGGCCGCATCATGGGCCTTTATTCGTCGATCGTCTCGGGCGGCTTCGCTATCGGCCCGCTCTCGCTCGGTCTTGTCGGCACGCAAGGGTGGCCGCCCTTCATGGTCGGCATCGTGGCCTTCCTTGTCTGCGGGCTGATCGTGCTTGCGGTCGTGCCGCACCTGCCGAAGATGCCACATGAAGGCGAAGCGACATCGGTCGGAGGCTTTTTCGCACTGGCGCCGCTCCTCTTGTTCGCGGTTTTCGCCGCAGCCGCCTTGGAGCAGACCCTGCTTTCCCTGTTCGCGGTCTATGGTGCGGCGCTCGGCAGCACAGAAGGGCGCATCGCCTCGCTCATCACCTGTTTCATCGCAGGCAATGCCGTGCTGCAGATATTGCTCGGGCGGGTGGCCGAACGGTTCGGGTCGCTGCGGACGATGATGCTCTGCGCCTTGGCTTCACTGGGTGGCTGCCTGCTGCTGCCGGCGATCTTCGAATCATGGCTCATCTGGCCGCTCTTTTTCGTCTGGGGCGGAGCCTCGTTCGGAATCTACACAATGTCGCTGATCCAGCTCGGCGAACGTTTCACCGGCCAGGCCCTGATCGCCGGCAACGCGGCCTTCGCCTTCGTATGGGGCATCGGCGGCATCGTGGGCTCGCCCGCGACCGGACTGGCGATGCAAGTGATCGGACATCAGGGGCTGCCATCGTCCCTTGGCCTGCTTTGTTTCGTTCTGGCGGTGCTTCTCGTGGCAGAGAGACGGCGGATCTGACCGGGACTTGCGTCGTGCCGCGGTCCAACATTTTGAAACCATGCACTTCCGGACGGAATGCCGCGGAAGTGCTCTAATGTGCCGTAAAAGCACCGTCGACCGGATGATAGCTGCCGGTGATGAAGCTCGCCTGTTCCGACAGCAGGAAACAGACGAGAGCCGCAACTTCCTCCGGTTTTCCCCGCCGGCCGAGCGGCTGCAGCGCTTCCAGGCGTCGTGTCTTCGCCAATTCCGAATGTCCCGACAGAAGCGGCGTTTCGATCCAGCCGGGGCCGACCGCGTTGACGCGAATCCCCATTCTTGCATATTCGATCCCGGCAGCTTTGGTGAGCCCCACCACCCCGTGCTTGGCGGCGGTGTAGGCAGACGCGGTGGGCAAGGCGACCGCGCCGAGAATCGAGGACATATTGACGATGGCGCCCCCACCCTTTGCGAGCATGGCGGCGATCTGGTATTTCATACAGTAGAAGACGCCGTTCAGGTTGACTTCTATCAGCCTGCGCCAATCTTCGAGCGGGTAGTCCGCGGTCGCTTTGCGCGGCCCCTCTATGCCTGCATTGTTGACCGCCAGATGCAATCCGCCGCATTCCTGCACGGCGAAGGCGACCATTTGCTCCACCGCCCCCGCGTCGGTGACGTCGACGGTGAAATCTCGCGCCCTACCCCCGGCTGAGCGAATCTCGGCCGCGACGCTGCGCGCCGCGTCGGCGTCGCGGTCGGCGACGATCACTTCCGCACCCTCGCCGCCAAGTTGCCTGGAAACGGCGGCGCCGATGCCGGAACCCGCGCCGGTCACGATTGCGATTTTTCCTTCCAGGCCAAGTTTCATCGTGCCGCTCCTCGTCTCCGCTGCTTCCCCGAACCAGTCGATCAGACGCCGGTTCCGGTCGCAAGAGGTTTCATCCTTGCGGTCGTAACCGTTGCAAGGCTTGGCCGACACGCGCTTGGGTGTTAAACACGAAATCGTAGGGACTCACAATTTACTCAGCAGGTGAGAATGGAGAACGATCGCATTACGCGCCGGGTACTCGTGCTGGGTAGCCTGGCTCTATTGGCCTCCGGTTGCAGTTCGTTGCGACCAGCCGACAGCCCGCAAACGGCCAGGACCCGTATAGACCCACGATACCGCAGGCAGGAGGTCGCCTATTATGGCGGCGAAGCGCCCGGAACGATCGTTGTCAATACGGGAGAACGCTATCTCTATTATGTTCAGGGTGGCGGTTCGGCGATTCGCTACGGGATCGGCGTAGGTGAGGAAGGCCGCACTCTCAAAGGCCGGGCGAAAATCGGCCGCAAGGCGGAGTGGCCCTCGTGGACGCCGACTGCAAACATGATTCGCCGCAAGCCGCATCTGGCACAATATGCCGGCGGAGTGAGCGGCGGGTTGCATAACCCGCTTGGAGCCGCGGCCCTCTACCTTTACCAGGGCGGAAACGACACTATGTTCCGGCTGCACGGGACGAACGAGCCCTGGACGATCGGGCAGGCCGTATCGAGCGGGTGCATTCGCTTGACGAACGACGACATCGTCGATCTCTACAGCCGTACCCCGGTGGGTACGACCGTGCTGATCGTTTGATGGCGTTTTCCGTTACATTTCGGTATAAATGACTAAGCCCCGTGTGTTCCGACGCGGTTGATAACCCGGTAACCATAAAGCGGTTATCAACTGTGTCCTTTCTGCACTAGGCCCCGGCGCAAATCGCCACTATTACTTGAAGTGTTGCCTTCGATAACCCATTCCGACTATTGAGGAAAGGACTACTTGATGAGCCGAATTCTAGTTGTGATGATTGCGTTGCTTTCCGTTGCCGGCCTCACCGCGTGTGATACGATCGGCAAAGGTAAGGGTAAGGCCCCGCCGCCTGCTGCCGTCGATACGGTAGAGCCGGCGCCGGTATACAAGTAACAGTGACTTTGCGCCGTGGGAGAGCTCAACGAGCGCTCTCCCACGGCGCGTTATTCAGGGTTAGACCGGCTGTGAGACTGACGGCATAGTACGTGTCAAGAACTCCAGCAAGCCGGCCCGAGGTCTGGATTGTCAGAACTCGGAAGACAATCTAAGTGGTGTGATGACGCTTGCACGAGGCCGCATATCCTTTGTGATCTTGGTCGCACTGGCAGCAGCAGCATGCCAGACACAAGACAAAAATCCCGAACCGCGCTACGTTTCCAGCAGCCTGAGTGCGCCGGCGAAACTCGAATCTCAAGCGCGAGAGCAGGGTTACTTCATCGAATTTCGCTCCCGCTACGCGCTGAGCTATGGCCACACCTACGTCATCTACGGGCGCACGAACAAGTCTGGCGCGGTCGTCCAGCGTCAGGTTGCGGGCCTTGCTCCGGCCACGCTCGATCCGACGCCGTATGTCCTCGGCCATTTTGTGCCCGTTCCCGCCGAAACCGGCGCGAGCGACGGTGACCTCGAGGAAGAATACCGCTCGGCAAGCTGGCGCGTCATGCTGACGGAGGCGGAATACAAGAAGGTCGTGGCTTTCATCGACAAACTGAAAGCCAGGTCGAAGGTTTGGCACGCGTCGCTCTACAACTGCAACGCCTTCGTGGCCGAAATCGCCCGCTCCATGGGCTATAAGACGCCCGGCATCTGGCTTCGACCGCAGGAATTCATTACAAGGCTTCGGGAGATGAACGGAGGTTGAGAGGCGACGGGCACAGAGCTCGCGATCCAGCCGTCACCGTTCGACATAGAATCACGCTGCGAAGCATCGGCTGAAGAAGGTTCCCGCCCGATCGTTGACGCCAGGCGCATGCTAAGGATTTGGGGAACTAGACATGTCGGTATCCTCCATCGGCGAGATCGCCTGGGTGCTCGGAATCGTTGCCTGGTACTTCATTCGCCGCCCCTATGAACGCCGGGCCAAGCGCGTGCGAGTCGTCAGCCATCGCCGCTCAACCTCCGAGAGGCTGGGGCTGGCGGCAGCCCTGCTCGGCCTCGCGATCATTCCCGCTTTTTATGTCGCAACCGGCATCCCGGAAGGAGCCGACCACCCTGCCCGGCTCTGGGCCGTCGTGGTCGGTGCCGCGATTTTCTGTCTGGCCATGTGGGTCTTTCGCAGAACCCACAAGGAACTCGGGCGCAACTGGTCGATCACGCTCGAGATTCGCGACAAGCACGAACTGATTCGCCGCGGTCCTTACGCCCTGGTCCGCCATCCCATGTATACTTCGTTCCTGCTGATGGGCGTCGGCCAGGCGTTTCTTCTGCCGAACTGGGTCGCAGGGCTGGCGGGTCTTGCCGGTTTCGCGGTCCTCTTTCTTCTGAGGGTGGACAAGGAGGAACGCATGATGATGGAAATGTTCGGCTCTGAGTATCGCGACTACATGGCGGACACCAAGCGGATCATTCCGTACATTTACTAGAGGTGCATGATGCGAGGCCGAGCCCTCAAGCTTTCAGCGTCTCGGCGCCTGGTCGGGGATCTCATGCGATTTTCGATGAAGGTGCCGCGGGTGAGCGTGCAGCGGCGGATGAATCTCGGGCCGTTGCTCAAGGCCAGAACATCGCTTGAAAGCAGGCCATCCTGGACGGCGCTCTTCCTCAAAGGATACGCCCTTCTCGCGCAGGAGACGCCCGAGTTGCGGCGCGCTTACGTCAAGTTTCCCAGACCGCAGCTCTACGAGTATCCGGGAAGCATCGCTTCCATCGCGCATGAAAGGGAGTACGAGGGCGAACGAATCGTGCTTCTGACGACGATCAAGAATCCGGAGCGCCGTTCGATCACGGAGCTGGGCTCCTTGATGCAGACGGCGCGAACCAGCCCCGTGCTGGAGGTCAAGGAATTCCGGCGCGCCTTGAAGATCGCCCGCCTCCCCGGCCCTGTCAGATGGCTTCTAATGTGGCTCGGTTTGAATATCGGCCGGCAAAGGGCGCGCCGTTTCGGTACATTTCAGCTGTCGGTCTATTCGGGCCTCGGCGCAGAATCGCTCAACCCTCTCACGCCTTTGACCTCACTTCTGAATTACGGCCCGATCGACAAGGATGGCTCGGTCACGGTGCGTGTCCACTATGACCATCGGGTCATGGATGGCGCCAACGTCGCGCGCGCCCTCGAGCGGTTCGAAAGGATATTGAACGGCGAGATCACCGCCGAGCTGGAGGGGCTTGCATTTGGGCGCGACGTGACCGCTGCGGCAGGTTCCGGGGCAGCGCGATGACTTCGGGCGGTCAAAGTCGCCCGGCCGTAGTCGTCGTCGGTGCATCGCGGGGAATCGGCAAGGCAATCGCCGAAGTGGCCGCGAGGGATGGCGCGCCGGTCGTGATGGTTGCGCGTTCGGCCGAGTCACTGGCGGCCGCCGCCGACGGTATCCGCAAGGCCGGAGGCGAGGCGTTCACGGTCCCGCTGGATTTCCTGGCTGATGATGCGACGCTCGGTCTCGAGAACTTCCTGTCCGCAAACGGCCTGTTCTGCGACGTACTCGTCAACAGCGCCGGTTATGGGTTGCGCGGAGGGGCGACGGTCCTGCCGCTCGATGAACAGCTCGGCCTCGTCGACCTCAACATCCGCGCCCTTACCGAACTCACCCTGCGTTTCCTGCCGGCAATGGTCGCGCGCGGTCGCGGCGGCGTCATCAATCTCGGTTCGGTCGCAAGCTTCACGCCGGGTCCGTATATGGCGCTCTACTATGCCAGCAAAGGTTTCGTCCGCTCCTTTTCGGAAGCGCTGCATCAGGAACTGCGTCGCACCGGCGTAACCGTCACATGCGTGGCACCGGGCCCGGTCTCGACGGATTTTCTGGCAACCTCCGGCGCCAATCGCGTCGCGCTGTTCAAGATCCTGCCCAAGCTCGAGTCGGGCTATGTCGCTGAAAAGGCCTGGCGCGGCTACAAAGCAGGCCGCCGCCTCGTCATACCCGGCATTGCGTCCAAGCTGACGATCCTGTTGGCGACACTGGTCCCGTCGGCGATCATGCTGCCCCTGATCGGCCGATTGCAGCGCAGGAGCAAGGATCCGTGCCCTTGCGGATCCGGAAAAAGCTTCACCTCATGCTGCGGTGCCCGCAGCAATTCGCTCGGAATCACCACGCAGAGTCGATAGCGAAGTATTCGCGGAGTGGCGAGCGATCATGAAACACCGGCCTCTCCGATGAGGTCGAGCCTCTACGATCGATGAATAAACAGATTAAATGGCGTCCATATGTCCTTGTTAATCAAGCGACATCGTCAAAGTCCCCCTCTATAGCGTTTCACTGTGCCATTGAAACAGTGAGACGCTATAGCCCTCTGAAACTACGCGCTCTCGGACAGAGAACCGCCACACCTTTCTTGCAAGTGCTCTAACAAAGGCCAGTTTAAGATTCGGGATTCCCGCAGCGGTTTGTTTTTGTTTGATCTCCTCATTCCTGTGCTTGTCACAGGAATCCAGTCAGACCAAGTCCTTGGGCTGAAAGAACGCTTCCCGCGCCGCAGACGCGGCGCTGCTGGATCCCTGTGACGAGCACAGGGATGAGGGTAGAGAGGGTGCGGTCCCTCGGCGCGTTTCATAAACCGTGACGATAGTGAGGCGGCGCGGAAGCTCCCGCCCGTATACAGCGTCCCGCTTCGCTTCGATGTAGTGGCCACACATCTCGGTCCCTCATTCCTGTGCTTGTCACAGGATCAGCTCCCATGGACGGCCGGGCGGCCTTTCCCTGACACGGGAAGAAGCAGAGCATCCGATCCTGGAAGACCGGATGCTCTGGTCGTGGCTTCAGCACCTCCGAAGAGCGCCGGCGTCGTGATGTTGTCAGTCCTTGCTGTAGTCGGCGCCGTACCACTTGGTCGTCAGTTTTCCGAGTGTGCCGTCTGCCTTCATCGCTTTGATGATTTCACCTATTTTGGCAGTCCATTTCGGGTCGCCTTTATCGGCAATGACGACCGCGGGCGACCGAAAGGGATAGACATCCTCGAGGATACGGACGGGATAGTCGTTTCTGACTGCATTTTTTGCGGTCTGCTCGGGGGCGATGACCGCGTCCAACCGAACACCGTTGCCAAGACGCAGGTCGTCGAAGGGCATCATGGAATCGGGAAACGTGCGCACCTCCCCCGGTTCGAGTTTGTATTGAACCGGCGGCAAGCCCGGCGCATCGATCTCCAGGCGACGGTTGATGAAGTCTCGGAGGCCGTGCCCGTCTCGACGCCGATAACCTTACCATTCAGATCTTCTTCCGATTGAATGCCGCTTTCGGCATGAACGACGTAGACATAAGGGCTGTAATAGTAGATTCCGGCGAAATCGATGACCTCTGCGCGCGCCTTGGTCGGAGCGACGGAACCGACCCCGAGATCGAAACGTCCCTGCCAGTGCCCCCCGGTCATGGTTGCCCATTCCGGAGTTTCGAAACGCACGCTCACGCCCAACCGGTTGCCGATTTCCTTGGCGACATCAATGTCAAAGCCGACAAGGACGTTGTTTTCATCGAGGAAACCCTGCGGTGGCCAGCCGACATTGGTGGCGACGACCATCTCTTTTCTCTCGTTGACGCGATCAAGCGTAGGGCCCGCCACTGCCGAGCTGCAAAATATAAACAGAGACGCCGATGCTATAGCAGCAATTCTTTTCATGTTTTCTCCTACCCCCCGTTGAACGGTCAACAACGTCCTAGACGTTTTTTGCTGGGATAGTTCTACAAACGGACGCAGTCCGCAAACCCATTTATTAGAATTGTGCTATCGGAATTTCCGATTCCACCTTCCAAAATCGGTTCTGATAGCTACGGGTTGTCGAAATGAAACCATCGCCGCCGGCGGGTCCATTTCGTTTCTGTCGGTGGAAGGCCGTCGGTGACGGCCTCGTTCAGGGGGAGCCAAACTTTCGGGCGCGCAGATCGCAGTTACCGGCGGGCCACGCGAAGATCACACCGGTGGCAGATCGCCGCGCTGCCAGCCTTCCATGGTCTCCGCCATGAAATCGGTATAGCGCCCTTCTTCGATCGCCTTGCGGATGCCGGCCATCAACTCCTGATAATAGGCCAGATTGCTCCAGCTGAGCAGCATGCCACCGAGCGATTCGTTTGAACGGATCAGGTGGTGCAGGTAGGCGCGCGAATAGTCGCGAGTCGCCGGACAGGAAGACTGTTCGTCGAGCGGGCGCGTGTCTTCCGCATGTCGTGCATTGCGCAGATTGATGCGGCCGTAGCGCGTGAAGGCAAGCCCATGGCGTCCGGAGCGGGTCGGCATGACGCAGTCGAACATGTCGATCCCATGCGCAACCGACTTCAGGATATCGTCCGGCGTCCCGACGCCCATCAGATAGCGCGGCTTGTCGGCCGGCAGGACGGGGCAGGTCACGTCGAGCATGCCGAGCATGACCTCCTGCGGCTCACCAACGGCCAGCCCCCCGACGGCGTAGCCCTTGAGGCCTAGATCCCTGAGGGCCAGGGCCGAGCGTTCGCGCAGCCTGGGAATATCGCCGCCCTGTACGATGCCGAACATCGCCTTTCCCGGCTGATCGCCGAAGGCGACCTTGCAGCGCTCTGCCCAGCGCAGCGACATTTCCATCGCGCGCTCGATCTCGTCGGGTTCCGCCGGCAGCGCCACGCATTCGTCGAGCTGCATCTGAATGTCACTGCCGAGCAGGCCCTGGATCTCGATCGAACGTTCGGGCGACATATGATAGAGCGCGCCGTCGACATGGCTCTTGAAGGTAACGCCCTGTTCGTTGAGCTTGCGCAGGCTTGACAGCGACATGACCTGGAAGCCGCCGCTGTCGGTCAGGATCGGCCGCTCCCAGCGGATGAACTTGTGCAGTCCGCCAAGCCTGGCGACCCGTTCGGCGCCCGGGCGCAGCATCAGGTGATAGGTATTGCCCAGAATGATATCGGCGCCCAGATCGCGCACCTGGTCGAGATACATCGCCTTGACGGTGCCGACGGTTCCGACCGGCATGAAGGCAGGCGTACGGATCGTCCCGCGAGGGGTCACGACTTCGCCACGGCGCGCATTGCCGTCGTTGGCAAGCAGTTTGAATTGAAACGCTTCGGTCATCTAATCTTTCCGGAAGAGCAGGCTCGAATCGCCATAGGAATAGAATCGGTACCCCGTTGCGATCGCATGCGCATAGGCGGCGTGCATCGTCTCGAGCCCCGCAAAGGCCGAGACGAGCATGAACAGGGTCGATTTCGGCAGGTGGAAATTGGTCATCAGCATATCAACCGCGCGGAAGCGATAACCCGGCGTTATGAAAATCCCGGTTGCGCCCGACCAGGGACGGATGCTTCCGTCTTCGGCGGCTGCGCTCTCGATCAGCCGAAGCGATGTCGTGCCGACACAGACGATGCGGCCGCCGCGTTCGCGCACGGCATTGAGCTTCGCAGCGGTCACCGGATCGACGTGACCGATTTCCTCGTGCATCACGTGGTCGGCGGTATCGTCTGCCTTGACCGGGAGGAAGGTTCCCGCACCTACATGCAGTGTGACGAAATACCGTTCGATCCCGGCCTCGTCCAGGCTGGCGAAAAGCCGGTCGGTAAAGTGCAGCCCCGCAGTCGGCGCGGCTACCGCCCCTTCCTCGCGCGCATAGACCGTCTGGTAGTCGGTCCGGTCCCGTGCATCATCGGCACGCTTGGATGCGATGTAAGGCGGCAGGGGAATGTGTCCGACGGCCATGATCGCCTCATCGAGCGAGGGGCCCGAGAGATCGAAGCGAAGCGTCACCTCGCCGGCATCGCCTTTCTCCTCGACCACGGCCTCCAGCGACCCGAGCAGGCAGGCATTGCCGCCATGACCGAAGCTGATCCGGTCACCCGGCTTCAATCTGCGGGCCGGACGGGCGAAAGCTTTCCAGCGACTGGGCGCGACCCGCATATGCAGCGTCAGCGACACGGGCGTGCTTATGTCCTCACCCCGGTAGCGGACGCCTTCGAGCTGCGCCGGTATGACCTTGGTGTCGTTGAAAACCAGCGCATCGCCCGGCCGCAGGAATGACGGCAGATCGAGGACGCCGCGATCTTCGAGAACCGGTTCGCCGTCGGGGCGAACGATGAGCATGCGGGCGCTGTCGCGCGGGCTTGCGGGCCTCAGCGCAATGGAATTTTCCGGCAGGTCGAAATCGAACAGGTCTACGCGCATCTATGGTATCAATTAAAAGCAAACCCGCCCCGGCGGCTCGCGCGCGATCGGGGCGGGCAGGTCAGTGCGCTACAGCGGCCGCGCGTCTGACAAGACGCGCAAAGATCGCCGCAGCACGTCGAACTGCATGTTACGTCCCTGGATCGGGGACGATCCAGGGAAACATGCAGTAGCGCAGATCAGGCGTCGGCGGCAACCCGCATCGAAACGATGGTATCCGGATCGCGGACCGGTTCGCCGCGCTTGATGTTGTCGATATTCTCCATTCCTTCGACGACCTGGCCCCAGACGGAATACTGCTTGTTGAGCCAGGGAGCGTCGGTGAAGCAGATGAAGAACTGGGAATTGGCCGAGTTCGGCATCTGGCTGCGCGCCATGGAGCACGTTCCGCGCACATGTGAAACGTCGGAGAATTCGGCCTTCAGATCCGGCTTCGAGGAGCCGCCCATGCCCGCGCGGGACGGGTTGAATTGCTCGCCGCCGGTCTTGCCGTATTGCACGTCACCGGTCTGGGCCATGAAATCCTCGATCACGCGGTGAAAGACCACCCCGTCATAGGCGCCTTCACGCGTCAGTTCCTTGATGCGGGCGACATGGCCCGGAGCCACGTCCGGCCGCAGCTCGATCACCACCCTGCCCTTTGTGGTTTCCATGATGATCGTATTTTCCGGATCCTTGATCTCGGCCATGATTCTTCTCCTTCTGTTTCAGTCTTACCTGCCGACCTTAACGCTGATCATGCGATCTGGATCGGCGACGGCACCATTATTGGCGTCATCGCCGAGCTTGATCTTGTCGACATTCTCCATCCCTTCGACCACCTTGCCGACGACCGTGTATTGGCCGTTGAGGAAATCGCCCGGTGCGAACATGATGAAGAACTGCGAGTTGGCACTGTTTGGATCCTGGGCGCGGGCCATACCGACCGTGCCGCGCTCGAAGGGAACGTCGGAGAACTCGGCCGGAAGGTTGGGCTTGGACGAGCCGCCGGTTCCGGCGCGATCGGGCTGGTAGCCGTCCTGCACGTCGCCGAACTCGACGTCGCCGGTCTGGGCCATGAAGCCCTTGATGACGCGATGAAAGGCGACATTGTCATATTCGCCCGCCGCGGCCAGTTCCTTGATCTGCTGGACGTGCTTCGGTGCGATATCCGGACGCAGTTCGATGACCACCGGACCATCCTTGAGCTGAACCGTCAGAATGTTTTCGCCGGATTGCGCCAGCGCACCTCCCGTGAAGGTTGCGAGCGCCAGGGCTCCGGCAACAGCGAATTGGAGAATCTTCATTGGGACTCCTTGCGTGATGTAAAGCTCTATTTGCGCTTTGCCTGCAGCGCCTGGTGAACCGCCCCAGGGACGAAAGCGCTGACGTCACCGCCCATAGCCGCGATCTGCCGAACCAATGTGGCCGTAATGGGCCGTGAGGCGGTACCTGCCGGCAGGAACAGGGTCTGAATGTCAGGGGCCATTTGCCGGTTCATGCCCGCCATCTGCATCTCGTAGTCGAGGTCCGTTCCATCGCGGAGCCCCCGGACCAGCAGCCTTGCGCCGTGCTTGCGGGCGGCATCGACCACGAGATTGTCGAAGGAGACGACGGAGATGTCGGCTGCCCTCTCCGGCAACGTCTCCTCAAGCGCGGCCCGGATGAGATCCGCCCTTTCGTCGAAGGTGAAAAGCGGCGCCTTACCGGGATGAACGCCGATCGCGACGATGACCTTGGCTGCGACGTTCAATGCCTGGACGAGTACATCGAGATGCCCGTTGGTAATCGGATCGAAGGAGCCGGGATAGAAAGCCGTGGTCATCGCGCCTGTTTCCGTTTGGTGAAGCCTTTTGTCACGGACGGCCGCGGACCGCAAGGGTTGTACGATCCTTGCTTCCTGTTCCCCCGGAAACAGCGGCGGCAAAATGGTGAATGCTAGATGAATGCAACGTTCAAGAGGGTTTCACGCCGCAAGTCGTAGTGTGGAGCCAAGTCGACGGGAACTTTTTTCAGTACCTGCCGTTTAAAACCACGAAAGGAGACGGCCATGGGACTTGCTCTATTTTCGATGGCGATGTTCTTCGCGATGGTCGTTGCGACGATCCATGCGCTGCGAGACGAGGACCGTGACCGCGCGACGGTGCTGTTGCCGCTGGCCGATAAACGCAGGCGCAAATGACGAATTCTAATATCGTGGCTTGCCACAGTTGAAACCAATGCCTCCAGGAAACTTCTCGCCGGAAGTTTCACAAGCGATCCCATTCTTCCCCTGATGCGATCGCTTCTACAAGCCGGACGGTCTCCCCTGCCCGTCCGGCTTTTTCTTTGCGCACATGCCCTGCCTTTCTGGCTGGATACCTGTGACAAGCACAGGAATGAGGTAATCGAACAAGACGCCGCTTGTATCCGATCTCGACAGGCCTTAGCCGGCCGGGGCCACGCTCACCCTGCGGAGGAGACGGAAGAAGCGCCAGTTGAGCAACAGCGCCGCAGACGCAAGACCGAGGACGAAGCCGAACCAGACGCCGACGCCGCCGAAACCAAGCGGAAAGGCAAACGCCCAGGCGCAGAAAAAGCCGATCGGCCAATAGGCGATCATCGCCAGGATCATCGGTATGGTCGTGTCCTTGAGGCCGCGCAGCATGCCGGCGGCAATGGCCTGCAGGCCGTCGACGAGCTGGAAGGCACCGGCGATGACGATCAGTGGTCCTGCAAAGGCGAGAACCTCGGCTGCATCGGGCCGCCTCGTATCGAGGTAGAGACCGGCAAGCTCGCGCGGAAACAGGGCGAAAATCGTGCTGCCGACGGCAGCGAAGCCGACGCCGAGCGTCAGCACGGCGATTGCGGCACGCTTCACGCCTACCATGTCGCCGCTGCCATACGCCAATCCTATGCGAACCGTTCCGGCCTGCGCCAGCCCAAGCGGAATCATGAAAGCGATGGACGCGAACTGGAGTGCTATGCCGTGGGCAGCCAGTTCGATGGTTCCGATCGTGCCCATGAGCAGCGAAGCCACGGTAAACAGGCTGACTTCCGCGAGAATCGTCACGGAGATCGGAATGCCGAGATAGACCACCTCTCCGAAAGCCGGCCAATCCGGCCGCCAGAAGCGGACGAACAGCTCGTAGCGATGCAGTTCCGGCTGCCGGCGGATATAGCCTATCGTCAGAGCCGCACCGAGCAGGGCCACGCCGAGAGCGGCGACGGCCGCTCCGAAGATGCCCAGCTCCGGAAAACCGAAATGGCCGAAAATCAGAACATAGCAAAGCGCGGCATTCAGAACCAAGGTCACGAGGGTCACGTAGAGGATCACCCCTGCCCGCTCGAGCCCGCTCAAAAATGCCCTGAGGACCATGAAAATGAGGCTGGGGAAGATCGCCCATTGGGCGATACGCAGGTATTCTCCCGCAAGCGCAGCAACTTCGGGTTTCTGCCCGGCAAAGAGAAGGATCGGCTCGGCCATCCAGAGGACCGGCGCAGTCAGCACGCCGTAAAGCAGCACCACCCACATGCCCATGCGTACCGAGCGCCGCACGGAGACCTGATCGCCCCGGCCCTGCGCCTGAGCGACCATGGGAACCACCGCATTGGCAAATCCGCTGCCGAAGATGAAAACCGTGAAGAAGACCTGCGTCGCGAGGATGATCGACGCCAGCTGGGTGGCGCCCAGCTGGCCGACCATGAGCACGTCCGTCGTATTGATCGCCAACTGGGCGAGCTGGGCGCCGATAAACGGCACGCCAAGATAGAGGCTCGCGCGAAAATGCGTGGGCCATGAATTGTCGCTCTGCGCAAGCACGAGGTCTTTGGTCGCGGTCAGCATGAGGAATCCTGGCTCTGCACCGGCAATGGGCAAAGGGAAAAATGAAGAAGAGAGAACGAATTAGAGCACCACCAGGGCTTGCGCCAGCGGTAAAGGCCGAACTGCTCGATTTTTCATCGATCGATCAAGAATATTGATCAATCTGGAGGCAGGGAAGCCACGGACCGCTATGCCTCCGTCACGCTCGGAACGGCATCCCGGATGACATTTCCCCGGCCGGCGCGGACCTTGGCAAGGAAAATCACCAGCGCGGCGACGATCAAACAGCCTGCCAGGGCATAGGGGGCGCCTGAAAAGCGATAGGCGGCTGCAGGGTCGGTGAAAAAGGCGAAAATTTGCGTGAACATCAGAGGCCCGAGGATCGTGGTGATGCTGGATATGCTGGTGAGCGCGCCTTGCAGCTCGCCCTGTGCCGAAGGCGGGACATGGACGGAGGCTATGCTGCGGAGCGGCGGGTCGGCGAGGCTTTCGAGCGCCGTCGCGACGATCACCGCATAGACCATCCAGCCTTCCCAGGCGGCCGCATAGCCGGCCATCCCGAGGGCTGTGAAAGTGAGCCCGAGTGCTGCCGTGCGCCTTTCTCCCAGTGCGGGCACGACGCGGGGGAGCACCAGCGCCATCACGATTGCGCCGCCGACGCCGAAGATCCCCAGCGAAAGTCCGATCTGGCCTTCGCTCCACCCGTAGCGATAGGAAGCAACGAAGGACCAGACGGCCGGGTAGACGGCGTGAGCCAGCCAGTAGAGGAAGAAGACGAGGCCTACCCAGCCGATCCCCGGATAATGACGCATCTGCTTGAGCGCGCCGAGCGGATTGGCCCGATGCCATTCGAAGCGGCGCCGGTTGGCCGGGGCGAGCGTTTCCGGCAGGAGAAAGACCCCCATGATGAAATTGACGAAGGAGAGCGCTGCAGCACCATAAAAGGGCACTCTCGGGCCCAATTCGCCAAGGAAACCTCCGATGACCGGGCCGAGCGCAAAACCGGTGCCGAAGGCAATGCCGATCAGCCCGAAATTCTTGGCGCGGTTCTCATCGTCGCTGACATCGGCAATGTAGGCGGATGCGGTGCCGAAGCTCGCGCCGCTAATGCCGGCTAGGCTGCGTCCGATGAAGAGCATCCAATAACTGGTAGCAAGCGCACAGATCAGGTTGTCGACAGCGAATGTCAGCACTGAGGCGAGCAGGACCGGCCGACGCCCGAATCGATCGCTCAGATTCCCGATAAGCGGTGCGAAGAGAAATTGCATCGCCGAATAGACGAGCAACAGCCACCCGCCGTCGATAGCGGCCTCGCCGACATCCGCGCCCGTCAGCTCCTCCAGATAGGTCGGCAACACCGGGACGATGATTGCGATACCCATGATGTCGAGGAAGAGGATGAGGAAGACCAGGAACAGGCCGCGTCTCACGAATTTCTTGTCGAGCATGAAGCTCCCTCCCCGCTTTCCGCCGGAGCGGAGACAGAACGTGAACGACGTTACCAGAATAGGTGTAACGGCTTGCCTGATCCGAAACAATACGTGAACATGTCAAAGTTTAAGATGGTACCGATCGGTTGTGCTGATAGCTCGTATAGCCTCCGCGTGCATCATTGCCCCGCATGCCGCTGCTCCGACTTCAGGAAGTCCACGAAGGCGCGCACGGGCGCCGGCAGGTGCCGGCGACCGGCATAGTAAAGGAACGGCCCGGGAAAGCTGGTCTCCCATGCTGCGAGTATGCGAACCAGTCTCCCGGCCTCGATCTGCGGCATCAGGAACTCCTCGAAGGTACGTATCACCCCCAGGCCGTCGACGGCCGCGCCGAGCTCGAGGTCGACCGAGTTGGCGAGCACTGCCGGCGGCGGCGCAATATTCATCGCCATTTCTCCCTCGCCAAATTCCCACGGCAGCGAAACGCCGTTCTGGAATCGGTGGCGGATGGTCGCGTGGTCGAGAAGATCGCGCGGATGCCGCGGTTCGCCGTGACGGGCGAGATAGTCCGGAGCGGCCGCGGTGATGTAGCGCTGCACGCGCGGACCGATGGGAATTGCGATCATGTCCTTCTCGACGCGTTCCTCGTAGCGCACGCCGGCATCGAAGCCCGCGGCAAGCACATCGATGAAGCCATCCTCGGCGGTGACCTCCAAGGTGATCGCCGGATGCGCTTTCATGAATCGGCCGACGAGCGGCGGCAGGATGACCCTTGCGACGATGGTCGGAACGTTCAACCGCAATGTACCTGCCGGACTGTCGCGCTCGCTCGCCACCTGATCGAGCGCTCCGGCAATCTCCCCGAGCGCCGGCGACAGCCGCTCGAGCAAGCGCTTGCCCGCTTCCGTCGGCGTGACGCTGCGCGTCGTGCGGTTGAGCAATCTGACGCCGAGTCTCGCCTCCAGCCGTCGCAGGGCTTCGCTGAGCGCCGAAGCGGAAACGCCGCGCTTGCGGGCGGCCGTACGAAAGCTGCGGTCGCGTGCAACCGCTGCAAAGGCGTCGAGATCGGCAAGCGGCAGATCATGCATTGTGCAAAATTCAGAACAAGTCGTTTGGCTTGTGGGTGATTATCGCACACTGCCTTCCGAAGTAAACATTGCATCGACGCAAGCGGCCGCGGGACGGCCTCATCAAAGGAGAAACGAGATGCATATGGTTTCGCTCGGGAATTCCGGTCCGAATGTCTCGGCAATCGGGCTTGGCTGCATGGGAATGTCGGGCATGTACGGTCCGTCCGATCGCGCGGAAAGCATCGCCACCATTCATGCTGCCCTCGATGCGGGAATCACCCTGCTCGACACCGGCGACTTTTACGGCATGGGGCACAACGAGATCCTGATCGGCGAGGCGCTGAAGGGACGCAATCGAGACCAGGTGCAGTTGAGCGTCAAGTTCGGCGCATTGCGGGATCCGGCCGGCGCATGGCTCGGTTACGATGCACGACCGAACGCTGTACGCAACTTTCTTGCCTATACGCTGCAGCGCCTCGGTGTCGAATATATCGACGTCTATCGCCCCTCCCGTCTCGATCCGAACGCGCCGATAGAGGAGACGATCGGTGCCATTGCCGACATGGTAAAGGCAGGCTATGTGCGCCATATCGGTCTCTCCGAAGTCGGCCCGGACACGATAAGGCGGGCGGCAGCCGTTCACCCGATCTCAGACCTCCAGATCGAATATTCGCTGGTTTCGCGCGGCATCGAGGACGAGATCCTGCCGGTCTGCCGCGAACTCGGCATCGCCGTCACGGCCTACGGTGTGCTGTCGCGCGGGCTGATCAGCGGCCACTGGCAGAAAGATGCCGCAAAGGGCGGCGACTTCCGAGCGATGAGCCCCCGGTTTCAGGAAGGAAATGTAGAGCGAAACCTCGCCTTGGTCGAGGCGCTCAGACGCATCGCCGAGGCCAAAGGCGTTACCGTCGCCCAGATCGCCATCGCCTGGGTCGCCGCTCAAGGTCACGATATCGTGCCGCTCGTCGGTGCGCGCCGGCGGGACCGTCTCGCCGAAGCACTTGGCGCGCAGGCGGTCCGACTGGACGCTGACGACATGTCTGCGATCGAAAGCGCCGTGCCGAAAGGCGCCGCCGCCGGGGCGCGTTATCCGGAAGCACAGCTCGTGCACATGGACAGCGAGCGGCAGAGATGACGAAGGAACGCCGGACCGGGCAGCCCGGTCCGGCATTGTGATCAGATAGCGCCGGAGAAGGTGTCGCAATCCGACATCTTGCCGCTGTCGAAGCCCCGCTGGAACCACCGCATCCGCTGCTCGGACGTGCCGTGATTGAAACTTTCCGGGACGACATAGCCCTGCATGCGCTTCTGCAGCGTGTCGTCGCCGATCTGGGTCGCAGCGTTCAGCGCCTCCTCCAGATCGCCACGCTCCAGCAGCCCCTTCTGCTCGGTGTACTTGCCCCAGATTCCGGCGAAGCAGTCCGCCTGCAGTTCGACCCGGACCGACATCTGGTTCGCTTCGGCCTCGCTCATGCGTTGCCGCATTTCATTGAACTTGGGCAATACGCCGATCAGGTTCTGGACATGATGGCCGACTTCATGCGCAAGCACATAGGCCTGGGCAAAGTCGCCGGAGGCCTCGAACTTCTGGGCCAGCTCGTCGAAGAAGCTCATATCGAGATAGACCTTGCGGTCGCCGGGGCAATAGAAGGGACCCGAGGCGGACGAGGCAAAGCCGCAGGCCGAGCGGACCGAGCCGCTGAACAGCACCAGCCTCGGTTCTTCATATTGCTCGCCGCTTGCCTGGAAGATGCCGTTCCAGGTGTCCTCCGTTTCGGCAAGAACCGTGGCCATGAAGGCCTTCATCTCTTCTTCCTCGGCCGTGCCCTGCGGCGCCCCGGAGCCGTCGCTCTGCTCGAAGCCCGGCATGTTCGCCGGGCCCCCACCCTCGAGCACCTGGAGCATGTCGATGCCCATCGCCTTCAGGACGAAATAGAGAATGACGAGGAAGATGAGCGTGCCGAAGCTCATGCCGCCACCGGCGCGACGCATTCCGCCGCCACCACCGGGCAGGCGGAATCCACCGCCACGACCGAAAGGACCGCCTCCCCGGGGGCCGGCCCCGCGTTGATCCTCGATGTTTCCGGACTGGCGGCGGCCCTTCCATTCCATGATCTGTCCTCCAGAAGGCGTCGCCTCTACTTTAGCGCGCTGAGTGATTTTATAAGCCGGGGCGGCGATCCTTGTAAAACGCAATCGCCGTCACCCGGTTGCATCCGACGCATCGTTTTGTCGAGCGGAGCTGCCGGCGCAAAGGGCAAGGGCCGCAGGATTGACGCTCGCGCCGTGTTCGGCTCCAATGGAAAGCAGGCGACGGGAGGAACAGATGAAGGCAGTGCGTCTGGAGTCGGTGGGCAATATCTCCGTTCGGAACGTCGAGATTCCCGTGCCCGGGCCTGACGATCTGCTCGTCCAAGTGGAAGCCTGCGGCATCTGCGGGACCGATCGTCATCTTCTTCATGGAGAATTTCCGTCGACGCCGCCGGTAACGCTCGGCCACGAATTCTGCGGCATCGTCGTTGAATCCGGGAGCGGCGTTCGAGATATCGCACCGGGTGCGAGGATTACCGGAGATCCCAACATCTCCTGCGGTCGCTGCCCCCAGTGCCAGGCGGGCCGGGTCAATCTCTGCCGGAACCTGCGCGCGATCGGCATCCATCGCGACGGCGGCTTCGCCGAATACGTCCTGGTGCCGCGCAAGCAGGCGTTCGAAATTCCGCTTACTCTCGATCCCGTGCACGGCGCTTTCTGCGAGCCTCTCGCCTGCTGCCTGCACGGTGTCGATCTTTCGGGCATCAAGGCGGGCTCGACGGTGGCGATCCTGGGCGGCGGCGTGATCGGCCTGCTGACGGTGCAGCTCGCGAGGCTCGCCGGCGCCACGACGGTCATTCTCTCGACACGCCAGGCAGCGAAGCGTCGTCTGGCCGAGAATCTCGGCGCCACCGCATCGGTCGACCCGTCGGCCGGCGACATCATCGAGGCGATCTCGGGTCCGGCAGGTCTCGTCCCCGGAGGGGTCGACGTCGTCATCGAGTGCGCCGGGGTCGCGGAAACGGTGCAGCAGTCGACGCGCCTCGCCAAAGCGGGCGGTACGGTCGTGATCCTCGGCGTGCTGCCGCAAGGCGAAAAGGTCGAAATCGAACCGTTCGACATTCTTTTCCGCGAGCTCCGCGTGCTTGGTTCCTTTATCAATCCCTTCGTCCACCGCCGCGCGGCCGACCTGGTTGCGACAGGCGCGATCGAGATCGACCCGTTGATTTCACGGCGCATATCGCTCGATGAGGCGCCTGATGTCATTTCAAATCCCGCCGCTGCCGGCGAGGTGAAGGTATTGGTGATCCCGTCCGCCGAGCGGGTGGCGCAGCAGTAGCAATTCCATCAGAGAACCCTGGGTTCGAAAGGCGGAACAAATATCTTCGCTTTCTTGTCGATTCCCGAATTTTCGGGGTTCCGCTGGCGAAAACATTTGCCTATAAGCCGCTTCTAGCCTGAAAAGACCATCAATGCGCGACCCGGCCGGTGACCTCCCAACCTGGCCGGTTTTTCGCGCAGCTAGAAACGGATGATTGCCCATGCCGAAGCGCCAAGACATCAAATCGATCCTCATCATCGGCGCGGGGCCGATCGTCATCGGTCAGGCATGCGAATTCGACTACTCCGGCACCCAGGCGTGCAAGGCGTTGAAGGAGGAAGGCTACCGCGTCATCCTGGTCAACTCCAACCCGGCGACGATCATGACCGATCCGGGCCTGGCGGACGCGACCTATGTCGAGCCGATTACGCCCGAGGTCGTCGCCAAGATCATCGCCAAGGAGCGCCCGGACGCCCTGCTGCCGACCATGGGCGGACAGACGGCGCTCAACACGGCCCTGTCGCTGCGCCGCATGGGCGTGCTCGACCGCTACAATGTCGAGATGATCGGTGCGAAGCCCGAGGCGATCGACAAGGCGGAAGACCGTGCCCTGTTCCGCGAGGCCATGGCGCATATCGGCCTGGAGACGCCCAAGTCGCGGCTGGCGAACGCCACGGACATCAAGGACCACGACCGCAAGTCACACGAGGCGGAGCGCTCGGCCCTCAAGGCGAAGCTTTCCGGTGACGAACTCGACAAGGCGCTGGACGAACTCGAAAACCAGTGGAACCTGGGCGAAGGCGATCGCAAGCAGCGCTATGTGAACCATGCCATGGCGATCGCCGCACAGGCGCTCGACGATGTCGGCCTCCCCGCGATCATCCGGCCGTCCTTCACGCTCGGCGGCACCGGCGGCGGCATCGCCTATAACCGTTCGGAGTTCTTCGAGATCGTGGGCAGCGGTCTTGACGCGTCGCCGACGACCGAAGTCCTGATCGAGGAATCGGTCCTCGGCTGGAAGGAATATGAAATGGAGGTCGTCCGCGACAAGGCGGACAACTGCATCATCATCTGCTCGATCGAGAACATCGATCCGATGGGCGTCCACACGGGCGATTCGATCACCGTTGCGCCGGCGCTGACCTTGACCGACAAGGAATATCAGATCATGCGCAACGCCTCGATCGCGGTGCTGCGCGAGATCGGCGTCGAAACGGGCGGCTCGAACGTCCAGTTCGCCGTCAACCCTGAGAATGGCCGCCTCGTCGTCATCGAGATGAATCCGCGGGTCTCGCGCTCCTCCGCCCTCGCATCGAAGGCCACCGGCTTCCCGATCGCCAAGATCGCCGCCAAGCTCGCCGTCGGCTATACGCTCGACGAGCTCGAGAACGACATCACCGGCGGCGCGACGCCCGCATCCTTCGAACCGTCGATCGACTACGTCGTCACCAAGATCCCCCGCTTCGCCTTCGAGAAATTCCCGGGAGCCGAGCCGACGCTCACGACCGCAATGAAGTCGGTGGGCGAAGTCATGGCGATCGGCCGGACCTTCGCCGAATCGCTGCAGAAGGCGCTGCGCGGGCTTGAGACCGGGCTGACCGGACTTGACGAGATCGAGGTTCCCGATTTCGACGACAACGGCGACGGCCGCAATGCCATCCGCGCTGCGCTCGGCACGCCGACGCCGGACCGCCTGCGCATGGTCGCCCAGGCGCTGCGTCTCGGCATGAGCGAAGCCGAAGTGCATGAAGCCTGCAAGATCGACCCCTGGTTCATTGCCCAGTTCAAGGCGATCGTAGACATGGAGGCGCGCATCCGCGAGCACGGCCTGCCCACCGACGCCGAGAACCTGCGCATGCTGAAGGCGATGGGCTTCTCCGACGCCCGGCTCGCGACGCTTACCGGCAAGCGTCCGAAAGAGGTGGCAGAGCTTCGCAACGCACTGAACGTGCGCCCCGTCTACAAGCGCATCGACACCTGCGCGGCCGAGTTCGCATCGCCGACCGCCTACATGTATTCGACCTACGAGACGCCTTTCGTCGGTGCCGCCCGGTCGGAGGCGCAGGTTTCCGATCGGAAAAAGGTCGTCATCCTCGGCGGCGGCCCCAACCGGATCGGCCAGGGCATCGAATTCGACTACTGCTGCTGCCATGCCGCCTTCGCACTGAAGGACGCCGGCTACGAAGCGATCATGATCAACTGCAACCCGGAGACGGTTTCGACGGATTACGACACCTCCGACCGGCTCTATTTCGAGCCCCTGACGGCAGAGGACGTGATCGAGATCATGCGTGCTGAACAGGAAAACGGCACTTTGCACGGCGTCATCGTCCAGTTCGGCGGCCAGACTCCGCTGAAGCTTGCCGAAGCGCTGGAAAAGAACGGCATCCCGATCCTCGGCACCGCGCCGGACGCGATCGACCTCGCCGAGGATCGTGATCGCTTCCAGAAGCTCCTGATGAAGCTCGACCTCAACCAGCCGAATAACGGCATTGCCTACTCCGTCGAGCAGGCCCGCCTCGTCGCCGGCGAAATCGGCTTCCCGCTGGTCGTGCGCCCGTCCTATGTTCTCGGCGGTCGCGCCATGCAGATCATCCATTCGGAAAGCATGCTGCAGAGCTATCTGCTCGATACCGTTCCGGGGCTGGTTCCAGAAGATATCAAGCAGCGCTATCCGAACGACAAGACGGGCCAGATCAACACCTTGCTCGGCAAGAACCCGCTCCTCTTCGACAGCTACCTGACGAATGCGATCGAAGTGGACGTCGATTGCCTTTGCGACGGCAAGGATGTCTTCGTTTCGGGCATCATGGAGCATATCGAGGAAGCCGGCATCCACTCGGGCGACTCCGCCTGCTCGCTGCCGGTGCATTCGCTCGGCACGGAGATGGTCGACGAGCTGGAGCGTCAGACGGGGGCGCTCGCCAGGGCGCTGAATGTCGGCGGTCTGATGAACGTGCAGTTCGCCATCAAGGACGGCACCATCTATGTGCTCGAAGTGAATCCGCGCGCTTCACGCACCGTTCCCTTCGTAGCCAAGACGATCGGCGCGCCGATCGCCAAGATCGCCGCCCGCGTCATGGCCGGCGAAATGCTCGACGAGGCGATCGCCGCCTATGGAAAGAAGCCGGATCCGCGCAACCTGAAACATATCGCCGTCAAGGAGGCCGTCTTCCCCTTCGCCCGCTTCCCGGGCGTCGATACGCTTCTTGGCCCGGAAATGCGTTCGACCGGCGAGGTCATCGGCCTCGACACCGATTATGCCCTGGCCTTTGCCAAGTCGCAGCTCGGTGCCGGCGTCGACCTGCCGCGCGACGGGACGGTTTTCGTTTCGGTGCGCGACGAGGACAAGGAACGGGTGCTGCCCGCGATCCGCATTCTCGCCGATATCGGCTTCAAGGTCATGGCGACCGGCGGCACGGCGCGCTTCCTCGGCGAGCAGGGCATCGTGGCAACCAAGATCAACAAGGTCCTGGAAGGACGGCCCCATGTCGAGGACGCCATCCGCAACCGGCAGGTCCAGCTCGTGATCAACACGACCGACGGCAACAAGGCGATCTCCGACTCGAAATCGCTTCGCCGTGCGACGCTGATGCAGAAGGTGCCCTATTACACGACGATGGCCGGCGCCGAGGCCGCAGCACTCGCGATCAAGGCACTGAAGGCAGGCAACCTCGAAGTGCGTCCGCTGCAGAGCTACTTCGAAGCCTGATCATTGCGGATTTACCCTTCTGAACGCAGCCTGAACGTCCGATTCAGGCTGCGTTCCATTGCCGCATGGTCCCATGCCCCGACATGCGGAAACGGATCACCCGTGACGCGCATGGTTGGGGCAACGACATGCAGCTATATTTCTTCGATCTTCATTGGGATGACGATTGTGTCACCGATGACGAGGGCATTCTTCACTTCGATGAGGGATCGGCGCTCTATTACGCCCAGCGCATTGCCGACAGGATCGGCCGCGACGCGGATTATGGTTCCCTGAAAGTCGCGATACGCTCGCAGGCAGGCGCGCTCCTTGCAACCGTCACGCCTTCACGGGGCCGCGCCGCCGAACAGGAAGCCCTGCTCGGCCGCCGCCCCAGCCTGTTCCCGCATCCGTTCAAAGCCGGCCTTGCGCCGGCTGCGGCTCGGTGACCGCTACCGGATGGCGGCCCTGCCCTCGCATCGCGCCAGCCGCAGGGTCCTGATCCCGAAGAAGAGCGATGCGGCGGCGAGAACGCAGCCGAGCGCGAAAACGCTCAGCATTGCAGTCGAAATCACCCGAGCACTGACACCTTCGGCGAATCCTCCGGCATTGGCGACCGCTCCGAAAACGGCCGCACCGATCGCGTAGCCGGCGGATTGCAGCGTCGGCAGCAGCGCCGAGGTCTTGTCGCGTTCCTCGATGGTCGAGACGTTCATCAGCAGCTGGCTCAGCGTTCCCCAGCAAAGGCCGAAACCGGCTCCGACGGCGCTCTGGCTGACGAAGACGAGGCCGTATTCGCCGGAGCCGACGGCGAGCGTCAATCCGCCGAGGCCGAGGCAGAGGAACAACGGCCCGGTCCAGACCAGCCGTACGCGCGTCTCGTGAGAGCGAAGGCTCGCGACGATGATTGCCGTCAGGCTCCAGGATATGGCCATCAGGGCGTTCGAGAAGCCGGCGGCGGTCGGGCCGAAACCCCAGAGATGTTGCAGGGTGTAGACGAGATAGACGGAGCCCGAGGCCTGTGCCAGAGGCATCAGCAACACGACCCAAAGCCCCGTTCCAAGCGGGCGGTCGAACGAAAACGCGCCGAAGGGGAGGATGGACTGCGGCGATCGGCGGTCGAAGCGAACGGTTGCGACGAAGACCGCGAGTGCCGCCGCCAGCAGCGTCGACATCCTGTAGCCGTCGGCAGCCGTATTCGAAAGCGAGATCAGCATTATGCCGAAGCCGAACGCCACGAGGCGCAGCAAGGGAACCGGTCCGGCCGCCCTTGGGCCTTGTTTTGGCTGACGAAGGATTGCGACGACGAGCGCTATGAAGATTGCGGCTGCCGGTATGTTGACGAAAAAGGCGGCGCGCCAGGACCAATATTCCGTGAGCAGGCCGGATATCAGCGGCCCCCCGAAGGCGGCGGCAGCCCATACGATCGCTTCTGCGCCGAAGATTTTGGGCACCAGCCGCTGTGGAAAGAGCTCCGGTATCAGCGCGTAGCACAGGGCGGCAATGATACCCTCGCCAAGACCCTGAAGCACCCTCCCGGCCAGAACCTGCGGCATGCTGCTCGCCATCGTCGCGATGGCCGTGCCCGTCGCGAAGACGAGCGCGGCAACGATCAGCGTGTTGCGCGCACCGAACCGGACCTTCAGGCTTGCCGCCAAGGCGCCACCGACGATGGCGAAAACGAGGTAAAGCGTGAAGGCCCAGGACAACAGCGCGGCTCCGCCAAATTCCGCGACGGCTGTCGGCAACGCCGTCGAAATGAAGAACTCATTGAAGGCAAAAAGCGCCACGCCAAGGCACAGCGTCACGGTTGCGGCGAGATGGCGCGGCCGAAGGAGCTCGCTCCAGCTCCCCTCCTCCACGTCGATCTCCGTCTGCGGCGCCGGACCGGCCACTTGTGATTCCTCTTCGACTAAACTCATGATTCGGCCCCGTGTGGTTGGTATGGAGCCGGCACTGATACGACCTCAATCGCGGTTGAGGTAAAGAGGCTTTACTGCAGAATCTCACCTTTATCCCAACCCGCCGGAAGCCGAGGATCGATATGACGTGCCGCGCGAGGATCGCGAAAAATCTGGCTTTCGGACTTCGGATTCTGTTATAAGATCGGTTCGGTTTGTTCGGACGGTTCCGGTGCTTGCGCTCCGGAGGCCGTTTTCTTTTGCGCTGGCGCCGCCGAAAGGCGGCGCCGCGTGTTTGATGAAGGATGATGAAATGGTCGACAAGGTGCCCATGACACAGGGTGGATTCGTCAATCTGCAGGAGGAGCTGCGCTGGCGCCAGCAGGAAGAACGGCCGCGCATCATCGAAGCGATCGCCGAGGCCCGCGCCCATGGCGACTTGTCGGAAAACGCCGAATATCATGCGGCAAAGGAAGCCCAGAGCCATAACGAGGGAAGAATTTCCGAACTCGAAGACCTGATCGCGCGCGCCGAAGTCATCGATCTTTCGAAAATGTCCGGATCGAAGATCAAGTTCGGCGCCAGGGTGAAGCTCGTCGACGAGGATACGGAAGAAGAAAAGACCTATCAGATCGTCGGCGATCAGGAGGCCGACGTCAAACAGGGACGCATTTCCATCTCCTCTCCGATCGCCCGCGCGCTGATCGGCAAGGAGGTCGGCGACTCGATCGAAGTCAATGCTCCCGGCGGATCCAAGGCATATGAGATTCTCGCCGTTCAATGGGGCTGACCTGCCTTTAGGGGCGCGCCGGCCCCGTGCCGCCCCTCCTCCCTTGAATTGATTGTCGCAGGCGCAAGGAGAGCGCACAGGTGGTCGATATCCGCGACGTCGAAGTGATCGCGCCCAATTTCAAGCAGCGCCTGTCCGGCGTTACCTCGACAATCATTCAGCTGGTGCCTGTGCAGCGTGCCCTTGGACAGAAGATCGCGGTTCTCGGACCGGGCCTTCCCAAAAGCCTTCCTTCGGTCCGCTTTCGCGATCTCATTCATCTCTGGAAGAGGCCCGAAGGCCGGCCCTGCCGCGTTTGGCACGCGCGTCGAAACGTCGAAATGCTTCCGGCCATCCTTCTGCGCGACCTGCTGCGCATGAAGATCCGGATCGTCTTTACCTCCGCTTCGCAACGCCGGCATACCGGCTGGAGCAAGTTCCTCATCCGCCGGATGGACGCGGTTATCGCCACCAGCGGCAGGACGGCCGCCTATCTCGATGTACCGAACACCGTCATCCTGCACGGGATCGACACCAAGCGCTTTCAGCCACCCTTCGACAAGGCGGAGGCGAAGAAGGCACTCGGCCTCGATCCCGCGAAGAAATTCGTAGGATGCTTCGGGCGCGTACGACATCAGAAGGGGACCGACCTCTTCGTCGACAGCATGATCGCCCTCCTGCCCTGCCGGCCGGGCTGGGGCGCTATCGTTGCCGGGCGGGCCACCGGCCCTCACCTCGCCTTCGAGTCGGAACTGAAGGAACGCGTCGCCAAGGCCGGTCTCGCCGACCGGATCCTGTTCGTAGGCGAACACACGAATATTCCCGACTGGTACCGCGCCCTCGATCTCTTCATCGCCCCGCAACGCTGGGAAGGCTTCGGCCTGACGCCGCTCGAAGCAATGGCGACCGGGGTCCCCGTCGTGGCAACCGATGTCGGCGCGTTTTCGGAACTGGTAACCAGCGGTACCGAGGAGACGGGCCTCATCATTGCGGCCGACGACCTCAAGGCGATGGTCGATGCGGCAGCCGCTTTCATGGACGACCTGCCGCGGCTTGCCGCCGCCGGCGCCAACGGTCTGGCACGGACCGCCGAAAACTTCGCCATCGAGCAGGAAGCCCGCGCGATCGGAGCGGTTTACGAAAGCCTGATGCGCTGATCTGGCTACGGCTTCGAGGCAAACAGCTGCAGATAGGCGTCAGTGATCGCTTCCCTTGAGAACTGACCGACAAGCGTCTCGTGGCCGCGCTCGGCCAAGCGCGTGCTCAGGGAATTGTCGGCCACGATCTGCTCGATGGCGCGGGCGAAACCTTCGGCATCGCCGATATCGACCATCAGGCCGTTTTCGCCGTCGCGCATGAACCATTGCGGCCCCTCGGAACGGGTCGATACGACTGGCGTTCCCTGGGCCCATGACTCGAGAATGACGTTGCCGAGCGGCTCGTGGCTGGACGACATCACGAAGACATCGGCCGCAGCCAGGAAGGGCCTCGTGTCTTCCTGCCAGCCGGCAAAGCGAACGCGGCTGGAAACGCCGAGGTCCGTCGCGAGCTTGTGCAGATTGTCACGCTCCTCTCCATCGCCAAGCAGCCAGAGATAGATCCCCGGCAGTCCGGCGACCGCTTCGATCAGCGTATGAAATCCTTTCCGCTCGACGAAGCGGCCCATGGACATCACGACGGGCGCATCGGCTGGCGTATCGAGCATTGCCCGGTCTATCGCCTCGACGCGCCCGGTGCCGGTGAAATTGGAGATGACCCTTATCTCCCGTTTCCAGCCGAGCCCTCGAACGCGCTCGGCAATTCCCGGCGTGTTGCACACGATGCAGTCGGTGTTTCTGAAATAGCTCAACCGTGTCGGATAATCGCCGAGGCGCGAGATCTTGAGTGCGCCTTTGTAGTTCGGCATCAACTCGCTTGCCCGGGGCGCCCAAGCCATCAGGACATCGGGCTTCTCGCGCCGCGCCATGTGCTTCACCTTCAGCGGCAGCAGGATCCGATCGAGCGAGAGGTTGCGAAAATGGCTTTCCCGGATCGTCGCGGCGCCTTCGATGTCTCGCCGCCAGCCGCGTCCGGGGCGGATGATCGCCGACTGCTCGACGCCGCGTTCCGCAAGCGCATTGACCAGGTGTACGAAGAAACGCTCGGCGCCGCCGTCCTTGCCGAAATGAAAGTGAGTGACTTTCATCGCTTTGCGACACCTCTGTCGAAAAGGTCGAGATAAGCGTCGGTGATCGCTTTTTCGGAGAAGCGCGTGCGCAAGGTTTCGCGGCCGCCGGCGCTCAGCCTCTCGCGAAGTGCCGGATCGTCGCGTAGCCGGCGAATGGCCTCCGCAAGACCCACGTCATCGCCGCGATCGACCATGAGAGCATCGCTCTCATGCGTCATCACCCAGGATGGCCCCTCAGCGCGAGAGGCTATCGTGGGCTTTCCGGCGCCCCAGCCTTCAAAGCAGACATTGCCGAGAGGCTCGTGCGACGAATTGATGACGAAGGCGTCGCCGGCGGAGAGAAAACCATAGGCGTTGGTCTGCCATCCGGTGAAGCGGACGCGACCGCGAAGCCCGAGTTCGTCGGTCAGTTGCTCGAGCTGCTCTCGTTCCGGACCATCCCCGACCAACCAGAGATAAGTGTTGTCCACCTCCTTCACGGCGCGGATGAGCCCTGCGAAACCCTTGCGTTTGACGAAGCGGCCCATGCCGACCACGACGAAGGCATCCGCCGGTGTCTGCAGATCGGCCCGCGCTACGGGCGGTGCCGGCTTTGCGCGGGTGAAGTTCGCGATCACCTCGATGTCGCGCTTCCAGCCAAGTTCGCGAACCTTGGCGGCCATATCCGGTGTGATGCAGACGAGTGTCTCGACATTGGTATAGTAGCCGAGATGTTCGGGATAATCCCCCAGCCGGGAAATGCGAAATGCCTTGGCGTGAGCCGGCATGAAGCGGCTCGCCCGCAACTGCCAGGCCATTATGACGTCCGGCTCGAACTCGCGAAGGACCCGGTTCATCCGCCATTTCAGGAGGAAGCGAGAAAGCGAAATGCGCCGAAAAACTCCTTCATAGATCGTAGCACTGTTCTCCAGGTCCTTACGCCAGCTGCGGCCCGGGCGGATCAGTGCGCGTTGTTCGACGCCCCTCTCATGCAGCGCATTGACGAGATTGACGAAGAACCGCTCCGCACCGCCCTCCGTGCCGAAGTGAATATGCATGACCTTCATGCCGAACCCCTTGATCGATCAATGCGAAAGCGCATCATCCACATTCGGGCGCGCCTTCAGAGCGTGCCGCTGGTAGATCTTCGCCGCCGTCAGGAAGGCATAGACCGCCCCGGTCATGGCCTCGATGAAGCCCGAAAGGCCGCAGCGCCAGAGACCGTTGCGGAAATAGAGCCTGAGAAAATAGATGGGCGGGGTGAAGATGAGCTTGTAGAAGCGCGGCCGTTTTCCGGACTCGACCTGCTGGTCCGCTTTCAGTGTCGAATATTTGTTCTCCTTCAGGATCTGCTCGTCCATGACCAGCGGGCGGAAATGAAGGAGACTGCCGGTTCGGGCATTGTCGACATTTCCCTCGGGAACGATGCCTTCATGGACTTTCTGGCTAAGGTCGTAACGTCCCTTCCCGCGCCGGATCAGCCGCAAGTTCCGCCGCTCGCGGACGTTTTCGGGGGTGTAGCCATAGCCGATCAGATAGGGACGACGCGCCACGCGCCAGCCGACGGTTTCGGCCGATGCTGCGAGCAGCTCAGGCAGCAATTCCCGTAGCGCCTTGTCCAATCTTTCGTCCGCATCGATGTTGAAGCACCAGGGCTGGCTGCACCGCTCGAGGGCGAACTGCTTCTGCCCGGCATAGCCGCGCCACGGCTCGTACATGAAACGGATTGGCCATCCCGCGTCGATGTAGGATTGAACCAAGGCGGCGGTGCCGTCCGTCGATCCGGAATCGACGATCACGATTTCCGCGCACCGCTCGAGGCTCTCGATGCACTTGCCGAGATAGGCCTCCTCATTCAAGCAGATGATGAAGGCTGAAAGCGGAAGCTTGGGGGTCGTTTGGCCGTCTCGCGTCGCCGAAATCGGCAGGGTCCCCTCGCTCTCGTCCTGGTAATTGCTCAATTCATTCGGTCCGCGGGGCGTTTGGTTGCGATGCTCGGCGGCCGGGCCGCCCTGCACATCAGATTTCTACCTGACATGCGTCCTTCACTTGACGGATCGTCAGCATCGTCCGCACCGTGTCGACATTCTCGGTGGCGGTCAGTTCTTCAATAACGAAATCCTGAAAGCTCGCAAGGTTTTCGGCCACGCACTGCAGCAGAAAGTCCGATTCCCCGGACACCATCCAGGCCTCGCGAACAAGCGGCCACGAGGCGGTGCGGGCGGCAAACGCCTTCAGATTGGCATCGGACTGGTGCTTGAGGCCGACCATGCAGAAGGCGACGAGGTCGTATCCCAGCGCGGACGCGTTCAGAAGCGCACGATAGCCTCTGATGACACCGGCTTCCTCGAGCTTGCGCACGCGGCGCAGGCACGGAGGAGCCGAGATCCCCACCCTCTCGGCCAGTTCCACATTCGTGATTCGGCCGTCGTCCTGCAGTTCGCGCAGTATCTTCATATCGATGGCATCGAGCTCGACGCGTACGACCATTGCCCAAATCCCCAATCCCTACCGGCCTTGCGGGGAAGGCCCTATTTTATCCGCCGATCACCACAGGCGAAACCGCAGCGCCTATCCGTCCGCACCAGAAGGGCGTTTGGCGGCGGCTGCCCCCCGGGGCTGCCTCCGTGCTTGGTTAGCACGTAACCGAATGCCGATACGAGAGCGCTTGCAGGTGCATGCACAAAAACCTTGTGCGCCCGGGCGCTGGAGCGTGTTATGCCGGTGCCGCGGGTCAAAACCGATGCAAATATGCCCGATCTGGTGTCAAATCGACGCTGACCACGCAACCACTTGTGTGTATCAGAGGACGCGCCCTTGAAAGTGCGCGCTGTGAATACCTAAAGTAAGGCAATATTTGCATTGGCGGATTGCACCGGAGGACGCTCCCGGCTCTTTCCGGCGGACGAAGGACAAAAGCATGACTGCGCGCCACACGAAAGTGTTGATTATCGGTTCCGGCCCTGCCGGTTATACCGCGGCCATTTATACGGCGCGAGCCATGCTTTCGCCGGTCCTCATCGCCGGTATGGAACAGGGTGGCCAGCTGATGATCACCACGGATGTGGAGAATTATCCGGGCTATGCCGATCCGGTCCAGGGGCCCTGGATGATGGAGCAGATGCTGAATCAGGCGATCCACGTCGGCACTGAAATCGTCAACGACCTCGTAACCGATGTCGACCTGTCCGTCCGCCCCTTCCACATCAAGACGGATAGCGGCACGGATTGGACGGCGGACGCTTTGATCATCGCCACCGGCGCCAAGGCGAAATGGCTCGGCATCGAAACCGAGCCGACCTTCATGGGATTCGGCGTTTCCGCCTGTGCCACCTGCGACGGGTTCTTTTATCGCAACAAGGATGTCATCGTCGTCGGCGGTGGCAACTCCGCCGTGGAGGAAGCACTTTATCTCTCCAATCTGGCGAAGACCGTCACCGTCGTTCACCGCCGGGATGCTTTCCGCGCGGAAAAGATCCTGCAGGAGCGCCTTTTCGCAAAGCCGAACGTCAAGGTGATTTGGGACCACGAGGTTCTGGAATATCTCGGGACGCCTGCAAAGCCGCCGATGCCGGCCTCGGTCAACGGCGTGAAGCTTCGCAACACCAAGACCGGGGAAACATCCGACATGGCCATCGACGGTGTTTTCGTCGCGATCGGTCATGCGCCTGCGGTCGAGCTCTTCAAGGGCAAACTTCGCCAGAAGCCGAACGGGTATCTTTGGACTGCGCCGGATTCCACCGCGACCGACGTCCCGGGCGTCTTCGCCGCCGGCGACGTGACCGACGACATCTATCGGCAGGCGGTTACCGCCGCCGGCATGGGTTGCATGGCTGCGCTCGAAGCGGAGAAATACCTGGCGGGTCATATGCCCGTCGCAATTGCAGCCGAATAGAAGCTGCTAAACAGGGCACGCGCCGGGATCGGGGCGCGGCTCTGCTAGCGCGGGATGAGGAAAAGTGCGTGCGGTTTTCCGCCCGCATCCCGCGTCTCAACTTATTAGAATCGATCACGTTCATGATCTTAGGTCGGTCCGACCTAAGATCATCGTGATCTAGGGAACAGATGCATCGGTCGTCTCCGGAGAAAAGTGGCAAGCTTTTCCGGCTGAGCCTTTATGGGGGATTCTATGTCGCTGGACTGGGACAAACTGCGCATTTTCCATGCGGCGGCCGAGGCTGGCTCGTTCACGCACGCGGCAGACAAACTCCACCTTTCGCAGTCGGCGATCAGCCGGCAGGTCAGTTCGCTCGAGCAGGATGTCGGTATCAAGCTCTTTCATCGGCACGCCCGCGGCCTGATCCTCACCGAACAGGGCGAAATGCTCTATCGCACCGCGCACGACGTGCTGATGAAGCTCGAAAGCGTCAAGGCGCAGCTTAGCGAGACGACGGACAAGCCAAGCGGCAAGTTGCGGATCACGACCACGGTCGGCCTCGGCCAGGGGTGGCTGACCGACAAGATCCAGGAATTCATGTCCTTGTATCCGGAAATCCAGGTACAGCTCATCCTCGACAACGAGGAGCTGGATGTGAACATGCGTCATGCGGACTGCGCCATCAGGCTGCGGCAGCCGCAACAGTCGGATCTGATCCAGCGCAAGCTCTTCACCGTGCACATGCATGTCTATGCCGCGCCGTCCTACATCAACAAATATGGCGAGCCGCAGTCGCTTGACGATCTCGACAATCACCGGATCATCACCTTCGGCGAGCCCGCCCCCAACTATCTGCTCGACGTGAACTGGCTGGAGATTGCCGGACGCGATTCCGACAATCCGCGCATTTCGCATCTGCAGATCAACAGCCAGACATCGATCAAGCGCGCCTGCCTGCTCGGCATCGGCATCGCCATGCTTCCGGACTATATCGTCGGCCGCGATCCCGGTCTCATTCAACTGCCGATAAGCGCCGATATCCCCTCTTTCGATACCTATTTCTGCTATCCGGACGAATTGAAGAACGCGGCGAAGCTGAAAGTCTTCCGCGATTACATCGTCGCTAAAGCGAGAAACTGGAACTTTTGACGTTCCGTTCAATTGCCCGAATTGTGAGCAATTGCCAGATTCTTGCGTAAACCTTTGTTATTGCATGTCTCTTTTCGAGCGAGAGCGAAGCTCCTCGCGAAGCGCATCGTTGTGCGCTGCAAAAATGAGCAGCGATGCGCAAACGGCATGGCTGTCATGCATATTAAATGATTGCCGACAGCCCAAAAAAGCAGCATACCAAACTCAGCTGATGCATCTTTGGTGGCTTCTCCTCCCAGTGCCACCGCAGCAGCTGTTCCCCTCTGGAGGTTTTAATTACCTTCACAACTACAAGGGCCCAAGTTTTCTTGTGGCCCTCTTTTTTTGCCTGCGGGAGCCCCACAGCCCTCAGTTGCGAAAATCTTGGGAACGGCTATTGAAAGCGGCTACGGCCCTCCCCATATCTCTTTCAGCTGGTGCATCTAGCGGCTTTCTCCTCCCCAGCCGCTGCAGCAGCTGTTCCCCTCTGGAGGTTTGAAACCTTCACAACTGAAAGGGCCCAAGTTTCTTGTGGCCCTCTTTTTTTGCCCGCGTTTTGCCCGGCATTCACAGGTCATTTGGGCTCGGTATTCACGACGTTGTGACTTCCTGTATCGAATTTTAGCGATATATATATCGAAGAAACTAAATACATCGAAATATGATGGATAGAGACGAAATTCTCAAAGCACTGGCGCATCCGACGCGCATGGAGATCCTGACCTGGCTGAAGGAGCCCCAGGCGCATTTCTCCGGCCAGGAGCATCCGCTCGACATGGGCGTCTGCGCAGGGCAGTTCGAAAGATGCGGCCTGTCGCAGTCGACGGTTTCATCTCATCTCGCCGTGCTGCAGCGCGCCGGTCTGGTGACGACCCGCCGCGTCGGCCAGTGGGTCTTCTATCGGCGCAATGAGGAGACCATCGCAGCGTTTCTGAAGACCATCGGCGATCTCTGATTTCCCCAACTTCCTCCCAAGTCTCAACCGCAATGGAAAGGACAATCCATGGCCTCTCTCTTCGACCCGATCACGATCGGCGATATCAGCCTCAGCAACCGCGTGGTGATGGCACCTCTGACCCGGAACCGTTCACCCCAGGCCGTGCCCAATGATCTGAACGTCGCCTATTACGAGCAGCGCGCATCCGCCGGCCTGCTGATCACCGAAGCGACGGCGATAAGCCACCAGGGCCAGGGCTATGCCGACGTGCCGGGCCTTTACAAACCGGAGGCCCTCGCCGGCTGGCGCAAGGTCACGGATTCGGTTCACAAAGCCGGTGGCAAGATCGTCGTGCAGATGTGGCATGTCGGGCGGATATCCCACGACTCGCTCCAGCCGCAGGGCGGCAAACCGGTCGCCCCTTCCGCTATCCGCGCAAAATCGAAGACCTATCTCGTCAATCCCGATGGGACCGGCAGCTTTGCCGAAACCTCCGAACCGAGGGCGCTCGAACTGGCGGAGATCGGCGGCATCGTCGAGGATTACCGCAAAGCTTCTCGGGCCGCGATCGAAGCCGGTTTCGACGGCGTCGAGATCCATGCTGCCAACGGCTATCTGATCGACCAGTTCCTGCGCTCCGGGTCCAATCAGCGCACGGACGCCTACGGCGGCTCGATCGAGAACCGCGCCCGCTTCCTCTTCGAGGTGGTCGATGCCGTTACCAAGGAAATCGGCGCTGGTCGGGTCGGGATCCGCATCTCTCCCGTGACCCCCGCCAACGACGCCTTCGATCCGGATCCGCAGCCGCTCTTCACCTATGTCGCCGAGGGCCTGGCCCGCTATCCGCTCGCCTATGTGCACGTGATCGAGGGCGCTACCGGCGGGGCGCGCGACCATCAGCAGGGTGACCGGCCCTTCGACTACACAAGCCTCCGTGCCGCCTACGCAGCCGCCGGCGGCAGGGCAGCCTGGATGACGAACAACGGTTACGATCGCGATCTGGCGCTGAAGACGGTCGAAAACGGCGAAGCCGATCTGGTTGCTTTCGGCAAACCCTTCATCGCCAATCCGGATCTCGTTCGTCGTCTGAGAGACAACGTGCCCCTGAATGCGCCGGACCAGGCGACCTTCTATGGCGGCGGCGCCAAGGGTTATACGGATTACCCATCGCTCGAAAACGTCGCCTGAATCGATAAAGACCAAGGAGCCCCGCCCGATGCGCTGGGCTCCTTGCGCAGCGAATCGATTATGCTGCCCCGATGTTCACGTCCTTCATCGATGAATGGTCTCTCGAGCCCACAGGCGACCCTATCCTCACGCGGACGAGCCGTCTCCTGCCCGTTCGCTGGCGCGGCCTGCCGGCGATGCTCAAGGTGGCAGACGAGCCGGAGGAAAGATTTGGTGGGCAGTTGATGCGATGGTGGGATGGCCACGGCGTCGCCCGGGTCTACGCCGCAACCGAAAGCGCCATCCTCCTCGAACGGTCGGAGAGCCGCCGATCGCTTTTTCATATGGCGATGACCGGCAGCGACGACGACGCCACCCGGATCGTCTGCCGCACCGTTGCCGCGCTGCATGCACCACGGCCCTCCACGCCGGCGGGCCTCGCACCGCTCGAGCGCTGGTTCCAGGCGCTGGACCCTGCAGCCCGCGCCCATGGCGGTATTCTCAGGACCTGTGCAGACGCTGCCCACCATCTCCTATCCGCGCCCGAAGTCCCGGTCGTCCTGCATGGAGACATTCACCACGGCAACATTCTCGACTTCGATGCCCGGGGCTGGCTCGCCATAGATCCAAAGGGCCTCTATGGCGATCGCGGTTTCGATTACGCCAATCTCTTCTGCAATCCGGAGCTTCCCGTCGTAACCGCTCCGGGGCGGCTATCCGGACAGCTTGCAATCGTTGCCCATGAGGCGCGGCTGGAGCCGAAGAGGCTCCTTCGGTGGATCATCGCCTATGCCGGCCTGTCGGCGGCTTGGTTCCTTGGCGACGGAGAAAGCCCGGAAAGCACCTTGGCAGTGGCCGCGATTGCCGCCGCGGAGCTGAGCGGCTAGTGGACGGAGAGAAACTCGGCTGTTGAGCCGACAAGTCCGCTGGACCCGGAGGAAGAGTATGGAAATCAGAGATGCCGCAGAAACCGATCTTCCGGCGATATGCGCGATCTACAACGACGCTGTGGCGAACACGACGGCGATCTGGAACGAGACCCTTGTCGACGTCGCCAATCGGAAAACCTGGCTGAAAGCACGCAACGCTGCGGGCTTTCCGGTGCTTGCCGCCCTGTCCCCTGACGGCGAGGTCGTCGGCTACGCCTCCTTCGGCGAGTGGCGCGCCTTCGACGGATACCGGCACACGGTCGAGCACTCGGTCTATGTGCGGACGGACCAGCGCGGCGGCGGCATAGGCCGGGCGCTGATGCTCGAGCTCATCGATCGGGCCGAAGCACTTGGCAAGCACGTGATGGTCGCGGGGATAGAGTCGGCAAACCTGCCGTCGATCCGTCTCCATGAGCAACTCGGTTTTCGTGAGACCGGCCATATGAAGGAGGTCGGCACGAAATTCGGCCGCTGGCTCGACCTCACCTTCATGCAACTGATCCTTCGCACCGGTTCTCCGGACTGAAAGCTTTGCAGCCCGATTTGTCGTCCGCAACGAAGATGCTATCTATATGCACTCGTTGGTCGCCGAGGGCCGCATGGTCGAGTACGAAAAGGCAGGCACAAGCTTTATCCGGAGCACCCTGAAGGGACGTCTGGCACGCGTCGCCGCGGCCATATTGTCCGTGGTCATGTGTTTTGTCTCCGCCCACTCCGGGGCTGCGGAGGCACGCACCGACGCGCCGGCTGCGCCGCGGAAGTGCCTCTACTCGGGGGTGTCCACGGCAAACCCCTTCCTCCGTCTCTGTATCAGCCCCGATAATTTCGCCCGCGACGTCTGCGGCATCATCGAACATTATGCCAAGGCGAACGATCTGCCCGCCGCTTTCTTCGCCCGTCTCATCTGGCGCGAGAGCCTTTTCCAGCCGGACGCCATCAGCCCCAAGGGCGCAGAAGGAATTGCCCAGTTCATGCCCGCGACGGCAAAGCTGCGCGGCCTGGCGGACAGCTTCAACGCGGTGGCGGCGCTCGGCAAATCCGCCGAGTATCTGAGCGAGCTCAAGTCCCGGTACGGCAATCTCGGTTTTGCGGCGGCGGCTTACAATGCCGGCGAAGCAGGCCTGGAGCGCTTCCTGGAAAAGGACCGTCTACCCTATGAAACGCGGGATTACGTGCTGGCGATCACCGCCTATTCGGTCGAAGACTGGCGCGACAACCCACCGAAGTCGCTCAACATCGAACTCGACAAGGACAAAAGCTTCCTCGATGGCTGCGTCGCGCTTGCCAATACGCGGCGCTTGCGCGAGCTGGTTATCGCCGATGAAGCCGTCTGGGCGCCCTGGGGCGTTCAGCTTTCGGCCCACTATCAGAAATCCATGGCGCAGCGGCTGTTCCTGAATGCCGTGAAAAAATTGCCCGCTCCGATCAACAGCGAAAAGGCAGTTCTGGTGCGGGAGCGCAATGCCAGCTTCGGGTCCAGGCGCCGCTACGCTGCCCGCATCGGCCGGCAGACGCGCGCCGAGGCAGACCAGCTTTGCGCCGCCATCCGCAAGAGCGGTGGCGTCTGCGTCGTGTTCAAGAACTGACGGATGCACGCCCCAGCGCGTTGCCGCTATGCCCGGCAGTGAAATTGTTGCTCGTTTCACTGCGCAGGCAATCAAGAGACGCAAGCGTCGTTGCAACGGCTTGGTCGATCGGCGTATGCGGCTCTTCGCCCAGCAGCGCGACAAGGCGATCGTTGCGCATTTCAAGCGGCTTCCGCCACAGGTAGCGCATCTCCTTAAGTTCCCGAAAGAACGGGACGAAGGGCGACGCGAGCGTGACGAGCCACCACGGAAAGGTCCGAACCCTTAGGCGCGGCCTGTCCGCCGCACGTCTGATCGCGGCGATCATTCCGGTGCCTTCATCGTCGAAGTGTCCGCGCATATGGTAGACGGCGAAGGGCGGGAGGGTTTCCGCACGCTCGATCAGGCGTGCCATCGTCTCCGCCATGTCCGGCAAATAGGCCCATTGGTGAGCGACCCCTTGCGCGCCGGGGTAAGTTACCGTCGTCAGCGGCTTTCCAGGCTTCACCAGCCCTTGCGAGAACCAGTTGTTCCCAGCATTCGGCCCGAAGAAATCCCCCGCCCTGAGGATGATGACGCCGGTGCCTTCCTCAGAGGCAGCTTTCAGCCGGGCCTCCATTTCCTTGCGAATCGTCCCCTTTTTCGTCAGTGGCCGCTGCGGTGAATCCTCACGAAGAATTGGGAAAGCGTCGGGACCGAAGTTATACATCGTGCCCGGTAACACGATGCGGGCGGCAGCCTGTCTGGCCGCACTTATGGTGTTGTCGAGCATCGGCAGCACCAGGCGTTCCCAATCGCGGTAACCGGGCGGATTGACCGCATGAACGATGAACCCCACTCCCTCTGCCGCGGCACGAACATCCTCCGCGTTCATCGCGTCGCCTTGAATCCACTCGAGGGCCGGCATTTCTGCGGATACCTTCGCAGCGTTGCGGTGCAGTGCGCGGACTTTCCACCCACGCGCATTCAGGTTTTGCGCCACGGCGCCACCGATTCCGCCTGTTGCACCCAACACCAGGACCGTTCCTGTATTCTCTTTCGTCGCGCTCATCATTCTCTCCATCGCTTGACGAAGGGAGCATCGGCCATCATTCGGCTAAACGGAATTGTCTAAATAGGTCTTGCCACTATACTGAAATGCATGAACCTCATTGAGCCGAGTTGGGACTTCTACCGCACCTTTCTCATGGTGTTGCGCGAGCGCTCGCTATCGGCCGCGGCGCGCCAGCTCGGCCTGACCCAGCCGACCGTTGGCCGGCACATAGATGCCTTGGAGACGTCCGTGGGGTTTCCGCTCTTCACGCGTTCGCCGCACGGATTGATGCCGACCGACGCCGCGCTGGAGTTGCGGCCCTATGCCGAGACCCTGGCAGCGACAGCTGCAGCCCTGTTGCGTGCCGCATCAGGACAACACGGTGCGATCGGCGGAACGGTCCGTATCAGCGCCAGTGAGGTCATCGGCGTTGAAGTCCTGCCCCCGATCCTCGCCGAATTGCACAGGGACTACCCGGACCTCTCCGTCGAACTTTCCGCATCGGATGTCGTCGAAGACTTGCTTCGCCAGGAGGCGGACATCGCTGTGCGGATGGTCGCGCCGGCCCAGGAGGCATTGGTTGCGCGCCATATCGGTGCGGTTCCGCTCGGCTTCCATGCGCATCGCTCCTATCTGGAGCGCCGTGGGATACCGCAGACGCTTGAGGATCTCTCGCGCCACAGCGTGATTGGCTATGACCGGGAAACGCCGGCGATCCGCTCGATCAAAGGAAGAGCACCGGACTTGCCGATCGGGCGCTTCGCTTTCAAATCCGATAGCAACCTTGCTCAACTCGCGGCGATCCGCGCCGGTTTCGGCATCGGCATTTGCCAAAACACGCTTGCCGCCCGCGACCCGGATCTCATGCACGTGCTGGCGGATGCCTTTGAACTGAAGCTCGAGACCTGGCTCGTAATGCACGAAAATCTCCGTGCGACGCCACGTTGCCGCGTGGTTTTCGATGCCCTTGCCCGCGGGCTTCTCGACTACCTGCGCCAATAAATCGATTCCCAAAAAAAGAGACCCGCCGCTGGAAAGCGGCGGGCCTGAACTTATTCCTGTGCTTCGATCACTCCTCCGGTGTCGACGTGGTGTCCGGCGGCAGCTCCGGTTCGGCCATGACGCCTTCGGCACCTACGGCTTCGATCTCCTCGTCGCCATCCGGCTCACTGATCCGCTCGACCGAAACGACCTTCTCGTCCTTGGCGGTGGAGAAAATGGTCACGCCCTTGGTGGCGCGGCTCGCCAGGCGAATGCCTTCCACCGGAACCCGGATGAGCTGACCTCCATCGGAAACGAGCATGATCTGGTCGTTGTGCTCGATCGGGAAGGCGGCGACGAGTTCGCCGATTTCCGCCGTCTTCGAGGTATCGGTGGCGCGAATGCCCTTGCCGCCGCGGCCTGAAGTGCGGAAGTCGTAGGACGAGGAACGCTTGCCGAAGCCTTTCACCGAGACCGTCAGGATGAATTGCTCGCGCGCCTTCAGTTCCTCGTAGCGCTCATTGGTGAGTTCGCCGCCATTGGTGACCTCCTCGCCGACAAGCACGATTTCCTCTTCTTCACCGGTCAAGGCGCGACGCTCCGCGGCCGACCGCTTCAGATAAGCGGCACGCTCCCAAGGCTCGGCTTCGACGTGAGCGACGATGGCCATCGAGATGATCCGGTCGCCGTCACCGAGCGAAATGCCGCGAACGCCGATCGAGTTGCGGCCCGCAAAGACGCGGACATCGGCAACCGGGAAGCGGATGCACTGGCCGAGTGCCGTCGTGAGCACCACGTCGTCGAACTCGGTGCAGGTGTCGACCGAGAGGATTTCGTCGCCCTCCTCTTCGAGCTTCATCGCGATCTTGCCGTTGCGGTTGACCTGGACGAAGTCTGAGAGCTTGTTGCGACGGACCGTGCCGCGGGTCGTCGAGAACATGACGTCGAGGTTTTCCCAGGTCGTCTCGTCCTCGGGCAGCGGCATGATCGTGGTGATGCGCTCGCCGGGTTCCAGCGGCAGCATGTTGATCAGCGCCTTTCCGCGCGACTGCGGCGTGCCGATCGGAAGGCGCCAGACCTTCTCCTTGTAGACGATACCGCGGGAGGAGAAAAACAGAACCGGCGTGTGCGTATTGGCGACGAACAGCCTGGTAACGAAATCCTCGTCGCGCGTGGCCATGCCCGAGCGGCCCTTGCCGCCGCGGCGCTGCGCCCGATAGGTCGTCAGCGGCACACGTTTGATGTAGCCGAGATGAGACACGGTCACCACCATGTCCTCCTGCGCGATCAGGTCCTCGTCGTCCATGTCCGGACCGCCGTCGGCAATCTCGGTTCGGCGCGGCGTGCCGAACTCGTCGCGGACTGCGGCAAGTTCGTTCTTGACGATCTGCATGATACGGAGACGGGACGACAGGATGTCGAGGTAATCCTTGATCTCCTCGCCGATCTTGTTGAGCTCGTCGCCGATCTCGTCGCGGCCGAGCGCAGTCAGACGCTGCAGGCGCAGGTCGAGGATCGCGCGAGCCTGTTCTTCGGACAGGTTATACGTAGCGTCGTCATTGATCCGGTGGCGCGGGTCGTCGATCAGCCGAATGAGCGCATCGACGTCGTGCGCCGGCCAGCGGCGTTCCATCAGCTGTTCGCGCGCGGTCTGCGGATCCGGCGCCTGGCGAATGAGCTTGATCACCTCGTCGATATTCGCGACCGCGATCGCGAGACCGACCAGCACATGCGCCCGCTCGCGCGCCTTGCGCAGCAGGTATTTCGTGCGCCGGCTGACGACATCCTCGCGGAAGGAGACGAAGGCGCGCAGCATATCGAGCAGCGTCATCTGCTCCGGCTTGCCGCCGTTCAGCGCCACCATGTTGCAGCCGAAAGAGGTCTGCAACGGCGTGTAGCGGTAAAGCTGGTTGAGAATGACCTCGGCGTTGGCGTCGCGCTTCAGTTCGATGACGACGCGATAGCCCTGGCGGTCGGATTCGTCGCGAAGATCGGAAATGCCCTCGATCCGCTTCTCGCGGACGAGTTCGGCCATCTTCTCGATCATCGTCGCCTTGTTCACCTGATAGGGGATCTCGGTGATGATGATCTGCTCGCGATCGCCGCGCATCGGCTCGATATGGGCACGCCCGCGCATGATGACGGAGCCGCGGCCGGTCTCGTAGGCCTGACGGATTCCCGAACGGCCGAGGATCAGCGCCCCGGTCGGGAAATCCGGCCCCGGAATGATCTGCATCAGCTCCGGCAGTTCGATCGCGGGATTGTCGATCAGGGCGATACAGCCGTCGATCACCTCTACGAGGTTATGAGGTGGGATATTGGTCGCCATGCCGACTGCGATGCCGCCGGCGCCGTTGACGAGCAGGTTCGGGAACTTTGCCGGGACGACGACGGGCTCGTGCAGGGTGCCGTCGTAGTTGTCGCGGAAATCGACCGTGTCCTTGTCGAGATCGTCCAGCAGCGAATGCGCCGCCTTCTGAAGCCGGCACTCGGTATAACGCTCTGCCGCCGGCGGATCGCCGTCGACGGAGCCGAAGTTGCCCTGGCCGTCGATCAGCGGCAGCCGCAGAGACCAATCCTGCGCCATGCGTGCGAGCGCATCGTAAATCGCCATGTTGCCGTGCGGATGGTATTTACCCATCACGTCACCGGTGACGCGGGCGCATTTTACGTATTTCTTGTTCCAGTCGATGCCGAGCTCGCTCATCCCGTAGAGGATGCGGCGATGAACGGGTTTGAGACCGTCGCGCACGTCGGGAAGCGCGCGCGACACGATCACGCTCATGGCGTAATCGAGATACGACCGCTGCATTTCCTCTATGATGGAAATCGGCTCGATGCCTGGCGGATTCTTTCCGCCGCCGGGGGTGCTTTGCTCAGTCAATGGCGATCACGATCTTTGTTCAGAATCAATCGGTTTTTTATAGCCGAATGCGGCTTGGAGCGCCAATTTTCGGCCGGTGTTTTGAACAGTCTTTTGCCGCAGGAACAGGCTTTTCTAGGGCAAGGAAAGGAGCTCGCAAGGAAAGCTGCGCGCCTCGGGGATGGCGCTGGTTTAAGCCATTGCGTTGCACTTGGCTACCCGCTCTTTCCAAGCTCGCGTCGCTTGCCTAACAATGCGGGCCGCACCACCGGGAATAGCCGGGGTGGAAATCCGGAAGGGGATACGGATGCTCGATGTCGATCTCTTGATCAACGCGCTGACGACGCTGCTCGTCACGCTTGATCCGCCCGGCCTTGCGCCGATCTTCCTGAGCCTGACCGTCGGCTTGAGCCGGCAGCAGCGCTTCCAGGTCGCGACCCGCGGCTCGCTCATCGCTTTTTTCATCCTCGCCGCCTTTGCGCTTTTTGGCGACGGCATCCTCGGTCTGCTCGGCATCTCGATCGGCGCCTTCCGGATCGCCGGCGGCATGCTGCTCTTCTGGATCGCTTTCGAGATGATTTTCGAGAAACGCCAGGAGCGAAAGGAGAAGGCCGGGGAAACGGCGATCACGAAGGACCACCTTCACAATATCGCGGTCTTCCCTCTCGCACTGCCCCTGATCGCCGGACCGGGAGCGATCTCGGCAACCATCCTTCTCGGCAGCTCCTTTCCCTCGGCATTGGATCGGGTGCAGCTCATCGTCGTCATCGCCGCATCGATGGCCATACTGTTCCTGGCGCTGGTGATCGCCGAGCGCATCGACCGGTTCCTTGGCGTAACCGGCCGGGCGATCCTTACCCGCCTCCTCGGCGTCATCCTTGCCGCACTCGCCGTTCAATTCGTCGTGGACGGCGTGCGCTCGGCGTTTCAGGTCTGAAGGCATAACGAGAACGGCCCGCGACGAAGCGGGCCGGATGGGTCTCGGACTGGCTGGAGCAGTCGATCAGAACGGAATGTCGTCGTCGAGATCGCGCGAGAAGTTGCCGCCCTGGTTCGGCTGGTTGGATTGACCGCCGGACCGGGCGCCGCCCGAGGAGGACCGCGACTGATCGTATTCCTCGTAGCCGCCACCGCCGTAGTCGCTGCCGCCGCGACCTGCGCCGCCGCCCTCGCCTCCGCGACCGTCGAGCATCGTCAGGGTCGAGTTGAAGCCCTGAAGGACGACCTCGGTCGAATAGCGGTCATTGCCGGTCTGATCCTGCCACTTGCGCGTCTGCAGCTGGCCTTCGATGTAGAGCTTGGCGCCTTTCTTCACATATTGTTCGACGACCTTGCAGAGGCCTTCGTTGAAGACGACGACCGTGTGCCACTCCGTCTTCTCGCGGCGCTCGCCCGAATTGCGGTCGCGCCAGGTCTCGGAGGTGGCAATTCTGAGGTTGGCGATCGGCCGGCCGTCCTGCGTGCGCCGGATTTCCGGGTCGGCCCCGACGTTTCCGATCAAGATCACCTTGTTGACGCTACCAGCCATATCGCTTTTCCCGTTTCTGCCGCCGGACCGCTCGGCCGGCTCTCCAATGTCTCATGTGCGAACACCTTAGCGGCCCGCCGCCGCCGATACGCCCCGTATCGCGCATAATCCACAGTTGATTTGGCGTGGATATGGCAGAGTTTGTTCTTTTTTTGTTCTAGTATTCCTCTATGATCCTGTCAACCGAATCGCAATTGCACCGCCTCTTTTGCCGATTGCGCCTCGACATGGGCGCGGCCGTCATTACATAGGGGGCTTTCAACCGACATACAAAGCTGGCCTTCCGATGAGCGAACTCAAGACCATCTCCATTCGCGGCGCTCGCGAGCACAATCTCAAGGGCATCGACCTTGATCTGCCGCGCAACAAGCTGATCGTGATGACCGGCCTTTCGGGCTCCGGGAAATCCTCGCTTGCCTTCGACACGATCTACGCCGAGGGCCAGCGGCGCTATGTCGAGAGCCTCTCGGCCTATGCGCGCCAGTTCCTCGAAATGATGCAGAAGCCCGACGTCGATCAGATCGACGGGCTCTCGCCGGCGATCTCGATCGAGCAGAAGACCACGTCGCGCAACCCGCGCTCGACTGTCGGAACCGTTACCGAGATCTACGACTATCTGCGCCTGCTCTTCGCGCGCGTCGGCGTGCCCTATTCTCCCGCCACGGGCCTGCCGATCGAAAGCCAGACCGTCAGCCAGATGGTCGACCGGGTGCTGGAGTTCGGCGAGGGAACGCGCCTCTATATGCTGGCCCCGCTCGTGCGCGGGCGCAAGGGCGAGTACAGAAAAGAACTCGCCGAGCTGATGAAGAAGGGCTTCCAGCGCGTAAAGGTAGACGGGCAATTTTACGAGATTGCCGACGTGCCGGCGCTCGACAAGAAATACAAGCACGACATCGACGTGGTCGTCGACCGTGTCGTGGTGCGGCCCGATATCGGAACCCGTCTCGCCGACAGTATCGAAACCTGCCTTACGCTCGCCGACGGCTTGGCGATCGCCGAATTCGCCGACCGCCCCCTGCCTCCGGAAGAGACCTCCGCCGGCGGCTCGGCCAACAAGTCGCTGAACGAAACCCATGAGCGGGTGCTGTTTTCCGAGAAGTTCGCCTGTCCCGTCTCGGGTTTCACCATTCCCGAGATCGAGCCGCGGCTTTTCTCCTTCAACAATCCCTTCGGAGCCTGCACGACCTGCGACGGGCTGGGCAGCCAGCAGAAGATCGACGAGGCGCTGATCGTTCCGGAGCCGAACCGCACCCTCAGGGACGGCGCCATCGCACCTTGGGCGAAATCCACGTCGCCCTACTACAACCAGACGCTCGAGGCCCTCGGCACGGTTTTCGGCTTCAAGCTCGGCAGTCGCTGGAGCGAGCTTTCCGAGGAAGCACAGGACGCGATTCTCCACGGCACGAAGGACAAGATCACCTTCCACTATCAGGACGGCGCCCGATCCTACAACACGACGAAAACGTTCGAGGGCATCGTGCCGAATCTCGAACGCCGCTGGAAAGAGACCGACAGCGCCTGGGCGCGCGAGGAGATCGAGCGCTATATGTCGGCAGCGCCCTGCCCCGCCTGTGCCGGTTACCGGCTGAAGCCGGAAGCGCTTGCCGTCAAGATCCACGCGCTGCATATCGGCGAGGTTTCCGATATGTCTATTCGCGCCGCACGCGACTGGTTCGAGGTCTTGCCCGAGCATCTCAGCACGAAGCAGAACGAGATCGCCGTGCGCATCCTCAAGGAGATCCGCGAGCGCCTGCGCTTCCTGAACGACGTCGGCCTCGAATATCTGAGCCTTTCGCGCAATTCCGGGACGCTTTCGGGCGGAGAAAGCCAGCGCATCCGGCTCGCGTCGCAGATCGGCTCAGGGTTGACGGGCGTTCTCTATGTTCTCGACGAGCCCTCGATCGGCCTTCACCAGCGCGACAATGCCCGCCTTCTGGATACGCTGAGGCATCTGCGCGACATCGGCAACACGGTCATTGTCGTGGAGCATGACGAGGATGCGATCCTGACGGCCGATTACGTCGTCGACATCGGCCCGGCGGCCGGCATTCACGGTGGCGAGGTCATTGCGGAAGGGACCCCTTCCGATATCATGTCCAATCCGAAATCGCTGACCGGGAAATATCTCTCCGGCGAGCTTTCCGTTGCCGTGCCCGGCGAACGGCGCAAACCGAAGAAGAAGAAGGAAGTCACCGTCGTCGGCGCGCGCGCCAACAATCTGAAGAACGTGACCGCATCGATCCCGCTCGGTGTCTTCACCGCCGTCACCGGGGTATCGGGCGGGGGCAAGTCCACTTTCCTGATCGAGACGCTCTACAAGGCTGCCGCCCGCCGCGTCATGGGCGCGCGCGAAAATCCGGCCGAACACGACCGGATCGACGGCTTCGAGCATATCGACAAGGTGATCGACATCGATCAGTCGCCGATCGGCCGCACGCCGCGCTCCAACCCGGCGACCTATACAGGAGCCTTCACGCCCATTCGCGACTGGTTCGCCGGGCTGCCGGAAGCAAAGGCGCGCGGCTACCAGCCGGGCCGCTTCTCCTTCAACGTCAAGGGCGGCCGCTGCGAGGCCTGTCAGGGGGACGGCGTCATCAAGATCGAGATGCACTTCCTGCCGGATGTCTACGTCACCTGCGACGTCTGTCACGGCAAGCGCTACAATCGCGAGACCCTGGACGTTCACTTCAAGGGCAAGTCGATCGCCGATGTGCTCGACATGACGGTGGAGGAAGGCGTCGAGTTCTTCGCGGCCGTTCCGGCGGTGCGCGACAAGCTGGTGACACTGAACCAGGTGGGCCTCGGCTATATCAAGATCGGCCAGCAGGCGAACACGCTTTCGGGCGGCGAAGCCCAGCGCGTCAAGCTCGCCAAGGAGCTGTCGAAACGCTCAACCGGGCGCACGCTCTATATTCTCGACGAGCCGACAACAGGCTTGCATTTCCACGACGTAGCCAAGCTTCTTGAAGTTCTGCATGAGCTGGTCAATCAGGGTAACTCCGTGGTGGTCATCGAGCACAATCTCGAAGTCATCAAGACGGCCGACTGGATCATCGACTTCGGCCCGGAAGGCGGCGACGGCGGCGGCGAGGTCATTGCGCAGGGGACGCCGGAAGAGGTCGTGAAGGAGCCGCGCTCCTATACCGGCCAGTTCCTGAAGGAGCTTCTGGAGCGCCGGCCAGTAAAGAAGGTAGTTGCGGCGGAGTGATGTGGCCGGGCCGGACGCCTCGTGAAATCGGGTGGCGTCTCTGATTCGCCCCGGCTACAGCGGTTTTGCGCGTCTGAGCGAGCATCGAGGAGGAAGAGGATGGCAAATTCGGGACAGATCCGTATCGGCATCGGCGGATGGAACTTCGAACCATGGGAAGGCACCTTCTATCCGGACGATCTTCCGAAGAAGCGGCAACTCGAATTCGCAGGCAAGGAATTGCGGACGATCGAGGTCAACGGCACCTATTACAGCTCACAGAAGCCGGCGACTTTTGCCAAGTGGGCGTCGGAGGTTCCCGACGGCTTCATTTTTTCGCTGAAGGCGAGCCGCTTCGTGACCAATCGCAGGGTCCTGTCCGAAGCCGGTGAATCCATGGAGCGGTTCCTGACCCAAGGACTGACGGAACTCGGCGACCGCCTCGGTCCCATTCTCTGGCAGTTTGCGCCGACCAAGAAATTCGACGCGGAGGATTTCGAGGGATTCTTGAAGCTCCTGCCGGATAAGCAGGACGGCCTGAAGCTCCGCCACGTGGTCGAGGTCCGCAACCCCGGCTTCCAGGTTCCGGACTTCGTCAAGCTCATTGAAAAATACAAGGTGGCCGTCGTTCTTGCCGAGCATGCGGACTACCCGATGATCGCCGATGTCACGAGTGATTTCGTCTATGCACGGCTGCAGAAGGGCAGCGACGAGGTGAAGACCTGCTATCCGCCGAAGGATCTCGATCGCTGGGCCGAGCGGCTGAAGACCTTTGCCGCCGGCGGTGAGCCGGACGACCTGGAGAAAGCTGCGTCGGAACGCAAGCCCGAGACGGCGCCTCGCGACGTCTTTGCCTTCTTCATCTCCTCAGGCAAGGTCAACGCGCCGAATGGCGCCAGGGAACTGCAGAAACGCGTGGGCTAGGCGTGGCCATCGCCGAGGTCTTCTTGTTGAGCCCCTCTGGCAGGCCAGGGGGCAGCAAGATCACTGCATCCGAATCACCGAAACGGGCCGCTTCACACACCCACCTGATTCGCAATCGCGAGTAGCGCTGGGCCACGTCTTTTACCCGCTTTTTCATCCATAAAAATTTGAATTTCGGCCTGCCGCTAGCTCATCTTCGCAGGCAAGCGGTGGAAGTCCCTGTTTTTCAACGGATTGATCGATGTCCCCGTTTTCCACAGTCGACCCACACAAGATATAGCGCCCAAACTTCCGTCACAAACCACCCCTTGACGCCCCGAGGCGATTCACGGTTAATGGATTTCACGTTGCGACGGCGGCGGACCGGGAAGTTCAGAGGCCGGTTCACACCCCCAAATCGTCGGTTCCGACATGCGGCCCGGGCGAATGAGCCCGAGCGGCTGCAGTGGCGGAATTTTGCGCGAAATTTGGGTCGCCAAAGCGGCATTTCGAGCTGGCGTAAAGAGCCTGTTAATACTATATTTAGTGTTTGCAGCCAGCATCATCACAAGATACAGGGTTACCCAGGAGCTGGGTTTCCTCACATCGACAGAAATTTTCAGGCTGGCTGCGAGATCCATCGCGGCCGGGCGAGGTTAACTGCGCTTTAGCGCATGGCAACAAAGGACGGGACAATGAAGATCGAGCGTCGTTTCACGAAGGCAGGGCAATCCGCCTATGCCGAGATTGAGTTCCGCAAGGCGACGAGTGAGATCAAGAACCCGGACGGGTCCGTGGTCTTCCGCCTTGCGGATATCGACGTGCCGGCGCAGTTCTCGCAGGTCGCCGCCGATATTCTCGCCCAGAAATATTTCCGCAAGGCCGGCGTGCCGGCAAAACTGAAGCGCGTCGAGGAAAACGACGTGCCGTCCTTCCTCTGGCGCTCGGTTCCGGACGCCGACGCGCTGAAGGCGCTGCCGAAGGAAGAGCAGTACGGTTCCGAAACCGATGCCCGCCAGGTTTTCGATCGTCTGGCCGGCACCTGGGCCTATTGGGGCTGGAAGGGCGGCTATTTCGACACGGAAGAGGACGCCAGCGCCTTCCGTGACGAGCTCGCCTACATGCTCGCCACCCAGCGCGTTGCTCCGAACTCGCCGCAATGGTTCAACACCGGCCTCCACTGGGCCTATGGCATCGACGGCCCCGGCCAGGGCCACTTCTACGTCGATCCCTTCACCGGCAAGCTGACGAAGTCCAAGTCTGCCTACGAACACCCGCAGCCGCACGCCTGCTTCATTCAGTCGGTCGCGGACGACCTCGTCAACGAGGGCGGCATCATGGATCTCTGGGTGCGCGAGGCGCGCCTCTTCAAATACGGCTCCGGTACCGGCTCGAACTTCTCGCATCTGCGCGCCGAAGGCGAAAGGCTCTCGGGCGGCGGCAAGTCCTCGGGCCTCATGAGCTTCCTGAAGATCGGCGACCGCGCCGCGGGCGCCATCAAGTCGGGCGGCACGACGCGCCGCGCCGCCAAGATGGTCGTCGTCGATATCGACCATCCCGACATCGAGGAATATATCAACTGGAAGGTCAAGGAAGAGCAGAAGGTCGCCGCCCTCGTCACCGGCTCGAAGATCGTCGCCAAGCACCTGAAGGCGATCATGAAGGCCTGCATCAATTGCGACGGCAGCGACGATGCCTGCTTCGATCCCAAGCAGAACCCGGCGCTGAAGCGCGAGATCCGCGCCGCCAAGCAGGCGCTGGTTCCGGAAAACTATGTCAAACGCGTCATTCAGTTCGCGCGTCAGGGTTATAAGGACATCCAGTTCAAGACCTATGACACGGATTGGGATTCGGAGGCCTATCTCACGGTTTCCGGCCAGAATTCCAACAACTCGGTCTCGATCAAGGACGACTTCCTGCGCGCCGTGGAGGCGGATGGCGATTGGCACCTGACCGCCCGCAAGGACGGCCGCGTCATGAAGACCCTGAAGGCGCGCGATCTCTGGGAGTCGATCTCCCACGCCGCCTGGGCCTCGGCCGATCCGGGCCTGCACTTCAACACGACGATGAACGACTGGCACACCTGCCCGGCTGCAGGCCCGATCCGCGCATCGAACCCGTGCTCGGAATACATGTTCCTCGACGACACGGCTTGCAATCTCGCCTCGCTCAACCTGATGCAGTTCAAGGATGCCGCGACCAAGCGGATCAATATCGGCGACTACGAGCATGCCGTCCGTCTTTGGACGGTCGTTCTCGAAGTCTCGGTGATGATGGCGCAGTTCCCGTCCCGCGAGATCGCAGAGCTCTCCTACGAATACCGCACGCTCGGCCTCGGCTATGCGAATATCGGCGGCTTGCTGATGTCGTCAGGCATTCCCTATGACTCCCCCGAGGGCCGCGCCATCGCTGGCGCGCTGACCGCGATCATGACCGGCGTCGCCTATGCCACCTCGGCCGAGATCTCCGCAAAGCTCGGCCCCTTCCCCGGCTTTGCGCCCAACCGCGACAACATGCTGCGCGTCATGCGCAATCACCGCCGCGCGGCTCACGGCGAGACCGCCGGTTATGAGGGCCTGTCCGTCAACCCGGTCGCGCTCGTCCACGGCGATTGCCCGGACCAGGACCTGATCGCCCATGCCAAGAGCGCCTGGGACAAGGCGGTCGAGCTCGGCGAGAAGCACGGCTACCGCAACGCTCAGGCCACCGTGATCGCGCCGACCGGTACGATCGGGCTCGTAATGGATTGCGACACGACCGGCATCGAGCCCGATTTCGCCCTGGTGAAATTCAAGAAGCTCGCCGGCGGCGGCTACTTCAAGATCATCAACCGTGCTGTTCCCGAGGCGTTGCGCACGCTCGGCTACTCGGAAAGCCAGATCGCCGAGATGGAGGCTTATGCCGTCGGCCACGGCAACCTCAACCAGGCGCCCGCCATCAACCCGACGACATTGAAGGCCAAGGGCTTCACCGACGAGAAGGTCGAAGCCGTCAATGCGGCGCTTAAAGCTGCTTTCGACATCAAGTTCGTCTTCAACCAGTGGACGCTCGGCGCCGACTTCCTCAAGGCGACGCTGAAGGTCAGCGACGAGCAGCTTGCCTCAATGGACTTCAACCTGCTCGAGCATCTGGGCTTCTCCAGAAAGGACATCGAAGCCGCCAACATCCATGTCTGCGGGGCGATGACGCTCGAAGGAGCACCGTTCCTGAAAGCAGAGCACCTGCCGGTCTTCGATTGCGCCAATCCCTGCGGCAAGATCGGCAAGCGCTACCTCTCGGTCGAAAGCCATATCCGCATGATGGCGGCCGCCCAGCCCTTCATTTCGGGTGCAATCTCCAAGACGATCAACATGCCGAACGAGGCGACCGTCGAGGATTGCAAGAACGCCTACATGCTCTCCTGGAAGCTCGCGCTGAAGGCGAATGCGCTCTACCGCGACGGTTCCAAGCTCTCGCAGCCGCTGAACGCCTCGCTGATCGAGGATGAGGAAGACGAGGACGCGATCGAAGAGCTGATGCAGGCGCCGGCAGCCGCCCAGGCGGTCGCCGTCACCGAGAAGATCATCGAGCGCGTCATCGAGAAGGTAGTGCGCGCCCGCGAGAAACTGCCGAACCGTCGCCAGGGCTATACCCAGAAGGCGATCGTCGGCGGCCACAAGGTGTATCTGCGCACCGGCGAATTCGGTGATGGACGTCTCGGCGAAATCTTCATCGACATGCACAAGGAAGGTGCGGCCTTCCGGGCGATGATGAACAACTTCGCCATCGCCATTTCGCTCGGCCTGCAATATGGCGTGCCGCTCGAAGAATATGTGGAGGCCTTCACCTTCACCAAGTTCGAGCCGGCCGGCATGGTCCAGGGCAACGACGCGATCAAGAACGCGACGTCGATCCTCGACTATGTCTTCCGTGAGCTTGCCGTTTCCTATCTCGGCCGCCACGACCTTGCTCATGTCGACACCTCCGACTTCAGCAACACCGCGCTCGGCCGCGGCATTCAGGAAGGAAAGACCAACCTCGTCTCCACCGGCTGGACCCGCGGCTACAAGCCGTCCATCGTCGGCGGCACGGGCGAGCGCTCCGAACCGAAGGGGGCTTCGACGACCACTCCGGCCCGCGCCTCGGCCGGCGCTTCCGTCACCTCGATCTCCGGCAATGCCGTGCGCAAGCTGGAGCCGGCAATCGCCGCCGCCACCTCCGAAGTCGTCGCCTTCAAGCGCGATTACGAGGAACGGGCCGTCGAACTCGCCGAGGAGATTGCCGAAGAAGCGGAACAGGAGGTGACTGCCCTCTTCTCCGACAAGGCCGCGGCAGAGGCCGCTGCGGCAAAGTCCGAGGCAAAGAAGGTCGAAGCCGAACGCCGCGCCCGCTCGATCATGCAGGGCTATACCGGCAACATGTGCTCCGAGTGCCAGAACTTCACGATGGTGCGAAACGGCACGTGCGAGAAGTGCGACACATGCGGCGCCACGAGCGGGTGCAGCTGAGACAGGCGCCGGAAGTTGTAATCAGCCATTGGTTACGACGCACTCCCACTGAAATGACGCAGTAATAGATATGGCCGCCTCCCTGGAAGCGGCCATATCTCTGTTCTGCAGAGGGATTCTCAAAGTGGCAGCGGCTGAGAATAGTCCTAGGCGTCGTTCGAAATATAATCGTTCGGCATTGAGCTGTTCTATCCGCGGGCTTCACGGAAGAGGAAACTCGGACTAGGCCGGCCGCGTCTCCTCCATCGAGCGCCTCACCGACATCCGCGCCCACCACGCAGCCAGATTCTCATGTTCCCGGAGCATCTCCTGCCCCTCCCGCGCCCTTAGGAAATAATCGAATATCGGGGCGGCATAGAGGTCGGCGAGCGACATGGTCTCGCCTGCGAGCCATGGCGACGCCCCCATGAGATCGGACATCGCCTTCAGGCAGGTCCTTGCTTTCGGCAGCGCTGCAGCGAATACCGCTTCGTCGGCAACTGCGCCGCTTGCCGGCTTTGAGACGCGCTCGACGTAGATCCCCCAGACCAAAGCGGGATAGGCGTAGTTGTCCGCGATGCTGACGATCTGGTTGCAGCGGGCGCGTTCCCGTGGATCGAGGGGCTGAAGCTGCCTCCCGTCGAATACCTCGTCGACATAGCGCGCTATCGCGCCGGTCTCATAAAGCCTGAAGCCTGCATGGTCGAAGGCGGGAATGCGGCCGAAGGGATGTCGCTCGAGGTAGTGCGGTGGCGGCCCCTCGGAAGCGAAGATGTCGACGGGAACGAGTTCGTAGCCGATCTCCTTCTCGGCCAGCACCAGCCGCACGATCCGCACGTAGACACTGTAGTCCGCTCCGAACAGGCGCGGTCTTTCCGTCATTGCATTCTCCCCTTGCATGAATATTTCGCCCTAAGATGTAGCCGGCTTTCGCGGCATCGATGCGACGGGACGCGGGCAGCGTTCGTCTCACGAAGGAAAAAGCAAAGGAGTCAATGTGAAAGCGATGGACTGCCGCCTCGGGATACCGCAATTTATGCGCGTCTGACGAAGCAGAATCGGAGAGTTCATGTCCCTCAAATATTTGACCGCCCTATTGGCGCTTGCCGTCCTGTCGGGGTGCACCAGCACCGGCGGAAACAACACGACCTATGCTCAATGGTACGGACCGAATCCGGTTCCCAATTTCAGCGCCGCGAGCCCCGGCGGTGTTCGCGTAGGCTATTAAGCACCTGGACCGGCCAGGAAAGCTCGCGGAATCTCGCAGCCGCCTATGTTTTCAAGGTGTGGATGAACCGGTTCCCCTGACGGAGGCGGCACAGTCGCAGCGCCTCCGTTTTGCCGTTGCGAGCCGCCGCCGCTTGGGTCGCATTGGATTTGGCCGCGCAGAGGTGACGATGATCTCGGAGGCGATCACCTCGGCGGGATTAGACCGTGATAGTAATCCCCGTCACCGCCGACCACCCGGTCCCCGGTGTGCGAGCACGCCGCCAGCGTGGCGAGTGCGAGCAACAACACGATCTTGCGCATAGGCCCCCCATACCTTTCCTAAAAGTTTGACGGCCATTGATATTCTGCCATTCGCGCCGGATCAATTCCAAACCTGTCGATCTGCAACTTCTGCGACCAGTTGCCGGCCGAAGTTGGGACATGCGGTGCGCGGGCGCCTCCCGTGAGGCGCACCGCGACAGCCCTCTTCCTACACGAGTGAAACGAGTTCGTGCGCCGCGTTTCGGGCTTCGCTTCATGCTGTCGTTCTTAAAGCCGCTGTAGGGCTGGGCGACATGCTTCAGAAAGGCGTCGGGGGTACGACGCCGGTATAGTATTGGCCTTCCCCCGCATAATACCGTTCGGCGCTGGGCCTTCCCGTTTGCGAGCACGCGCTGAGAGCAAAGATCGCCAACAACAATACGATCGCGCGCATGGATTTACGTCCTTTCGTGAGTGACCTTCTTCAATATGACTTTTATGAACTAAATTCTTTGCCGGCGCAGAAGCCGCGCCGGTTCTCGGTTACGGCTGCGATTGTACATACCGTTCAACCGACGGTACACAAAATTGCGCAACGTTCAGCCCGCAGCCCTCGAATCGTTACGATTTTCTTAAAATTCGATCACCCGATTTCACCTGCTCGCAATCGCAGTCTGGCACAGGAAAGGATTATCGTGCCCGAGGACTGACAGGATGACCCAGGTCGTTACCATCTCCGCGACGACGGCGGCCTATGCGGCGGACGCATTGAAGCCGCCCACACGCCTGCGTGGCGATGGACCTGTCGACGAGGCAATCACACTGCTTTCCGCGCGCGGCCAAGAGCAGGCGGCGGTCCCGAAGATCAGAAGCGCGCTGCCGCTGCACCTCATGCTGATCTGCGCAGAGCGCCGTCTGCCGCAACAGACACAGGCCGAAACGCTTCGCCGCTATCTCGAAAACGCGGAGGACGAAGACGGCCGCGAAGAAGATCGCCGGCAGGAAGATGGACCTGCCGGCGACGAACCGGAGCAAGTTGCGCTCACCGACATGCTCGACCGGTTCATTCAGGGAACCTGAACCGATCAAGGATCACGCCGGCAGCTATTGATGGCTATGCCCGGAATGAGCGCTGCCCGCCGCCGTGCCGACCGGCAGGACATAGTCGACCTCACCGGCCTTCTCGAAGGTAAGCGTCACCGGCACCATGTCGCCCTCGGCAAAGGGCTTCTTCACCTCCATGAACATGAGATGCAGGCTGCCGTTCTTCAGCTCGACTGCCTGACCGGCGGGAACGGCGATGCCGTCCTCGAGCTTGCGCATTTGCATGACGTCGTTCTCCATCGTCATCTCGTGAAGTTCGACTCGACCCGCGGCCGGGCTCTCGACGGCAAGCAGGCGGTCGTCGGCACTGCCGTCGTTCCTGACCACGAAGCCGCCGCCGCCGACCTTGGCACCGGGCAGCATGGCCTTCACGGCTCCGCCCGAGATCTCGAGGTCGCCGACCTTGACCGCTTCGGCCGCGGACTGATGATGCCCCGCGTGAGCGGAGTGCTCATCGCCGCCCGTCGCCATGGTGACGGTGATCGTGGGCGCCGGATGCTCGAGGGAATGGGCGTCCTGGCCCTCCGCCGCCACCTGATCCCAGACCACCTTGCCGTCGGCGCCGCAAAGCTGCGTCGTCGGAAAGGCGAGCACGGTCTCCTTGTCGAAACCCGCGAGTTTCCCGCGCATGACGAAGGTGTCGTAATGTTCGTCGGGAAGGTTGCCGCCTTTCCAGCGGATTTCCAGCGGACCGGAGGAAACCTTGGTGCCGTGATCGTCATAGGTCTTCCGGTAGTCGCCCTTGATGATCTCCAGCTCCCAGCCGGGCTTCGGCTGGGGCTTGGCAAAGACGAACCCCTCCGGCAACTGCACCCGTACTTCGGTCGTCGCCTTGCCGTCGCAGCCATGCGGCACCTGAAGGGTGGCGTTGACGGTCGTTTCGGCCGGCGCGCTGTCCGTCTCGAATGTCGCATGGGCATGGGCGGGACCGGCCACGGCAACTGTGAGGCCGGTGGCAAGCAAGGAAAGTCTGATCTTGTTCATGTCGTAATCTCCGAACCACGTGCCGGAACGCGGCCTTCGTGGGTCAATGCCGCATAGCGGCGCAAGAAATTCTGGGTTGGATTCGAGGAGATCTACGGTTGGGCCGGCGGACCGCGCGGTGGCGGCAACAGGCGCAGGGGCAGAAGCACCGCCTCGGCGGCGACGATCGGCGTTCCGGCAATCCAGTTGCCGTTTTCGGCCGTCGAGCTTTCATCGGGCGCCGCCGGCAGGAGCACGGAGGCGGCGAGCCGGCACGCTTCGCAAACGGGAGCCGATGACGACGACTTGCCGTGGCCGGTGTCATGATCGACGCCGCCCGTGCCGAAGCAGATATCGGCGAAGGTGCCGTCGGGGAGAAGATATTCGGCGGAGATCGCCGGGCCGATGGCTTTCGCAAGGGCTGGCTTATGAGCGAAGGACAGGAATAGGAGTGCGAAGGCTGCGAGCAGCCGCACCCCAATTCCCCATTTCCGCTCGCGCCCCGTCATGGCCACCTCTCTTCGGTCTTCCCTATCCGCTGCCCAGGAAAATTGCAAAGGCCGATTTTGCCGCACCGGTCGCGGAGGATGAAGCCAGGGCGACAAAAATATGTTTGGTCGCGACATAGGCCCTTGCCAAAATCCGGCCTTCGCCGTTATCTGGATTCGACCTTGTTGGGAGAAACCGGTTCGATCCGGTGCCGAAGGAGCAACCGCCCCGGAAACTCTCAGGCCAAAGGACCAGCAAGGTGCCGGTAGGACTCTGGAGAGAAGCGTTCGCGCTCGCCGAAGGGATAACAATCTCAGGCAAAGGGACAGAGGGGGCTCGAATTTGTCGGCGCATGACGCCGGTATTGTGAGCCGGCGCGAAGACGCGCCAGACCTGGAGGCCGGACTTGGAAGACGTTTCCACCTTGAAACACACGCCGTTGCACGCGCTGCATCTTTCGCTCGGTGCGCGCATGGTGCCCTTCGCCGGTTACGACATGCCGGTCCAATACCCGGAAGGCGTATTGAAGGAGCATCTGCATACCCGCGCCGCCGCCGGCCTTTTCGACGTGTCCCACATGGGGCAGATCGTCGTGCGGCCGAAATCGGGAAAAGTCGAGGAGGCGGCGCTGGCGCTCGAAAAGCTCGTGCCGGCGGATGTGCTCGGACTCCGGGAGGGCCGGCAACGCTACGGCCTCTTCACCAATGCCGCAGGCGGTATTCTCGACGACCTGATGATCGTCAATCGCGGCGATCATCTCTTCCTGGTCGTCAACGCGGCCTGCAAGGATGCCGATCTTGCGCATCTCAGGGACGGTCTCGGCAGCGCCTGCGACGTGACCATGCTGACAGACCGTGCCCTGATCGCCCTTCAGGGGCCCCGGGCCGGAGCGGTTCTGTGCGAGCTGTGGGCGGACGTCGCGTCGATGCGCTTCATGGATGTCGCCGAAGCCGACCTTCACGACGTGAGCTGTATCATCTCCCGCTCCGGCTACACCGGCGAGGATGGCTTCGAGATTTCCATTCCCGCCGACGCGGCTGTGGATGTGACGCAGCGCCTGCTCGAACATCCCGACGTCCTGCCCATCGGGCTCGGCGCACGCGACTCGCTCCGCCTCGAAGCGGGGCTTTGTCTCTATGGCAACGATATCGACACGAATACGAGCCCGATCGAAGCGGGCCTCGAATGGGCAATCCAGAACAGCCGCCGCGCCGGCGGTGAGCGCGCCGGCGGCTTTCCGGGCGCCGGCCGGATACTGGCCGAGCTCACCGACGGAGTTTCCAGGCGGCGTGTCGGCCTGAGGCCCGAAGGCCGGGCGCCCGTGCGCGGCAATGCCAATCTCTTTGCCGATGCGGAGGGCAGGACGGCGGCAGGAACCGTCACCTCCGGCGGCTTCGGACCGAGCGTGGATGGACCGGTCGCCATGGGCTATGTCGCCGCCGAGCACGCCGAAATCGGCACCAGACTGTTCGCAGAGGTGCGCGGCAAATACCTGCCCATCGCCGTCACTGCCCTGCCCTTCATCAAACAAACCTACAAACGCTGATCAGGAGAACCTGCGTATGCTGAAATTCACCGAGGAACACGAATGGCTGAAGATCGAGGGCGACGTCGCGACCGTAGGCATCACGGAGCATGCCGCGGGCCAGCTCGGCGATCTTGTCTTCGTGGAGCTGCCGGAAGCGGGTGCCAGTTTCTCCAAGGGCGACTCGGCCGCGACGGTCGAGTCCGTCAAGGCGGCATCGGACGTCTATTGTCCGCTTGATGGCGAAATCGTCGAGGTCAATCAGGCGATCGTCGACGATCCGTCGCTCGTCAACAGCGATCCGCAAGGCGCGGCCTGGTTCTTCAAACTGAAGCTCGCCGATCCGGACGCTGCCAATGCGCTCCTGGACGAAGCGGCCTACAAGGAGTTCGTCGCCTGATGAGCATGCCCAAGGACTTTACCTTTACCGATTACAAGCCTTACGACTTCGCCAATCGACGTCACATCGGCCCTTCGCCGGCCGAGATGGACGAGATGCTGAAGGTCGTCGGCTATCCCAGTCTCGACGCGCTCATCGACGACACCGTGCCGCCGTCGATCCGCCAGCGGACGCCGCTTGCCTGGGGCGAGCCGATGACGGAGCGCGAGGCACTCGACAAGCTGCGCGAAACCGCGAACCGCAACCGGAAGCTCGTGTCCCTGATCGGTCAGGGCTACTACGGGACCATCACCCCGCCGGTCATCCAGCGCAATATCCTCGAGAACCCGGCCTGGTACACCGCCTATACGCCCTATCAGCCGGAAATCAGTCAGGGGCGGCTGGAAGCCCTGCTCAACTACCAGACCATGGTTTGCGATCTGACCGGGCTGGACGTCGCGAACGCCTCGCTGCTCGACGAGGCGACGGCAGCAGCCGAAGCCATGGCCATTGCGGAGCGCGTTGCAAAGTCCAAGGCGAAGGCGTTTTTCATCGATGAGAACTGCCATCCCCAGACGATTGCGCTCCTGAAGACCCGGGCGGAGCCGCTCGGCTGGCAGATCGTCGTCGGCGATCCCTTCGAGGATCTGGACGCTGCTGGCGTCTTCGGCGCGATCTTCCAGTACCCCGGCACTTACGGCCATGTCCGCGACTTCTCGGGCCTGATCGCCAAGCTCCACGAGCAGGGTGCAATCGCCGCCGTCGCAGCCGATCCGCTGGCGCTGGCGCTTCTGAAGTCTCCGGGGGAAATGGGCGCCGACATCGCGATCGGTTCTACCCAGCGCTTCGGCGTTCCGGTCGGCTACGGTGGTCCGCACGCCGCCTATATGGCGGTCAAGGACGCCTACAAGCGCTCCATGCCCGGCCGCCTCGTTGGCGTGTCGGTCGATGCGCGGGGCAACCGGGCCTACCGGCTGTCGCTCCAGACCCGTGAACAGCATATCCGGCGCGAGAAGGCGACATCGAACATCTGTACCGCGCAGGTACTGCTTGCCGTCATGGCCTCCATGTATGCGGTCTTCCATGGTCCGGACGGATTGAAGGCGATCGCCCAGAGCGTGCACCAGAAGACGGTGCGGCTTGCCATGGGATTGGAAAAGCTCGGCTATACCGTCGAACCGGATGTCTTCTTCGATACGATCACCGTCGAAGTCGGCAAGCTGCAGGGCATCATCCTCAAAGCCGCCGTGGCCGAGGAGGTAAACCTTCGCAAGATCGGAACGACCAGGATCGGCATCAGTCTCGACGAACGTTCGCGGCCGGTCACGCTCGAGGCCGTCTGGCGCGCCTTCGGCGGCGATTTCAAGGTCGAGGAATTCGAACCGGACTACCGCCTGCCGCAGGAACTGCTGCGCACCAGCGCCTATCTCACCCATCCGATCTTTCACATGAACCGCGCCGAGAGCGAGATGACGCGCTACATGCGCCGCCTCGCCGATCGCGATCTGGCGCTCGACCGCGCGATGATCCCCCTCGGCTCCTGCACGATGAAGCTCAACGCGACAGCGGAAATGCTGCCGATCACCTGGCCGGAGTTTTCGGAAATCCATCCCTTCGTGCCGACCGACCAGGCACTCGGCTATCAGCATCTGATCGAAGACCTGTCGCAAAAGCTCTGCGCGATCACCGGTTATGATGCGATCTCGATGCAGCCGAACTCGGGTGCCCAAGGTGAATATGCCGGTCTGCTCGCGATCCGCGCCTATCATATCGCCAACGGCAACGCACATCGCGACGTCTGCCTGATACCGACATCGGCGCACGGCACGAATCCGGCCTCGGCGCAGATGGCCGGCATGAAGGTGGTGGTCGTCAAGGTAAGCGACGCCGGCGAGATCGACATGGACGACTTCCGCGCCAAGGCGGAGCAGTATGCGGACTCCCTCTCCTGCTGCATGATCACCTATCCCTCGACGCACGGCGTGTTCGAGGAGAACGTCCGCGAGGTCTGCGAGGTCGTGCATAAGCACGGCGGCCAGGTCTATCTGGACGGCGCCAACATGAATGCGATGGTTGGCCTTTCCCGCCCCGGCGACATCGGCTCGGATGTCAGTCATTTGAACCTGCACAAGACCTTCTGCATTCCGCATGGCGGCGGCGGCCCCGGCATGGGCCCGATCGGCGTCAAGTCGCATCTCGCCCCCTTCCTTCCGGGACACCCGCAGACCGACGGGCACGAAGGCGCCGTTTCCGCCGCGCCGTTCGGGTCGGCCTCGATCCTGCCGATCTCCTGGAGCTATTGCCTGATGATGGGCGGCGAAGGCCTGACGCAAGCGACCAAGGTTGCAATTCTCAACGCCAATTACGTCGCCGCCCGGCTGAAGGGTGCTTATGACGTGCTCTACAAGTCGGCGAAGGGCCGGGTCGCACATGAATGCATCATCGATACCCGTCCGCTCGCCGAACGCGCCGGCGTCACGGTCGACGACGTCGCCAAGCGCTTGATCGACTGCGGCTTCCATGCGCCGACGATGAGCTGGCCGGTCGCGGGCACATTGATGATCGAACCCACGGAATCGGAAACGAAGGCCGAGCTCGACCGCTTCTGCGACGCCATGCTGGCAATCCGCGAAGAGGCCCGCGCCATCGAGGACGGCCGGATGGACAAGATCAACAATCCGCTGAAGAACGCGCCACATACGGTCGAGGACCTCGTCGGCGACTGGGACCGGCCCTATTCGCGCGAGCAGGCCTGCTTCCCACCGGGCGCCTTCCGCGTGGACAAATACTGGTCGCCGGTCAACCGTGTCGACAATGTCTATGGCGACCGTAATCTCGTCTGCACCTGCCCGCCGATCGAGAGCTACGCGGAAGCGGCGGAATGACGATGTGATCCGATCGGGTGCGGTTCAAGCGCCTGCCTGCCACGTCAAAAGCCCGGCTTGGCCGGGCTTTTTGCTGGTCTAAGCACTTCCAGGAGAAGTGTGCAGCGGTTTTCGGTCGGGAAGGCGCCCGGAGGCGGCCTCTTCCTATCCTTGAGAGATGCGATTACTCGGCGCTCTCGTCCGCAGCCTTCTTCTTGGCCGGGGCCTTCTTCTTCGGCGCGGCGGCTTCTTCGCCCTCGCCGGCTTCGGCCTTGGCGGCTGCCTTCTTCTTGGAGGCCGTCTTCTTGGCCGGCTTTTCGTCGGCTTCGTCGTCAGCCGTCAGCTCTTCCTTCGAGACCTTCTTGTCGGTCACCGAAACCTCGGTGAGCAGGTGGTCGACAACCTTCTCCTCGAAGAGCGGTGCGCGCAACGAGGCGGCAGCACCGGGCGTGTTGCGGAAGTATTCGAGGATTTCCTTTTCCTGTCCGGGGAACTGACGCAGCTGCTCGAACAGCGAACGCTGCATCTCGTCATCGCTGACCTGGACGCCGGCCTTTTCGCCGATTTCGGAGAGAACCAGGCCGAGGCGGACGCGACGCTCGGCGAGCTTGCGATATTCGGCGCGCGCTTCTTCTTCCGTCGTGTCTTCATCGGCGAAGGTCTTGCCGGCCTGCTGCAGGTCGGTGTTGATCTGGCGCCAGATGTTCTCGAACTCGGCATCGACGAGGCGCTCGGGCGTATCGAACTGATAGAGTTCGTCGAGCTGATCGAGAAGCTGGCGCTTGACCTTCTGGCGGGTGATCGAACCGAACTGGCTTTCGATCTGGCCGCGGACGATTTCCTTCAGCTTGTCGACGGATTCGAGGCCGAGCTTCGTTGCCAGCTCGTCGTTGATCTCGATCGGGGCAGCGGCAGCGACATCCTTGACGGTGATGTCGAAGGTTGCTTCCTTGCCGGCAAGGTTGGCTGCCGGATAATCGGCCGGGAACGTGACCGTAATGGTCTTTTCATCGCCGGCCTTTACGCCGACAAGCTGCTCCTCGAAGCCCGGGATGAAGCGGTTGGACCCGAGCACGAGCTCCGCATCTTCGTCCTTGCCGCCGTCAAAGGCTTCGCCGTCGACCTTGCCGAGATAGTCGACCGTGACGCGGTCGCCATTGGCAGCCTTGCCCTTCTTCGATTCGTAAGTGCGGGCGCTCTCGGCGATGCGCTGGATCTGCTCGTTGACTTCATCCTCGCTGACGTCGACGACCTCACGGGTGACCTTGATGCCGCTTGCATCCTTGAGTTCGATCGGCGGAATGATTTCGTAGGCGACCGTGAATTCGAAATCGGCTTGGGCGCTCAGGATCTTGTCGGCTTCTGCCTCGTCCTCGGTCATCGCGATTTCGGGCTGGGTGGCCGACTTTTCGCCGCGGCTCGTGAGGATTTCCGTCGGCTTTTCACGAACGATCTCGTTGACGAGATCGGCCATGATCGACTTGCCGTAAACCTTCTTGAGGTGCGCAACCGGCACCTTGCCGGGACGGAAGCCGTTGATGCGAACACGATCCTTCACTTCGACGAGGCGCTCGTTCATCCGAGCCTGCATTTCGTCGGCCGGGATAACGACCTTGAGTTCGCGCTTCAGCCCTTGAGCGAGCGTTTCGATAACCTGCATGTTAAAACCTTCACTTCACGTTGACAGTGCTCTTCCCTTGAAAGGCTAGGCGAGCACGTGAGCCGATCCATTTGCCGGGAGTGGCTTTACGCAATTCCGACCGCTTTGCAAGCAAAATGGCGCCTTGCCGGCCCTCCCAGCGCCGAATACCGACGCGTGACTGCTATATCGTCCTGGTGCGGGTAGAGAGACTTGAACTCCCACGCCTTGCGGCACCAGAACCTAAATCTGGCGTGTCTACCAATTTCACCATACCCGCGTTCAGACGACCGCACCGCCCAATCGCATTCCTCACAAGATCTCATCAGCGGAATGCCGCGGATATTCTTGGGCCATGCGAAAGGTTCAGGGCTCCCGAGCGCGGCGTCTCTATAACACTCGTTTTCATCGGATCAAAGGGAAAATGCTCGCGCCCGTTGCCCGCTCGCAGCCCCGGCTTCGAACGGGCGGCTCGAGGCTCCTTAGCAAAGCATGCCGGCAGAAACGTGATGCTTCGTTCCACCGCATGACAGCTACTGGATCCTCGCCCTCCATCGGCGGGACGGCGAACGGCAATCCGCGTTGCGCAATCCGCATATCTTCCATGTGGACATTGCACTGCACAAATCGATTTAAGGCCACTATATTCCAGATCAACGAAGCGCCGCGGTGATAGCCGAATGGACGCCGGCGGGCATGATCGCCCGCAGCGGGAAATCCCGCGAAGATCCGAGCCTGAGCTCGACAGAATTCGAAGCAGCGCACTTCTCCTCCCATCGCCGCTTCGATAGGATTGGCAATACTCCTCCTCCCAGTTGCCAATCGCATTTATGACGCCCGCCGGTCCTCCTCCCCCGACGGGCGTCACTCTCCCCTCAGATATTCCGTACGGCACCTCCATCTGCCCATTATTTCGGCATTTTGCGATCGTCCGACGCTTGAGCCATGCACCATTTGCATAGGTGCCATTCCCGGCGGCCCCTAGCAGAATCCGGGGGTTCGGCCTATATTCCAATCATCGATCGGGCAGCGCACTCCTCCTCCCAGCGCGCCCGATACGGATTGGCGACACTCCTCCTCCCGGTTGCCAATCAGATCAAGCAACGCCCGCTGGACCTCCTCCCCCAGCGGGCGTTGTTTATTTCTGCCAACTCCCTTGCTCCGAGCATCGCACTACGCGCCGCGCTCTCTGAGAGACCGCCAAGGTCTTTGGAACGGTCTGGAAATGCGCAAGAGGCCGGCATCGGCAACAAAAGGTTAAACTCCGGTTAATGCCACCGAAAAGCTTTGCACGCCGCGCATGGGTGCGATGCAGCATTAGCTCTGTAATCCCGGCTCAAACCGATTATATTCCGGTTCATAAGATGACGGCCAGCAAGAGAGATAGAGCGCTGGCGAACGACCTAGAAAGGAATAGGATCATGAACCTCGCACGTTCTTTCAATAACTGGCGCAAGTATCGTCAGACCTGCAACGAGCTCGGCCGCATGAGCGACCGTGAGCTGACTGACCTTGGCATCGGCCGCGCAGACATCCCCTACGTTGCCCGTCAGGCAATCAAGTAAGCATCAAGCTTTCGCCAGATAATGGCCGTTCAAACGCCTTCCGGTTCTCCGGCGGGCGTTTTTTTATTCTGTTGAGTCGTTCTGATCTCGTGCAGCAATCCCTGCAAAAGCAACTTAACCGAAACTTAATCGATGGCGCATTTTCGGACCGGCCGAGATGCATGCCCACGAAATGATCGATGCACTGCACAAATGCATAGCAGATGCATCTACTTTGCACTCCATCTTCCAGTTAGACGAGCGTATAAGAACCTCAACGACGCAGACAATCACTGTCGCGAGCGATCTTCTTGAGGAAACGACCATGAACCCGATTCGCATTGCAAAAAGCTGGATCAACTACCGCCGTACCGTTGCCGAGCTGGGCAGCCTTTCCAACCACGCTCTGAACGATATCGGCATTACCCGCTACGACATCCGCAACATTGCGGCTCGCTCCTTCCGTTAATCGGATCGAGCATTGCTTGGCTTGAAGACGGCGCCCTCGGGCGCCGTTTTCGTTTCTTGGAAGCGACGGATGCCTGTGGTAGGAAGCCGCCCATGAACAAAACGACGTCCTCCCATTCGCCCATCCACATCATTGGCGGCGGCCTCGCCGGGTCGGAAGCCGCCTGGCAGATCGCCGAAGCGGGCGTGCCGGTCATCCTGCATGAAATGCGCGGCGTCCGCGGCACGGATGCGCACAAGACCGAGAGCCTCGCCGAACTCGTCTGCTCGAACTCTTTCCGCTCCGACGATGCGACCAGCAATGCCGTCGGCGTGCTTCATGCGGAGATGCGTCTTGCGGGCTCGCTCATCATGCGATGCGCCGATCTCAACCAGGTGCCCGCAGGCGGTGCGCTCGCCGTCGATCGCGAAGGCTTTGCCGAGGCCGTCAGCGCAGCGATCGCAGACCACCCGCTGATCACGGTTCTGCGGGAAGAGGTCGGGGGCCTGCCGCCGAAGGACTGGGATCTCGCCATCATTGCGACGGGCCCGCTTACAGCACCGGCCCTCGCCGAGGCGATCCGCGCGGAGACCGGCGCCGATGCCCTGGCCTTCTTCGACGCCATCGCACCGATCGTCCATGCCGACACGATCGACATGGATATCTGCTGGCATCAGTCGCGCTACGACAAGGTCGGCCCAGGCGGCACGGGCAAGGATTATATCAACTGCCCGCTCACACAGGAGCAGTATGACGCCTTCGTCGATGCGCTCATCGCCGGAGACAAGGCCGGCTTTAAGGAATGGGAAGGCACACCCTATTTCGACGGCTGCCTCCCGATCGAAGTCATGGCAGAGCGCGGCCGCGAGACCCTGCGTCACGGGCCGATGAAGCCGATGGGCCTCACCAACGCCCATAATCCCTCGGTCAAGCCCTATGCCGTGGTTCAGCTTAGGCAGGACAACGCGCTCGGCACGCTCTACAACATGGTCGGCTTCCAGACGAAACTGAAATACGGCGCGCAGGGCGAAGTCTTTCGGATGATTCCGGGGCTCCAAAACGCCGAGTTTGCGAGGCTCGGCGGCCTGCACCGCAACACCTATATCAACTCGCCGACGCTCCTCGACAATTCGCTGACGCTCAAGACACGTCCGGGCTTGCGCTTTGCCGGCCAGATAACCGGCTGCGAGGGCTATGTGGAAAGCGCGAGCATCGGCCTGCTGGCGGGCCGCTTCGCCGCGGCGGAACGCAAAGGCGCCTCACCCGTCCTACCTCCCGTGACCACGGCCTTCGGTGCTCTCCTCAATCACATCACCGGCGGCCACATCGTCTCCGACGACGAACCGGGCAAGCGCTCGTTCCAGCCGATGAACATCAATTTCGGGCTGTTTCCGCCGCTCGAACCGGGCGCCCTGACGAGGCCGGAGGGTGCCAAACGCTTCCGTGGCAAGGAGAAGGCACTCGCAAAGAAGCAGGCGATGGCGTCACGCGCGCTGAGCGATTGCGCAAGCTGGCTCGGCAACGCCGTCTGACGAGCGACGAGAACTCCTTTGCGGATTCAGCCGGTCAGTCCAGACCCTGCGCCGCGTCACCCGGTGCTTCCAACTCCGATTTCGGACTGAAGGTGCCGAGCAGCCAGAGCGAAACCTCGGCTGCCTCGGCGGCCGTCCGAAACTCGAACGCGTTGTCCAGATAGGCGAAATCCGGGAAGTGGACAATCAGCCCGCGCCCACTCTCGGACGTGTTGACCCGCACCTTGCCGGGCTGAATGACGTGGCAGACATAATGCGTGCCGTGCGATTGTATGAATCCGGCCTTGCCATCGTGCAGCCGCAGGAAGATCGCCGTTCTGTCGACGGTCGAATGCAGCGCCCGGATCGCTTCGTCCGGGAATGCCCGGCCGAATTCCACGATCGCCAACCCGGCATCCGGATTGTCGGCGTCGCGCTCGGCGCGTGCGTTCATCCGAATATAAAATACGCAGACGGCGGCGATCGCCACCAGGAGCAGTAACCAAAGCATCGCGTGGGTCCTTTGATCGCGACGGGATTTCGATTGAGAAAGGTCATATCCCGCGAGACTTGCGCCAGCGTGACGGGCGAGCGCCTAGCGAATGAATCCTCGTCCAAGACGCGCGCTGTAGCACTTTTCGAAGGACTGTAATCTCTGCTCCTTCATCCCTGTGCTCATCACGGGGTGAGAGCAGCGCCGCGTCTGCGGCGCGGGGAGAGTTCTTTCAGCCCAAGGACTTGGTCTGGCTGCATTCCTGTGACAAGCACAGGAATGAGGGACCGGGGATGTGCGGCCAATACAACTCCGTTACGAATATGCGAGGGAACGGTCAACCTGTCACGCAATGAAAGGTCACGTCTACATTCTCGCGTCCAAACGAAGCGGGACGTGGTATACGGGCGTGACTTGGGGCCCTCCGCGCCGCCTCGCTATCTTCACGGTTTATGAAACGCGCCGAGGAGCGCGCCCTCTCCACCTCATCCCTGTGCTCGTCACAGGGATCCAGCAGCGCCGCGTCTGCGGCGCGGGAAGCGTTCTTTCAGCCCAAGGACTTGGTCTGGCTGGATTCCTGTGACAAGCACAGGAATGAGGGCCGGGATGAGCGGCTACTACATTCTCGCATCGAGGCGAAACGGGACGCTGTATACGGGCGTCACTTGGGCCCTTCCGCGCCGCCCCGCTATCTTCATGGTTTATGAAACGCGCCTAGGGACCGCACCCTCTCCACCCTCATCCTGTGCTCGTCACAGGGATGAGGCGATCAACAAGCGGCGGCGGGTATCTCAGCGGGCCTTCGTCTAAAACTGCCGGCGCCGGCTCGCCCGCCACATCCGCCATTGCCGCTGCCATTGCGGCGGCCGCAGTGGCTGACGGAGGATTCGTACTCCGGCGGCCTCCGCGCGATCGAACACCGGTTCGGCAAGGGCCACGGGAAGGAAAGCGGAGAAATTCCGGGCGGAGATCGCGCCTGCACTTTCACGTGCCTTGGCGAGATGATCGCGACCGAGGCCGCAGAAGGCGCGAACGGCCCTTTCGATCGCACTCTCGTCGGTTCCGGCAAGAAGCGTTTCCCGGTCGAGGCCCGTTGCGCTCAAAAGCTCGGCAGGAAGATAGACCTGCCCACGCCCGGTATGAACCGGCAGAAGCAGCAGGAGACCGGCGACCGTCTGAGCAACCCCGGCATGACCGGCTGCGTCTGACGATTTCGCAGCATTTTCGGGGTCCAGGATGAGAGATGAAAGCTGAATGAGCGCCGATGCGGTTTCACCGGCATAGCCCTCCAGCGCCGCCCTGTCCTGCATCGGGTCGTCGTAAAGATCGAAAATGCGTGCATCGATCATATCCTGCAGGACGCGGACAGGAAGGTGATGCTCGCGGATGCAACGCAGCAGCGCTTCGGCCAGCGGATGCCCCGCGCCGTCCGACTGCTGGTTTTCGAGAATGTCACGCCACCACTGCAGCCGGATCTCGCCGGGAAGCGGCTCCTTGACCGTGTCGCGGACGCGGGCGATCTCCGCGTAAAAGGCATAGAGCGCCGCGAGCGAGTGGCGCTTCTCCGCAGGAGAAAGCAGACAGGCCAGGTAGCGATCGCGGTCGGTGTCCCGCAAGGTTGCGAGAATCTGATCATCGGACTGTTGCACGCAGGGTTTCCTTCGAACGCCTCACACCGCGATCAATGCCGCGGCGACGGCCCGCGATTCCGCCAGCATTACGTTATAGGTCCGCACCGCCGCCCCCGTGCTCATCGGATCGGACGAGATGTTGGCGGCCCTGAGCGCCTCCTTCAGGTCTCCCGGCAAAGGACGGATTTCCCGGCCGGTGCCGACGAGCAGCACCTCGACGTCACGCGCCTCATCGAAGATGCGCTGGAATTTCGCGACCGCGAGCACGTCGCCTTCGGCAACGTCCCAGGCGTAGATGCCGGAAGGCAACATCAGAACCGACCCGCGATGCGACATGTCGGCGAAGCGGAAGCCGCCATTGCCGTAGGCGTCGACAGGCGCGCGTCCCGGAAAGTGCGCTTCGCGCATTTCGATCCCTTTTGCCATGGTCACACCGCACCCTTTGCTTCCGTCTCCGACGAGGCATCCCGGTCCGCCGGATCCTCCGTGCCTCCAAGACGATTGTTTCGGCGATTGAAGAGGATGAGCAGCGGTCCCGCGATATAGATCGAGGAAACGGTGCCCACAAGCACACCGAATATGAGTGTCGCGCTGAAGGACTGGACGAGACCACTGCCTCCGAACAGATACAGCGCAACGAGAGCAAGGAGCGTCGTCAAGGCGGTCAGGACGGTCCGCGACAGGGTCTGGTTGATCGACGTGTCGATCAGGACGGAAAGCGGCATCCTTCGATAGCGCACCAGATTCTCCCGGACTCGATCATAAATCACCATGGTGTCGCTCAGCGAGTAGCATACGATCGTCAGCAGCGCTGCGATGCTGGCGAGATTGAATTCGATGCCTGTCACGACGAGGAACCCGAGCGTCAGCAGGACATCATGCAAGGTCGCGACGATGGCTCCGACGGCAAATCGCCGGCCGAAGCGGAGCCACACGTAAAGCAGCACGGCCAGCACGGCAACGGCAACGGCGAGCGACCCTGCCCTCGTCAACTCGCCGGAAACCCCGGGGCCAACCACCTCGACACGCCGGAAGACATACTGATCCTCGAGTTCGGAGCGAACCAGCCCGACGGCCGTCTGCTCGGCATTGTCGCCGGCTTCCTGCGACGGGATACGGACGAGAACGTCTCGCGCCGATCCAAGTTCCTCGACTTGAACGTCTCCGAGGTTCAATTCATCGAGACGGGCACGGATGTCGGCACCATCGGCGACGCCGGTCCGTGCCCTCAATTCGATGACGGAGCCGCCCCTGAAATCTGCTCCCATGTTGAGCCCGAGGCTCGTCAGGAGAACCAGCGAAGCGAGCGACAATGCTGTCATCAGAATGAAGATCGGATTGCGGATCGCCATGAAACGGAAATCCGCCCGACTGAAAAATCCCGTCCGGATGCCGCGCGGCAGACGCCGCGGCAGGCGGCGGCGATACCACCCGCGAATGAGGCGGCGTGTCAGGCTGTGCGCCGTCAGAATGGTGGTGACGCTGCCGATGGCAAGCGTAACCGCAAAACCCCGAATAGCGCCCGACCCGAGATAGAGGAGGATTACGCCCGCGATGAATATCGTCAGATTCGCATCGACGATGCTCCTCAAGACGCGCTCGAATCCGTCGTCCAGCGCCCTTCGCAAGGGTTTACCGCTGGTACGCGCTTCTTCCCTCAGCCGCTCATAGATGAGAACGTTCGAGTCGACCGCAATTCCGATCGTGAGGATGATCCCGGCAATTCCGGGCAATGTCAGCGTGGCGCCGGTGACGGACAGGACCGCGATGATCAGCACGACGTTGACGATGACGGCAATGACGGCGACGACACCGAAGAAGCCGTAGAAGCCAATCATACAGGCGGCGACGGCAATGGCCGCGATCAGGCCCGCCGTGAGGCCGTTTGCCACCGCGTCGGCGCCGTCCTCGGGACCGACGGTACGCTCTTCGATGACGGTCAGCGAAACGGGAAGCGGGCCGGCGCGCATCAGGGCGGCAAGGTCGTTCGCCCCGTCCTCCGAGAGATTTCCGGCAATCCGGACGCTATCACCGGAAAGCGCGCCGTCTAGAACGGACGTCGAGATAACCTGCCCGTCGAGCACGATCGCGAACTGCTTCCGTGGATCCGACTGCAGGACCGGCGCGATCCGTGCGGCAGCCCCGGCGGTAATCCTTGCATTGACGACAGGTTCGCTCGTTGCCGGATCGAAGCCCGGCTGCGCCTCGACGAAGTCCGGTGCCGCAGCAAAGGCGTGTCTCTCGACCAGGTAGGGTATTGGTGGATCGTCCAGCGAATAGAGGACCTCGGACCCGGCAGGCGGCCTCGTATCCACGGCCTGTTGTGCCGGCATCGAGGAATCCAGCCACTTCAGGGCGACATCTCCTCGCTGTCCGAGGAGATCCTTCAATCTTTGCGGCTCGTCCAGACCGGGGACCTGCACGCTCAGCCGGTCACCTCCGCGACGCTCTATGATCGGCACGACGGCGATGACTTCGCCGACCCGCCGGCGTACGACCTCGATGGACTGGGCGACGGCATCTGAGACCCTGAGATCTATGCCCTCGTCCGTCAGGCGAAGCCGAAGCGTGTCGCTGGTCGCGCTTCCCTCATAGACCAGTTCCTGTATGGAACTCCCGAAAAATCCGCCCTGTCGAACAGGGGCGACCAACGCCTTCAGCGCGTCGCGTGCCGCTGGTGCTTTCGTTGCATCGCGGAGACGAAACTGCAGGCTCTGCCCGCTTCCGGACAGCCCCGTATAGCGGATATCCGCCTGTCTCAGGGCATCGGCGATCGTGTCGATGGTCGATTGCAGGCGTTCCGCGACGATGTCTTCGCGGCTGACCTTCAGGACGATATGGGAACCGCCCCTGAGATCGAGCCCGAGCGGCACCTGCCGATGCGGCAGCCAGGTCGGCCAGTCGGCAAGCTGCTCTCTGGAAAGGAGATTCGGCAGTGCGAAGGCGAGGCCCGCAAGAACGACCAGCCAGATGAGAATGTTCTTGAACGGCGACAACCTGGGCATATTTCGAAATGCTCCAACCGCCGGTCTCTGCCGGTCGCGGCCCTTGCCTTAACCACGGTGATTTTGGCCTCGCGTCGGTCCAAAATCAAACCGTGATCGATGCCGATAGCAAGCGCGGTATGCGGGCAAAACCGCGCACGCTTCTTCACGTTCCCGCGCCGGAGTTATTCCTTGACGGGCTCGCCCTTCACGCGAACTTCGGATACGCCGCTGCGCACAACGCGGACTTTGGTGCCCTCGGCGATCTCCACCTCGAGCTCCGTATCGTCGACGACCTTGGTCACCTTGCCGACGATGCCGCCGCCGGTGACGACCTGGTCGCCGCGCCGGATGTTCTTCAGGAGCTCTTCGCGGCGCTTCATCTGCGCACGCTGCGGTCGGATGATCAGGAAATACATCACCACGAAAATCAGCAGGAATGGCAGGATGGACATCAGAATATCGGCGCCGCCGCCCCCAGGGGCCGCCGTCTGCGCGAAAGCTTCGGTAATAAACATCGATCACTCCTTGAGTTCAAATTGCGCGCTTGCCCCCGCGGCAAACCTGCCGGAATATAGGCAAGCCGTCCCGTAACGCAAATCGTCGGTACACTTCCCCGTTTCTCCTGCCTCTGGCACAAATTCCGCAGCAGGAGAACCCCCTGGTTGCAGGCTGCCGGTCTTTTCCAGCGCAAACCGCCGTGCTACCGAGAAAAACGCCGCCGGCGGCAGCTTCAACGGATTCGACCGGAGGATGAACGTCGCGGCGATTCAAGGATTTGGGTTAAGCCGGCGCACGCCCGTTATCGCGCGGGTCGGCCGCTCATGTTCGAAATCCAGCCTGCCGGAGATAGATGAAATGCCCGAAAGCAAGATCGACGTCCTGCTCAACGAAATACAGAAGCTTTCGGCCGCGATGGAGCGCATCGCCGGACCGGCATATGCCGTCAACGACTGGCATGAGGCGGAGTGTTTCGTCTGGGCACCGGCCACGCGCCACCTGCAGCCCGTCCCTAACCCGAATCGCATCGATCTCACGCTCATTACCGGCGTCGACCACGTCCGCGACATTCTCTTCGACAACACGCTTCGCTTCGCTGACGGCTATCCGGCAAATAACGTGCTCCTGTGGGGCGCCCGCGGGATGGGCAAATCGTCGCTGGTCAAGGCCGTTCACGCAAAGGTCGCCCAGGACACCGGAAGCGCACTCAAGCTCGTCGAAGTCCACCGGGAGGATATCGCCACCCTGCCCGTGCTGATGGAAATCCTGAAGGCGGCGCCGATGCCCGTGATCGTCTTCTGCGACGATCTCTCCTTCGATCACGACGATACCTCCTACAAGTCGCTGAAGGCGGTGCTCGACGGAGGCGTCGAGGGGCGGCCGGCAAACGTTCTGCTCTATGCGACGTCCAACCGCAGACACCTGCTTCCCCGCAACATGATGGAAAACGAGCAATCCACCGCCATAAACCCCTCGGAAGCCGTCGAGGAAAAGGTGTCGCTGTCCGACCGCTTCGGGCTTTGGCTCGGTTTCTACAAATGCAGCCAGGATGACTATCTGGCGATGGTCGACGGATATGCGCAGTACTTCAAATTGCCTCTCGAGCCGGAACCGCTGCATGCCGAGGCTCTTGAATGGGCCACGACGCGAGGGTCGAGGTCCGGCCGCGTCGCATGGCAATTCATTCAGGATCTGGCCGGTCGTCTGCGCAGAAAGCTCGACACTCCTGCGTAATCGCACTTGCCGTCTGCCGGCGTGCTCGCAAAAGCGCCGCGCGTCTTGCCAGACACGCGGCGCTTTCGATTTGCGCATAAGCCGGAAGCGACCGGTGCCACGGCTTATTCCAGATAGGTCGCAGGGTTGACCGGGGTCGCATTCTTGCGCACCTCGAAGTGAACTTGTGGCCGGGTCGCTCTGCCTGTCATGCCGGAGGATGCGAGCGTCTGGCCGCGCTGGACTTTCTGACCGCGTTGAACCTTGAGTTCGGCAGCGTTGCCGTAAACCGTCACCGTACCGTCGTCGTGGCGCACCAGAACGGCATTGCCGAGTTCTTTCAGGCTGCTGCCCGAGTAGATCACGACGCCGTTCTCGGCTGCCTTGATGGGCGTCCCCTCCGGCACCGAAATGTTGATGCCATCGTTTCGGTTGCCGTCGACATTGGCGCCATAGGCCGCGACGACCGCGCCACGGACTGGCCACCGGTACTTTCCGATTCCGGTCGATTTCGGAAGATCCTCGTCACCATCCGACCGGATGGCGACCTCCGAAACGCTTTCCTTGGCGGCAGGCGCTTTGGATTCGGTCAGCTTGCCCTGCTCGGTCGAAGCCGCCTGGGCCTCGTTCTTCTTGGCCGAAACAGAAGCCGTGACCACCGCATCGGTCGCCGGCGTTTTCGCCGAAGCGCTCGGGATGTTGAGTTTCTGCCCGATGCGGATGGCTTCCGTCGTAAGCCCGTTCGCCTGCTTCAGGGCAGCGACCGAAACGCCGTTCGCCTTGGCGATACGGTTGAGCGAGTCGCCCGGCTTGACCGTATAGGCACCATCTCCACCGCCCTCGCCGGCGCTGTTGAGCTTGCCCGCCGCGACATCGCTGCGGCTTTCGCTCTTTTCACGCGACTGGGACTGGCCGGGGAGGATCGCCACCTCGCGCTGATCGGTCGGCAGCGGAGACGGACGCTTCTTGCCGCCCTCCACGTCGGCGATCGAACCCGACGCGGCCGCCTTTGCGGCGCTGCCTGCCGTACCGAACGCCGGAATGACGAGCCGCTGACCCGGCTCTACCTGGCTTGCCGATTTCAAGCCATTCGCCTTCAGTATCTCCTTCTCGGGGACGCCGAAGCGTCTGGAGAGAACGGCAACCGTGTCGCCTTGACGGACCATGATGGTCGGCGCGTTGGAGGCGCTCCAGCCACCCTTGCTGGGAATATCCTTGGCAGCCCCCGCCAGCGGCTCCGCCTTCGGGAGGGCAGCAGCCTGCGACGCGAGGGAGGCGGTCTGAACCTGCGGCTGCCGAGATGCGGAGGATGGTTCATCGAGGCTCGTTCGCTGAACGCTCATCGGCGTCGATGCGACACGGGCGCTGGATACCGGCGAGGCCGCCGCCGTGTTGTAGCCTCCGTTGCCGCCGCCGGAGGGATAGGATTGACCGAGCGCTGCGTTGTTCCCGTAGGAGGGCGCCGCACCGCCGCTCGCGACATCGCCTCTCGGTACCGTACTCGAGCCCTGCGGGATCGCACCCGTCATTATGTCGTCGGACCGCGAAAAGAGCCCGCCGAAGCGGCTGGCGTCAGAACTGCAACCGGTCGCTACACCCGCAAGCAGGATCGCCGCACAGAGACGGATCATGGACTTGCCTGCCTGGGGAGATACAAATTTACGCATGACGCTTTACCCACTCCGAACGCAACTCGCTGTAGAAGGATTAAAGCGCATTAGAGTTACCGCCCGGTTAAAGACGGCACCACTTTGGCGAAATGCTAACCATAGCCGCGCCGAACCGGGCGTTTTCCGGTCATACGCGCGCTGCGGAACCCGGATACGGTTCGCCAGAGCGCCTCCGGGAAAAGTGTGTAACGGTTTCCGTCCGGAAGTGCGCAATTCCAAAAGTGGCAGGGCGTTTCACTGTTTCAGCGAAACAGTGAAACACCCTATAGCAGCTCGGAATAAAGCCGTTCGATTTCCGTCATCGGTCTCGGCTCGGGCGCATTTACCTCATAGCTGATATTGGACGCATCCCAGGCGAAAAAGGCGCGCTCTGCCGGCGACATCGTGGTCGAGGCCGGCGAAGGGGCAATCTTGTCTTCTTCGAGAAAGACGCTGACCAGGTTCTCGAATTTGGCATCTATGTCGAGGCCGCTGTCAGCATCATAGTCGAGCGAGCGCAGGCCCGCGACCGCCGCTTCGCGCGTCCCGAAATAGCGCAGGCTGTTCTGATCCTCCGGGCGAAGGCCGTCATAATAGTCGATGAAGGCCCGGTAATATGCCCTGTAGTCACCGGTTTCTGCGAGCTTGCCGAACGCCTGGTACTCGCGTGCCGCAAGTTGCGGCGAAAGACGATTGTTCCACTCGTCCTTCGTAAGCGGCGGCAATTTCTCAGGCGTTCTTTTTGCCCGGCCGAGATAGAGCAACGCGTCGGCGGACAGCGAAATGCGCGGTGTCGGGTCGACGAAGCCCGCAGGCGCAACCAGCGCCCCGCTCTCGCCCTTGTCTGCGGCACCGGCCTGGTCGGCCGAACGCCCGGCGAGATTTCCCAAGCCATCACCGGACGCAGCGGCAGCGTTCAACCTGTTCTCGATCTGCATATGCCGTCTCCGTCTGTCGCATGACGACCGCGATGCGGAGCAAATGCGTACTCCGCGTCATCTCATGCCGCCCCGGCCTGGATCACGATGATTTCAGGTCGGGTACCTAAAGAGGGAAGCTTGCGCGGGGCTGGAGCGGGTTAAGATTGTATTAACCCGCTTCCGGGAGGCGCACGAGATCACGATGCTTCAGGTCGGGTCGGCCTAAAAACATGAACGTCATCGATTCCAAAAAATTAGACTAAAGGAACGACGCTACCTGTGGGACGATCGGGAGGTAAGGCGCATCGAACAGGTCTTCCCGGTCGAAGCGGCTACCGGTGCGGTTGACGCGAACGATGCGGCAATGCGTTTCGCTCATCATGATCGGCACCAACAGCGTGCCGCCGGAGACGAGATGATCGGAGAACGTCCGGGGAAGGCTGTTGAACGCGGCGGTAATGAGGATCCGGTCGAAGGTGCCCTCACCCGGCACTCCTGCGCTGCCATCGGCCTGGCGGACGACGACGTTGCGCACGCCCGCCTTCTCGAGGTTTTTCTGCGCCGATGCGACGAGTGTCTGGTACCGCTCGATCGTCAGTACGCGCTCGGCGATCCGCCCCATCACGGCGGCGGTAAAGCCGCTGCCGGTTCCGACCTCGAGTATACGCTGGCCCGGCTTGAGATTGAGACAATGCAGAAGCCGCACGGCCATGTCGCAGCCCTCCATGAACGAGCCGCAATCGAGCGGAATCAGCCGCTTGGAGTAGACTTCGTCCTGGTATTGCGGCGGAGCGAAGAGCGTCCGCGGCGTCTGCTCCACAGCCTTCAGCAGCTCATGATTGACGATGCCGCCCGAGCGAAGCCGCAGCGCCATCGCTGCAAACCCCTCCTGCTGCGAAATTCGTCCGCTCAAGCGACACTTCCTTCCCGCAATGCCCGCGCGATGCGCTCCTGAGCGGCATGATCGGTCATGTCCAGTTTAAGCGGGGTTACCGAAATCCTGTTGTCTCGAAGAGCCCTGATGTCGGTGCCGGAACGGAAATCGCCGGCACGCTCGCCGAAACGGAGCCAGAAATAGGGAAAGCCGCGTCCGTCCGTGCGCTCGTCGATGCTGAGACCGAATTCGAGCTTGCCCTGCGACGTGACTTCAACGCCCGCAACGGCATCGACGGCGCAGTTCGGGAAGTTCAGGTTGATAAGCGTTCCGTCCGGCAGATCGACTCCCATCAATGTGCGGATGAGCGCCGGTGCGTGCGTCTCTGCTACATCCCAGGGAACGTCGCGGCCAACGGCATATTGAAAGGCCTGGCTGAGTGCGATCGAGCGAATGCCCTGCAGCGTTCCCTCGATGGCGCCGGCCACGGTTCCGGAATAGGTGACATCGTCGGCAAGATTTGCGCCGACATTGACGCCGGAAAGGACGAGGTCGGGCTTGCGATCAAGAATTTTCTTGACCGCCATGATGACACAATCGGTCGGGGTACCCCGGAGCGCAAAGCGCCGTTCGGAAACCGGGCGCAGACGCAGCGGCTCCGAAAGCGTCAGAGAATGGGCAAGCCCGCTCTGGTCCACTTCCGGTGCCACCACCCAAACGTCGTCCGATATCGTCCGGGCGATCCGTTCCAGCACGGAGAGGCCCTCGGCGTGAATGCCATCGTCATTCGTCAGCAGGATGCGCATTGCCGGTCTTCTTCCGCTTCATTCGTGCTAGGCCGATTTCTCGATCCGCCGCAGGCCGCCCATATAGGGCACAAGGACGTCCGGCACCGTGATCGAGCCGTCGTCATTCAGGTAGTTCTCGATGACGGCAATCAGCGCCCGGCCGAGCGCGACGCCGGATCCGTTGAGCGTGTGGACGAACTTCGTCCCCTTCTCTTCTTTCCCGCGGTAACGTGCGTTCATCCGACGGGCCTGGAAATCGCCGCAGACGGAGCAGGAGGAAATTTCGCGATAGGCGTCCTGCCCCGGCAACCAGACCTCGAGATCATAGGTCTTTCGCGCGCCGAACCCCATATCGCCGGTGCAGAGCGTCATGACGCGGTAGTGCAGGCCGAGGCGCTTGAGCACCTCCTCGGCACAAGCGGTCATGCGCTCGTGCTCGTCGATCGAACTTTCGGCGTCGGTGATCGACACCAGTTCGACCTTGTTGAACTGATGCTGGCGCAACATGCCGCGGGTGTCACGACCGGCGGAACCGGCCTCGGAGCGGAAGCACGGGGTCAGCGCAGTGAAGCGCAACGGCAGTTTCTCACCGTCGAGAATCTGCTCCCGCACCATGTTCGTCAGCGGCACTTCCGCAGTCGGGATCAGCCAGCGCCCGTCGGTCGTGCGGAAGAGATCGTCGGAGAATTTCGGCAACTGGCCGGTGCCGTACATCGCATCGTCGCGGACGAGCAAGGGCGGCTGAACCTCGATGTAACCATGCTCCCCGGTGTGCAGATCGAGCATGAACTGGCCGAGTGCCCGCTCGAGCCGGGCGAGCTGGCCCTTCAGGATGGTGAAGCGCGACCCGGCAATCCGGGCCGCTCCCTCGAAGTCCATCAGTCCCAGCGCCTCGCCGATCTCGAAATGCTCGAGAGGCTTGTGATTCCAGCCGGGCTTGGCGCCGACGACCCGCGTCACGACATTGGCGCTTTCGTCCGCGCCGACGGGCACATCGTCGAGCGGCGTATTGGGGATGCGCGACAGCGCGTCCGAGAGCTCGGCCTCGATCTGACGGCTTTCCACTTCGGCCGCCGGCAAGGCATTCTTGAGGTCGGCGACTTCGGCCTTGAGCCTGTCGGCCAGCTCGCTGTTCTTCTGGGCCATCGCCGCGCCGATCTCCTTCGACGCAGCATTGCGCCGCGACTGCATGTCCTGCAGGGACTGGAGGACTGCGCGGCGACGTTCGTCAAGTGCGATCAGGGACGCCGACAACGGCTCCGCACCCCGTTTCGCCAGGGCGTCGTCGAGCCTGTCTGCATTCTCACGGATCCATTTGATATCGAGCATAGTCGTTCCACGCGTTAGTTGCTGCAGGACGTCGGAGCCGCTTACGGCGAAATCCTGCAGCGATTCAGAATGCCACAGCGCCCCTTGCGCGTGCGAGGAGCGAGGGCGCCGTGAACGGCGCAAGACGTCCGCGGTCAGCCCTTGGCGGGGTCAGCCGTCTCGGACGAGCTTTCCTGCTCAGAGGCAGCCTCGCGCTCGAGGGCCTCGGCAGCCCTTCGCCTTTCGACGAGTCGCGCCGTGTAGATTGAAATTTCGTAGAGAAGGATGGCTGGCAGCGCAAGGCCGATCTGGGAAACCGGATCCGGCGGCGTCAGAACCGCTGCGACCACGAAGGCGATCACGATCGCGTATTTGCGCTTCTCGGCGAGGCCCTGGGCGGTGACGAAGCCGACACGCGCGAGGAGCGTCGTGATGACCGGCAACTGGAACACCAGACCGAAGGCGAAGACCAGGGACATGATGAGGCTGAGATACTCGGACACCTTCGGCAGGAGCTGGATCGCAACCTGCCCTTCGCCGCCGCCCTGTTCCATGGCGAGGAAGAACCACATGACCATCGGCGTGAAGAAGAAATAGACCAGCGCGCCGCCAAGCAGGAACAGGAGTGGCGAAGCGACCAGGAATGGCAGGAAGGCAGCGCGTTCGTTCTTGTAAAGGCCGGGTGCAACGAACCTGTACACCTGCGAGGCGATGACCGGAAATGCGATCACCAGCGCACCGAACATCGCGACTTTGATCTGCGTGAAGAAGAACTCCTGCGGCGCCGTGTAGATGAGCTCGACGTTGCGGTGGCTGAGCCCGGCCCAGCTCACGGCCCACTTGAACGGCAGAACAAGGAGGTTGAACAGCTGCTTGGCAAAATAGAAGCAGACGAGGAACGCCACGAAGAATGCGCCCACCGCCCACATCAACCGCGTGCGCAGTTCGATCAGATGCTCGATAAGCGGCTGCGGCCGGTCCTCGATATCGCGGCTCATGCGTCACCTTTCTTGCGCGAAGCCGCGCGCGTCTTCGACTTGCTCGCAGCCGGCGCTTCGCCCGGCGCCTGGCGCGCCGGCGACTTCTTCGGCGCCGTTTCGCCTGCGGCCTTCTTCGTGACGGAAGCGCCCGACTTCTTCGACTGCGCTCTGGACTTGGCGGCAGGTTCCGGTTCGCTCGCCTTCGGCGCGTCGGCGGCACGGTCCATCTGTCTCGATGCCGAGCTCACCGCTGCCGCCGCCACCTTATCCGTGGCTACTGCCGCCGTTTCGCCGGCGGCGTCGGTACTGACCGGTTCGACCAGCGGTTCGGGCGTCGTGGAGGCTGGCGGCCTGTCGGGCGTGGTCGCCTTCTGCAGATCGGACTTGATCTCGTTACCGAGCTGCCGCAGCGGATTCATCGCATCCCGCAATGCCGCGGTCGGATTGAGGCTTTGCGCATCGCTGATCGTCTTGCGCACGTCGTCAAGATCGGCTTCACGCAGCGCCTCGTCGAACTGCCGCCGAAAATCGGACGCCATGCCGCGCATCTTGGACGTCATCCGTCCAAACGCGCGCAGCATCGGCGGCAGGTCCTTCGGACCGACGACGATGATCAAGATGATTGCGATAACAACAAGCTCGGTCCAGCCGATATCAAGCATCCGACGCGCCCTAAAAACCCGTGATACGGGCTACCGGGTGCTGTCGCACCCAGTCCCGTCAGCCTCCGACCGTCAGCGGACTTCGTCAGATTTGTGGTCGACGGTCTTGCCGTCGATCGATTTGTCGGCCGAAGCAACCTCGTCGTCGCCCATGCCCTTCTTGAAGTTCTTGATGCCCTTGGCAACGTCGCCCATCAACTCGGGGATCTTGCCGCGGCCGAACAGCAGCAGAACCACCGCCAGGACGATCAGCCAATGCCAGATACTAAAGGAACCCATCCACTTACTCCCTCGAGACCCTAAACAGATTAGAGCCCAGCACGTTGTCATTTTTCAGGCGCACCCTCCGGGCACGCCATCCTCTTGGCGGACCCTAAGGTGTTGATGCGTCTTTTTCAAACACCAATATGTCGCGCTCGTTAACGGAAAGCGTGACGTCACGCAATCCTTGCGGCAGCAAATCGGCGCGGATGCGGGCGCGAACGGTACGTTCGGACTGCGGTACGGCGAGTTCCAGAAGCTCCACGACGCCCAGGAAGCGCCGGGATACGATGCGTGCCGGAATTTCTCCACCGGTCTCGTCGAGCCGGATGCCGGAAAGACGCACCGCTACGCTCAGTGGCTGCCCCTCCGTATATTGCCCTGTCGCCACAACCCCCAGCGGCGTTTCGACATGGCCGTCCCGCACGCGCGCATCGAAGACGTTAATTTCCGAGAAGAAGCCGGCAGTGAAGAGATCGCAGGGCTGGCGATAGAGCTCGTCCGCCGTGCCGACCTGCACCAGCCGGCCGTCTTTCAGCAGTGCGATCCGGTCCGCCATACGCATCGCCTCTTCGGCGTCGTGCGTTACGACGATGGCGGTCGCGCGCGTCTCGCGCAGTATGGCCAGCGTGTCGGCGCGGATGGAATCCTTCAGACGGGAATCGAGGCCGGAAAAAGGCTCGTCCATCAAAAGCACCGCCGGCCGCGGCGCAAGCGCACGGGCCAGCGCCACGCGCTGCTGCTCGCCGCCGGAGAGCACATGCGGATACCGCTCGGCATAATGCAGAAGGCCGACCCGCTCCAGCGCGGCATCGGCCTGCAGCAATGCCTTCTTCTTCGGCAATTCGGTCAAGCCGAAACAGACGTTCTCACGGATGGTCATATGCGGGAAAAGGGCAAAGTCCTGGAACATCAGGCCGACGCCGCGTTGCTCCGGCGGAATGAAGATGGAAGGGCCGGATATTTCCTGTCCATTCAGCAGCAGACGCCCGCCCGTCTGCTTCTCGATGCCCGCGGCGATGCGCAACAGCGTTGTCTTGCCGGAGCCGGAAGGTCCGAGCAGGCAGAGCACTTCGCCGGCCTCGGCCTTGAGCGTAACACCCTTGATCGTTTCCTTGGAATGATACCGATGGCTGATATTCTCGAATGCCAGGTTCGCTGCGAACGACACACCCGAGCGCCTCGTCATCGTGACGGCGCCGCTACGCGCATCTGAAACCATGCTTGCATTCCTCGACCCGAAGATCCGGCTCTAACCTAAAGCCGATATCCATACTCAGGATTTTTAATCGTCTTCTTCAGCCTTCGGTGTCAAGAGGCCCAGTTCTTCGAGGTCCATCTGCGTGATGGGATCCTCGTTATCGGCAAACTCGTCGTCGCCGATCGGAACCGGAATGTTCAGATTGGAAGGGACACGCCCGGACAGCAGGCCGGCCCCCTTCAGCTCCTCGATGCCCGGAAGGTCGCGGATCTCTTCGAGGCCGAAATGATCGAGGAAGTCTCTCGTCGTGCCGAAGGTCACCGGACGTCCGGGTGTACGTCGGCGGCCGCGGAACCGCACCCATCCCGCCTCCATCAGCACGTCGAGGGTACCCTTCGAAGTTTGGACGCCGCGGATATCCTCGATCTCTGCCCGCGTCACCGGCTGGTGATAGGCGATGATCGCCAGCACCTCCAGCGCCGCGCGCGACAGTTTGCGGACCTCCTGCTCCTCCGTATTGACGACGAAGGACAGATCCGCGGCAGTGCGGAAGGCCCAATGATCGGCGACCTGAACAAGGTTGACGCCGCTGCCGGCATATCGGCTCTTGAGCCGCGCCATAACGGTTGCGACGTCGACGCCGCGCGGCAGGCGGCCGGCAATATAGGTTTCTGAAACCGGTTGGGCGGAGGCAAATACAAGGGCCTCGGCGATCCGCTCGGCTTCCTGCTCGAGCCTCGGATCGAAAGAGAATTCTTCCTCGTAATCCTCGTCACCCGGCACGAATTTCTGGGCTTCAGCCACGTGCCGCCTCCATCTCCGCCAAGGTTGCCGCATCGATCGGATTTGGCCCGCGCCGCAGATAGATCGGCGTGAAAGCGCCCTCCTGACGAATTTCCAAACGCCCCTCGCGCACCATTTCGAGTGAGGCCGCAAAGGAGCTCGCAATCGCCGTCGCGCGCTCCTTCGGGCTCGTCATGTAGCGGATCAGGAAATGGTCGAGCGCGGTCCAGTCGTCAAGGCTGCCGACCATTCTCGCCAGGATCAAACGGGCATCGCCGAGCGACCAGACATGCCGCCTCTCGATCGTCACCTGGGTTATCGCCTGACGCTGCCTGAGCGTCGCATAGGCGGTCAGCAGGTCGTAGAGCGAGGCGTCATAATCGGACTTCCTCTCCGTGACGATGTGTTCGGGCGCGCCGCGCACGAAGATGTCCCGGCCGAGGCGGTTCCTGTTCACGAGTTTCGTCGCGGCGTCGCGCATCGCCTCCAGACGTTTCAGGCGGAATGCAAGCGCCGAGGCCATCTCCTCGCCCGACGGTCCTTCATCCTTTGCCGGCTGGGGGATGAGCAGGCGCGACTTGAGGTAGGCAAGCCACGCCGCCATGACGAGATAGTCGGCGGCAAGCTCGATACGGATAGACCGTGCCCGCTCGACGAAGGCGATATATTGTTCCGCCAGCGCCAGCACCGAGATGCGGGAAAGATCGACGCGCTGGCTGCGCGCGAGGTGCAGCAAGAGGTCCAGCGGACCTTCGAAGCCGGCGATGTCGACGACGAGTTCGTCCTCGTGCAATCCGCGACGGGCAGACTCGTCCTGCCACAAAGGCTCCATCGGCGCCTTCGCGGAAGGCATTTCCTGCCTTTCGTCCGATTTGCTCACGACCCTGCCCTTTCAGCAACGGACCCGCGCGCCAGGCTCGAGAGCCTAGGCGAGCGCGAACATTGCGTTGAATTCCGCGCGCAGTTCAGCTTCGACCGCGTCGTCCGGTTCCCGGAAAGCAGCCTCGGCAGCCCTCGCCCGGCGGAGCCTCTCGCCGGAGAGAACCGGAACGACATCTGCCACGGCCTTCATTTCTTCCATAATGCCATGACAATGCAAGACGAGATCAAGACCGGCGGCGATTATTCCGCCGGCACGTGCAGTCATGTCGCCGGCAAGCGCATTCATGGAAACGTCGTCGGACATCAGCAGGCCGTCGAAGCCGATGTGGCCCCGGATGATCTCGCGCACGACCTTCGCAGAGGTCGTCGCCGGGTTGTCCGGGTCGATAGCAGTGAAGACCATGTGCGCCGACATGGCCATCGCTTCGTCTTTCATTGCCGCGAAGGGCAGAAAATCGCTGCTCTTCAACTCATCGATACCGGCGCTGACGACCGGCAGGTTGTGATGCGAATCGACGAAGGTCCGGCCGTGACCGGGCATGTGCTTCATCACCGGCAACATGCCGCCCGCCTTCAAACCTTCGCTCATCGCGCGACCGATCGCGGTTACCGTCGCCGGGTCATGCCCATAGGCACGATTGCCGATGACGTCATGGCTGCCGGGTACCGGCACATCGAGTACCGGCAGGCAATCGACCGTGATGCCGAAGCGCATCAGGTCGAAGGCATGCAGACGCCCCATGACCCATGCGGCACGCAAGCCCCGTTCCCTGTCCCGCCGATAGATTTCGCCGATCGCCGCGCCGTTCGGATATTGCTGCACGAGCGGCGGGCGTATGCGCTGAACGCGACCGCCCTCCTGATCGATCAACACCGGAGCCCGGGGGTTGCCGATGCTGTCACGCAGGCTCGCCACCAGGTCGCGGATCTGCTCTTCCTCACCGATATTGCGTCCGAAGAGAATGAAGCCCCATGGGCGCTCGCCCGCAAAGAAATCGTGTTCTTCCTGCGTCAGCGTAAGGCCCTTGCAGCCGGATATGAATGCTTTTGATTCGCTCATACGAAAAGCATACTGCATGTTTCCCTAAAGCGTAGCCGACTTGGCCATATAAACGTGCGGCAATCCCGCAACGAAAACGGGCGCGGCATCCCTGCCGCGCCCGTTTCTTGTTTTCTCTTCTCAGGCTTATTTCGTTACCAGGCAGCTTCCGCCGGCGCTTTTATAGCGAGAGCAAAGCGAATTGGCCTCCTCGCGCGAGCCGACGGGGATCCTGACCCGGTAATAGGTGCCCTTGCCAGCAATCTCCGCCTTGCGGATGTCCACCCCGCGACCGCCGATCACGCCCGCGTACTTCGAGGAGAGATTGTTGTAGCTCTTCTGCGCCTCGGCTTCCGAAGGCAGAGAGGCAATCTGGATCACGTAGCTGCCGGCGGGAACCGAAGCCGTCGCCAATGGTGCGGCTGCCGTTTCGGTTGCAGGCTGGCTTTCCGCGGGGGCAGCGGCCTGCGGCTGAGCGGCCGGGCGTGCCTGCGGCAGCGCGGTCGTCTTTACGCTTCGAACGGGCGTGACCCCTTCGGAGGCTGCAGCGAGCTGATCCGGCTGCGCGGCAGCCGTTGCTTCGGCTTGTGAACCGGCGGCAACGGCTTCACCGGACGCACGGGCCGGGATCGGCGCCGGACCGCCGGCTGTTGCCGCCGCGCTTTCCTGTTGCGGAGCCGGTTCCTCACGGGGGACAAGCGTACCGTCCGGCTTGACGATCATGGTGCGGACCTTGCGCGGTGCAACGGCGGGAACCGCTTCCTCTTCATCGGCGGCATTGCCGGCATCGGTCCCCGGCAGCAAGCGGGCGACCTCGTCGTCGTCGGCGGGCGAAGCACCCGGCAACGTCTCAACGTCTCCACGTCCCTCGAGCGGCAAAGTCTCCGGCGTCAGCGTCCGCTGCACCACGTCCATCGGCTCCTCCGTCGAGGAGACCAGGCTCTGCTGAAGCGGCGCCTTGCCCGAGACGCCGGCAACGCGGTCGTAAACCGCCTTGTCCTGGTTCGGCACAGTCTTGCCGCCCTTCTCCTCGGGCACGACCTTCACCGGCGTCTTGTCCGCCAGGATGATCTTCGGACCATCGCCGGAAAGCACCGCGTTGCTGCCGCCCATCCAGGCGTAGACGGCGGCGCCGCCGACGATGATGATGCCGGCAACGCTGGCAGCCAGCAACATCGAGCGCTGGGACCGCCGGCCATAACCGTCTTCGCGATATTCCTCGGCCTGAGCATGGGGCATCGCCGTCATGCGCTCGGCTTCCTGCGTTGGGCTCCGGCGCTCCGCCATCGATCGCTGGAAGTCTTCCTCCATCGCCTTCTCGAACTCGTCGAAATCATCGGCCGGTGCGAATACAGGATCCGCTTTGTCCGCCGATGCAGCCACGGGTTCGAGGTTAGCGTCGTTCTTGGCAGCAGGCGACGGCGCGCTGAAAAGCTGCGCCATCTCGGCGTCGATATCCAGATCGTAATCGGCCGGATAAGCCGCTGCTTTTTCCTCCGCCTCGACCGGAGGGAGCTGTGGAACGTCCAGTTCGCCGATCGGTGCGACACCGCTTTCGGTCTCGCCGATCATCGCCGGGTCGAAAGGCAAGGCTACGTCGGCGGTTGGCTTTTCGGGCTCCACCGGCACAGGCATGTCCTGCGACGATACCGGCGCTTGATGGACGAATGTCTCGGGCTCGCGTGGCGCGCCCATGGCCTGCAGATAAGGCTGCGCAGGCGTTGCCACGAGCGCCGGGTGCGCTACGGCGGCCTGCGTAGCGACAATACTCGCCGGCGCATCGCCGACCGGGCTGTCCGTAAGATCGAGGTCGAGCGCTATGTCGGCCAGTTCGAGTTCGAAGTCCTCGATGTCGAAGCTCGGCTCGATTTCCGCTTCCGGCATCCGGTTTTCGGGCACCTGAGGCGCTGCTTCCGCACGCATCTCGGGCGCTCGTTCCGGCGACACGCTCTGCACGACGACCGCCGGGCTTGTGGCAGCCGCGCTTGTGGTAGCCGTCTCGACGGTCGGCGTGGCAAAAGCCCGCTGCTGCGAGACGCCGCCTGACGACGCGACGGGAGTCGCGCGGCTGAACGTCGGAGTAAAAGGATAGTTGTTCTTCTTCACGGCCGCCGGAGCGGGCCGATCCTGCATTTCGGCCACGGCCGGGGCAGCGACTTCTGCGGCGGCAGGCACCGGAAAACGCTCGACATCGGTCAGGAGCCGGTCGGCGTCAGTGGAAGCCGACGGTTGCGACGGCATTTCCGGCGGTGCGACGGCAATGTCCGCCAGCTCGTTGCTCTCGACCGCACCGGCGAGATCGCCGGCCATGTCGACATAGACGGGCTCTGCAAGCCCGGCCTGCTCGGCGAGTTTGCCGGCTACGGCCAGCTTGGCGGAAAGCGGCTCCTGCCAGTCGGAGAAGACAGGAACGTCGCTTACGCCGGCAGGTACCACATCCGGCTGGGCGGCGTCGGTCGCATCCGGCGATGCATCGTAGCCAAGCGACAATTCGAGCTCGCGCTCCAGGTCGGCGGCCGGTTCGTCATGGGGCGCTACGGCGACTGCAGCCAAATCCTCGTTCGACGTCCGTTCCACCGGGGTCTCGATCGAAGGCGACGCTGCAACGTCGGCGACCCCATCGAGGGCCGGAGCGACATCGGTGACGACTGCATTCTGAGCGACCTGTTCGTCGAAGACAGAGTGCGGGCCATCGGTCGATACTGGGGCAGACGGATGCTCGACAAGGCCGCTATCGGGCCGAACAGGCGCTGCATGGGGCGTATCGTAGCTATCGAACGCGCGGAGGAGCTCCTCCTCGAGATCGAAGGCCGGCTCGCGCCGCATCGCCTCCTGGTGGCGCTGAAGTTCCTGCAGTTGCTGAACGGCTGGCCGAGCATCGTAACCGACAATGCGGGCAAGTTCGCTCAACGGATCATCATCGGCCAATGGTTCGAATTCTGCCGGCCCGCTTCGTGCGAATTGTTTGTCTGCCATACTCTCCACTCACAACTGCCTGCGTTGAATTGCCAGTGCATTGTGGGGAATTGGTGACACGACTTACCGCATCTCATCCGGTGCAGAAGTGCCTGTGATCGACAGGCCCGACTTCAATACCGAGGCGACAGCATGCACCAGCCCGAGTCTGGCAATGCTTAATTCTCTATTCTTATCGTTAACAAAACGTAATTCCGGGTTTTCCTTACCTTTGTTCCAGTGTCCGTGGAAGACCGCGGCAAGATCATACAGGTAAAAAGCGATCCGGTGAGGCTCGTGCGAGAGTGCTGCCGCCTCCACCACGCGGGGATATTCTGCAAGCTTGGCGACGAGCTGCATTTCGGTGGGGTCGACAATCGCGCCGGCCGCGCCCGCGAGATCCACGGAAGACAGATCAAGATCAGGGAATGCTTCCGCAGCCTGGCGGAAAACGGATCGGCAGCGCGCGTGAGCGTATTGCACGTAGAAGACCGGGTTGTCCTTCGACTGTTCCGTCACCTTTGCGAAGTCGAAGTCGAGCGGCTCGGAGCTCTTGCGGTAAAGCATCATGAACCGCACGGGATCGCGCCCGACTTCGTCGACGACGTCGCGCAGGGTCACGAAATCGCCCGAACGCTTGGACATCTTCACGGGCTCGCCGTTGCGATAGAGCTTCACGAGTTGGCAGAGCAGCACCGTCAGCTTCGCCGATCCGCCGGAGATCGCACGCGCCAGTGCCTCCAGCCGCTTGACGTAGCCGCCATGGTCGGCGCCGAGCACATAGATCATCTCGTGGAAGCCACGATCGAACTTGTCCTTGAAGTAAGCAACATCGGCCGCGAAATAAGTATAGCTGCCATCGGACTTGATCAGCGGGCGATCGATGTCGTCGCCGACCTCGGTCGAGCGGAAGAGCGTCTGCTCCCTGTCTTCCCAGTCTTCCGGCAGCTGCCCCTTCGGCGGCGGCAGCGTGCCCTTGTAGACGTGGCCCTTGAAGGTCAAATCGTTAATGGCCGTGCGGATCCGCGCCGCACCGTTGTCGTGCAGGGCGCGCTCGGAAAAGAACACGTCATGGTTGACGTTGAGCGCCGCCAGATCCTCACGGATCATCGCCATCATCGCGTCGATGACACGCTCCTTGACGAGCGGCACCCATTTGTCCTCCGGCATGATCCTGAGGCTCGTGCCGTACTCGTCCGCGAGCGCCTCGCCCACCGGCACGAGATAGTCACCCGGGTAGAGCCCCGCCGGAATTTCGGCGATATCCTCGCCGAGCGCCTGGCGGTAGCGCAGGAATGCCGAGCGGGCGAGAACCTCGATCTGCGAGCCCGCGTCGTTGATGTAGTATTCCTTGGTCACGTCATAGCCCGCAAAGGCCAGCAGGTTGGCGAGCGCGTCACCGACGACCGCGCCGCGGCAATGGCCGACATGCATCGGCCCGGTCGGGTTTGCCGAGACATACTCCACGTTGATCTTGCGTCCGGCGCCGGACGTGCTGCGTCCGTAATCGACGCCGGCACGCGTGATGGCTGCCAGAAGCTTCTGCCAATAGGAAACGGACAGGCGGACATTGATGAAACCGGGACCGGCAACGGAAACGCCGGCAACCTCCGGATCCTGCCCGAGCTTTTCGACGATAAGGTCCGCAAGCGCGCGCGGGTTCATGCCAAGGGGCTTGGCGAGCACCATGGCGGCATTGGTCGCCACATCGCCGTGACTTGCATCACGCGGCGGCTCTACATTGATGCGCCCGAAGTCCAGCTCGGATCGCTTTTCACGAATGATCTCAATCGATTCCAGAATTCTGTTAATTCTTGCTTCGAAGTCTGTGAAAAGGTTCATCTAATCCGTCCGCTTTTTCCAGCCACACTGGAGAATGGCGCAAATTCAAAGGAGGCCGGGTCCATCGAGAACCTGCAGCCTCCACGCGGGGGCGTCACTAGCGCAAATCAGGCGTATGGTCAAACAAGCGCCTATGCACGCTTATCGCGAAAGTGTCGGTCATACCGGCGAGGTAATCGCCGACGTGGCGCGCCCGGGCCGGCACCGCCATACCGGCGATTTGGTCGATCCAGTAATGCTCCTTCATCAGCGACGGATCGTGCATGAAGGCCCGGTAGAGGTCCGTTACGATCGATGCCGCTCCCTGTCGTACCCGCATGACCTCCGGATGCCGATAGATGCGCGTCATCAGCAGATTCTTGATCTGGCGGTCCGTCTCGCTCATCTCATCCGAGAAGGTTGCCATTACCCTGCCCGCGCGTCGCACGTCTTTCGCGCTTTCCGGCCGGTCTTCACCGAGCCTTTTCTGCGCCACGGCGATGACGTCCTCCACCATGGCGGTGATCTGCCGCCGCATGATCTCATGCGTGAACCGGCTGCTTTCAAGGCCCGGATAGCGGTCGTGAACCTCGCGCATCAACCGGGCGAGAAACGGTATCTCTTCCAGCATTTCGAAAGTGAGATAGCCGGCACGCAGTCCGTCGTCGATATCGTGGGTATTATAGGCGATATCGTCGGCAATTGCCGCCACCTGCGCCTCGAGGCTCGCAAAGCTCGCAAGCTCGAGGTCGTGAAGCGCGCAGTAGTCGAGAATCGGCTGCGGAACGGGGCCGCGAAGGCCCTGCCCGTCTGCCGTCATCAGCGGGCCGTTGTGTTTGACGAGTCCTTCGAGACTCTCCCAGGTGAGATTGAGGCCGTCGAACTCCGCATAGCGCCGCTCCAGCTTGGTGACGATGCGCAGCGACTGGGCGTTGTGATCGAAGCCGCCATAGGGCTCCAGCACCTCGTGCAAAGCGTCCTCGCCGGTGTGCCCGAACGGCGTATGGCCGAAATCATGGACGAGCGCCACCCCTTCGGCGAGATCCTCGTCCAGTTTCAAGGCCCTGGCGAGGGCGCGAGCGATCTGGGCGACTTCGATCGTATGCGTGAGCCGCGTGCGGTAATGGTCTCCGTCGGCGGCAATGAAGACCTGCGTCTTGTGCTTCAGCCGCCGGAAGGCCGTGGTATGAACGATGCGGTCGCGGTCGCGTTGGAAATCGGAACGCGTAGGGCTCGATGCCTCGGGATAAAGTCTGCCGCGGGAAGCCCAGGGGTTCGATGCATAAGCTGCGTGTTCACCGTAACCGAAACCAAGGGCCTGCCTGTCGACTGTCATTTCACACCTGCGCGCGTCATCCCATTGACGGGACATTCAAGCCTTCATACCTATAGAAAGCGCTACAGGAAAGCGACGCCGGCCGGCGACTCCGTCCCCTCGGGGCGGAACAGCGGCTTGCGGCAGCCTGAAGATCGCCTGTCACGGCATGCGATTATAGCGTCAGAGCGAAGACGAATCTCTCCGGTTCTTGACCCCGGCAGGAGGCAAATAAGATGCAGGAAACAGTTACGCTTTCGGATGCGGCGGCCAGACGCATTGCCGCAATTCTCCAGGCGGAGAAGGACAAGAGCGCGATGCGCGTCTCCGTCGAAGGCGGCGGGTGCTCGGGCTTCTCCTACAAGTTCGATTTGGTGGACGCGGCAAATGCCGACGATCTCATCCTCGAAAAGGACGACGCCAAGGTCCTGATCGACAGCCTGTCGCTGGTCTATATGGGCGGCTCGGAGATCGATTTCGTCGACAATCTTCTCGGACAGTCGTTCCAGATCAACAATCCGAACGCGGTCGCAAGCTGCGGGTGCGGAACGAGCTTTTCGATCTGACGCCTCGCGCCACATCGTGATCGGTTCCAGGACGTTGGAGCGAGATGCGGGCCGAAAACCGCGCACGCTTTTCCTCATCCAGCACTAAAGATAGGGCGATCCGAGCCAGAGCAATCGGTTTGCCAGCCGGTTTACGAGCGGCTGCGCGCGGAGCCCCGCAAGGGTCACTTCATCCGCGGTCGCGCGTATGGCGCAGACCTTTTCGCCGATTGCGCGTGCGAAAGCTTCGTCGAGTATTTCGAGGTCGAACTCGAAATTGAGGCGCAGGGAGCGAGGATCGAGATTGGTCGATCCGACATAGACCCAGCGATCGTCGATGACCATCAGCTTGGAATGATTGAAGGCGCCCTTTGCCCGCCAGACGCGGCAGTGACCTTTCAGCACCTGGTCGAACTGTGCCGTCATCGCGCGGTCGACGAGCGTCAAATTGTTGACGGAGGGCACGACGATGTCGACCTCGACACCCTTCCTCGCCGCCGTCACGAGCGCGCTGATCAATTCCTTGTCGGGCAGGAAATAGGGCGACATCAACCGGATATGTTTTCGCGCCATCGAAAAGGCGCCCATAAGCATCTTGTGATTCGTCTCGTTGGTGTTGTCAGGACCTGAGGGAACGGCCCGCATCAGCACCGATCGCTCGTCCGGCTCCGCGGGAAGGTCGGCGAGCCGCCAGCCGTCGCCTGTCAGCACCTCCTCGCTGGAGAACTGCCAATCTTCCGCAGCAACCTGAAAGATATCGGCGACAACGGGTCCCGTAACGCGGAAATGCGTGTCGAAAGAAGCAGCCTTTCCTGCGATTTCAGCGGCAAAGCCCGCGCGGATGTTCATGCCGCCGGCGAAAGCGACCGTACCGTCGACAACCATGATCTTGCGGTGTGTCCTGAGATTGGCATAGGGCAGCCGCAGTCCCATGATGATATTGCCGTTGAAGACGGCGGTCGGCACGCCTCTTTCCTTCAGATAGCCCACAATGGACGGCACGGAATAGCGCGCACCCACGGCATCGATCAGGACGCGTACGGCGACGCCGCGTTTCACTGCGGCGATCAGGGCATTTGCGAAACGCATGCCGATGGGATCGCGGTCGAAGATATAGCTCTCGATGAGAATGCTGCGACGGGCGGAAGCGATCTCGTCGAGCATCGCCGCATAGACCGCGTCGCCGCCCTCGAGCATGGTGATGTGGTTTCCCGCCGACATCGTGAAGCGCGCAACGCGGTCTCCAAGCATCTTCATTGCCGCGAAGCGCTGCCCGAAACGGGCCACCACCTGATCATGCGTGACATCGAAGCGCCCGAACGGGTCCCGCTCGGTCGAGCGCAGCAGCGAACGCTGCAGGCCGATAGACGAGCGGCGCATCCGATTGATGCCGGCGACCGCGTAGATGACCGCCCCGATGACCGGTGAGAGCAGCACAACCCCGACCCAGCCGGCGGCCGCACGCACATCGTCTTTCGTCATTGCCGCATGGATGATTGCCGGGACGCCGAGGACGACCGAAAGCAGCGCCAGAAAATGCGGCCAGTAACTCTCTATGAACGCGATCATGCGCGGGACTATAGACGGACGCGGAGCGGAATCAATTCGGCTACTTAAGGGTGAATCCTAACGTGGGGAAGAAGCGGATGATGGGCCGGACCGGCGGCGGCCCGATCCCGAACCCAAATGACGGATCCCGGATTTGTCAAAAGAATTTCCAGCCGCTAGAACGAATCGACCGAACGGACTCAAATGTCGTGAGAGGCAAGGCTGCCCAATGAAGATTGCCACATGGAACATCAACGGCGTCAAAGCGCGTCTCGACGGCCTCGTTGCCTGGCTTAGGGAGTCGAACCCCGACATCGCCTGTCTGCAGGAGATCAAATCCGTCGACGAAACATTTCCGAGAAGCGAGATCGAGGCGCTCGGCTATCATGTGGAGACGCATGGACAGAAAGGCTTCAATGGCGTTGCCCTGCTCTCCAAGACAAGACCGGACGAGATCAATCGCGGATTGCCGGGAGACCCTGCCGACGAACAGTCGCGTTTCATCGAAGGCGTATTCTCCGTCAATGGCGGAGCGCTTCGGGTCTGCTGCCTCTATCTGCCGAACGGAAATCCGGTAGAGACGGAAAAATACCCTTATAAGCTCGCATGGATGCGGCGTCTGGCCGCCTTCGCGGAACAGAGGCTCGTGCTGGAGGAACCGCTCATCCTGGCCGGCGATTACAACGTCATCCCGGAGGCGCATGACTGCTGGGACGTCAAGGTCTGGCGGAACGACGCTCTCTACCTGCCGGAGACTCGTGCCGCCTTTCGGCGGCTGCGCAACCTCGGCTTCACCGACGCGGTGCGCGCGACCTCCGACGAGGCGCCGCTCTATTCGTTCTGGGATTATCAGGCCGGCTGCTGGCAGAAGAATTTCGGCATCCGCATCGATCATCTGATGCTGTCGCCGGAGGCGGCCGACAAGCTCGTGTCGACCTCTATCGAAAAACACGTCCGCGCCTGGGAAAAGCCGTCCGACCATGTGCCCGTAACGGCTGAATTCGCGTTCGAGACGACCTGAGGCGAGGCGACCTTTCCTGCCCTGCGGCCGCCATCCTCGGGTCAGGCCGCACAGGACCTCAATCGTCGTCGTTCTGCAGATGCATGTTCTGGGACATGGTTATCGCCACCCGGCGATCGTCTTCGGTGGCGAGCGAGAACGCCTGTTCCTGCATCGCCTGGAGCCAGGGCCGGTCCTTGGGAGAACATTGGCCGAGCGCCGCCGTCATGTATGCGAGACCGCGAGCGGTCTGACCTTCCTGGAAAATAACGTTGCCGAAAACGCCCATGGCGCCGGCATGACCATTCTTGCGCGCCCGGTTCAGCCATTTCTTGGCCTGCTGGACATTGACGCTTCCGCCCTCGCCCGAAAGCAACATGCGCGCGAGCTGGAATTGTGCTTCCGCCACGCCGAAGGTGGAGGCCGCCTGGAAATACAACTGCCTGGCCTGCGACAGGTCGGACCTTACCGGGGTGTCGGGAATGCCGCGCCGGTAGTAGCCGGCAAGCGAAATCAATGCATTGACGAAGTAGCCGGTATCTTCCGAGCCGGGCTCGACACCCTGTTGCGCGATTTCGCTGTAGATCTTGAACGCCTCGAGATCGTTCTCCGCGACACCATCGCCATAGGCATACATATTGGCGAGCGCCCAGCGAGAGCCCGTGTGCCCCTTTTCGGCAGCATATCGATAGGCCTCGACCGCTTCGTCTTTCCGGCCGCTCTTATAGGCGGAAAAACCGAACTTGAAGAGCGCGAAGGGGCCCGACTCCTTGGTCACGCCGGCTCCGGGATCGAAAGCCCGTGCTGGCCCGGCCGCGGTTGCGCCAACCGCCAGCGACATGCCAAGCACCGCAACCCTAAGCGACTTCAATTCACCCGCGCGCATAACAATCAGTTTCTTTCGTTCGAGCCGGCCACGCCGACCCCATCACCGTCGCGAAGATGCTGCACATACTGGCTCCTGCGCCCACCGGTGCTCCGGCTGCGCGCCTGAGGCCAATTGCTACGGGATGTCATGACGGCACACAAACTCACTTCACCTCAACGCGGGCATGGAACTCGACTAGCCTTCGTCCCTATATCGCTGCTCTCATTTTGTGGCGGGAAATGGACATAATCGACCCGGCCCGGATAGTAGCAAACCGTAGCAGGAAATGTGTTGCTGAATCGTCACATTCACAACCGCTTATAAGCGTGGTTACCAGACATAAAAAAGGCCCGGCGGAGACCGGGCCTCGAGCAGTGGATTTTAGGAGATCAGAACCTGACCTTCAGCGATGTCGAGATCGCACCGACGAAGTCATTATCGAAGTCGTAGGTAACCTCGTTGCCGATCGGCTGTCCTTCGAAATCAACCGGACCGGAACTACCGCTGGTGAGGATACCGACACTACCGGCGAGGCGGAGCTCGACATTTTCTGTGGGCGTATAGGAGACGCCCGTGCCGAGCAGCCAAGTGTCGGTCTGGCTTCCGTAGCCGTGGCTGGTACCGCGATCCCAGGTCAGACTGACCGCCCCGCTCCATTGGTCAGTGAACTTGTGGCCGATACCACCCGAAATGGTCCAACCGTCGCGATAAAGGAGGTCCAGCGTGGTAGGCAGTCTGCCTGGAGCTGGCTCGTCAGGCGTAAATCTCAACACTTGTAGTTGGCTCCAATCGGTCCATTTGACCGAACCGAAAGCGAGCCACCCAGGGGCAATACCTGACTGCACCTTGAGCTCCAGCGAATCCGGCATCGAAGCTGAACCGGAAACATCGTACTTGGTGCCCAATACCCCACCGGGGAATGCAAACTGCCTCAAGTCGATGAAACCAGATAAGTTATCAAGATCGACCTTGCTGTTGTAAACGAGGCTGGCCCGCATTGCGTACTCTGGAATCTCGTAGGCGACACCGGCGCGCCAACCCCAGCCATCACCCTCAAGCTCAAGTCGACCAACGCCTGTGAGTGACAAAGGCAAAAATGCGATTGGCGGCGCAACGAGCCTGTCTTTGAAGCCACTTACTTCCTGGTAGAAACCGCCACCAATGATGCGAACGACACCCGGACCCATCTCCCACTTATAGGAGCACGTAGCCGCATAGTTGTCGCTTTCGACCTTCGTCTCGATATTGTCGTTCGCTCCCATCCAGTTCTTGCCTGGGTTGGTGTGGGCGCCCCAAGGCTGGGAGTAGTCCGCCATACAGTCAATACTGTCACCCAGACCAGCCTTCACACCAATACGGGGCGCCCAATAACTTTCCGTATCCCGAACGCTTGTGCTTCCCCCACCGATCCCGTTTGAGCCAATCCCGTTCGCGGGATTGATGTCGGTAACATTCTTCAACTCACGTTGCGGATTGACGTAGGTCGCCGTCGCTTCGGCCGCATAGTCCGACGGGTCGAACAAGAGATCGATATTATAGCCGCTGCGCTCGAGCCCTCCCGCCTGCGCAGCCGAGGCCACGAGCACTCCGGCCACCGCAGCCAGAACACCCTGCTTCAATCCAATTCGAGCCATCAAGCTCCTCCCCTGCATTCCAATTCTGCGGCCATCCGCCTCGAGGCCGCGCTTGAGGGAAGTATCCTCACGATTGCGTGAAATGGCAAACTGGAAGCCCCGGAGCCTACCGGGCGAGACGGGTCATGGGATTTACGTAAGAATTCCCACTTCTCGCCACAATTCAAGCGCTTAGAGAATTCTTTTCCAGTGTGATCGCGGTTGTGGTCGCGAAACGGAATTAAATTCTACCAAATCGTGGTGTGTGACGCTGGAACAACATCATGGCTTTTTACACGACAGCCTTGCGAGGCACCATTGAAACGCCGGCAGCTAAAACCCATGCGTGCATTGTCGATCGCCCCCACCTGCGTTGCCGCCGAGCCAGACCAGGAAACCGATTCGCCGCATGGGGTCAGAAATTGCAAAATCCGCGGCATTGCTGCCGCGGATCGTGTCTGCCTTCGAGTTTGTCTCGCAGATAAAAAGCTAACCGGCTTCCGTAACGCGGGACAAAGCAACGCCGAGCGAGTCTCTTTGCAGGTCGAGTTCGACCAGCCGCTCGCGCTCGGCCTCGACCAGTTCAGGCTTGGCATTGGCGACGAATTTTTCGTTGCCGAGCTTGCCGAGGATCCGTTGCCGCTCGACGTCGACCTTTGCGATGGCCTTTTCCAGACGCAACTTTTCGGCCGCGAGATCGATGAGACTGCCGAGCGGAAGGCAAGCCGTCGCTTCGCCGACCACGATCTGAGCGCTGCCGCGGGGCGCCACTGACGCGTGCTCGATATTCTCCACTCTCGCCAGACGCTTGATCGCAGAGGCGTGCCGGTCGAGCCGCTCGCTAGTCAGCGCCTTCGCCCCGACGATGACCAGTGGTGCCATCGCCGCCGGAGGGACATTCATTTCGGCACGAACCGAACGAATGCCGGTGACGAGATCGATCAGCCAGTTGATTTCGTCTGCAGCCGCGTCATCCGCATAGAAGGCGGCCGGCCATTCGGCATGGCAAAGGAGCGTCGTACGCTCTCGCCCGGGGCCGGTCGTCTTTTCCCAAAGCTCTTCCGTCATGAAGGGCATGAACGGATGCAGCAGCTTGTAGATCTCATCCAGGACATAGGCCGTGCAGGCCTGGGACTCGCGCTTGGCCGCTTCATCGTCGCCATTGAAGACAGGCTTCAGGAGTTCGAGATACCAGTCGCAGAACTGGTTCCAGACGAAGCGGTAAAGGGTTCCCGCCGCCTCGTTGAAGCGGTAATCCTCGATCGCCTCGCTCACGTCGCGGATGGTGCGCGACAATTCCGTCAGGATCCAGCGGTTGATCGTCAGCGACGCCGCCTCGGGGATAAAGCCGTCGCTGCTTACTGCTCCGTTCATCTCGGCAAAGCGGGTCGCATTCCACAGCTTGGTTCCGAAGTTGCGGTAGCCTGCTATCCGGGCCGGGTCGAGCTTCACGTCGCGCCCCTGAGCCGCCATGATCGCCAGCGTGAAGCGCAGTGCATCGGCGCCGTATTCGTCTATGAGCTCCAGCGGGTCGATGACGTTGCCCTTGGACTTCGACATCTTCTGCCCGTTCTTGTCACGAACGAGCGCATGAACATACACCGTGTGGAAAGGCTCGACGGGTGTGCCGTCCGCATCCTTCATGAAATGAAGGCCCATCATCATCATCCGGGCGACCCAGAAGAAGATGATGTCGAAGCCGGTTACCAGCACATCGGTCTGATAATATTTGTCGAGCTCCGGCGTCTCCTGCGGCCAACCGAGCGTCGAGAAGGGCCAGAGCGCCGAGGAGAACCAGGTGTCGAGGACATCCTCATCGCGCGTCAGTATCTCACCCGGCTTGAAGTTTTCCAGCAGGTCTTCGACATAGGCCTTCATCGGTCCTTCATGGGCAATGTAATGCTGAATCGCCGCGTGCAGCGCTTCCTCCTCGTTTCGTTCAACGAAGATCTGCCCATCGGGACCGTACCAGGCGGGGATCTGATGGCCCCACCAGAGCTGGCGCGAAATGCACCAGGGTTGGATGTTCTCCATCCATTCGAAATAGGTCTTTTCCCAGTTCTTCGGGACGAAATTCGTCCTGCCTTCCTTGACCGCCGCAATCGCCGGCTTCGCCAAGGTCTTGGCGTCGACATACCATTGCTCGGTCAGGCGCGGCTCGATCGGCACGCCGCCGCGGTCGCCATGGGGCACCATGTGCTTGTGGGGCGCGATGTGATCGACGAGCCCGGCCTCTTCAAGCATCTCGACGATAAGCTTGCGCGCTTCGAAGCGATCCTTGCCCTCGAGTTGATCCCAGGCGCCGTGCAGCGCCGCCGGGTGGTCGAGCCCCTCGAGGAAATCCTCGTTGTTCTTGATCGTTATCCGGCCGTCTGCCGTGAGAACGTTGACCTGCCGCAGTCCCCTGCGTTTTCCGACGTCGAAATCGTTGAAGTCGTGCGCAGGCGTCATCTTCACCGCGCCGGTGCCGGTCGTCGGATCCGGATACTCGTCGGCCACGATCGGAAGGCGGCGGCCGACGATCGGCAGAATGACGTGCTTGCCCACGATGCCCTTGTAGCGGGCGTCATCGGGGTGCACGGCGACGCCGGTGTCGCCGAGCATGGTTTCCGGACGCGTGGTCGCGACGACAAGATAGTCGCGCGTCTCCCATTCCGTCGCATTGCCTTCCTCATCGAAGGCGACAGGATGCTGATAGGTCACGCCCTCTTCGAGCGGGTAGCGCAGATGCCAGAGATGGCCGTTGACCTCGACCGGCTCCACCTCGATGTCGGAGATCGCGGTTTGCAGCTTCGGGTCCCAGTTGACCAGCCGGGTGTCGCGATAGATGAGGCCTTCCTTGTAAAGGCTGACGAAGACCTCGATGACCGCCTCGGACAGCCCCTCGTCCATCGTGAAGCGCTCGCGCGACCAGTCGCATGAGGCGCCGAGCCGCTTCAATTGATTGAAAATCAGGCCTCCGGACTCGGCTTTCCACTCCCAGACTTTCTCTATAAAGGCCTCACGGCCCATATCGCGGCGGTTCGGAAGCTGACGTTCCATGAGTTGGCGCTCGACGACCATCTGGGTCGCGATACCTGCATGGTCCATACCCGGCTGCCAGAGCACATCCTTGCCGCGCATGCGCTCGAAGCGGACCATGATGTCCTGCAGCGTGTTGTTGAGCGCATGGCCCATATGGAGCGACCCCGTCACGTTCGGCGGGGGGATCACGATCGTGAAGGTCTCCGCGTCCGGCTGCGCGTTGACACCGGCGCGAAAGGCATCCGCTTCGTCCCAGGCCTTGGCGATCTTCGGTTCTACCGCTGCGGAATCGTAGGTTTTATCAAGCATTCTTTGGCCGATTTCTGGAGATTGATGTCAGCGTTTGTAAACCGGAAGGCCCGGGGCAAGTCAACCTGAACGGGGAAAAAGCCGCAGCCATCGTGCATGCGGCTTCCATCTTAGATTACTTTCGGGAAAAGTGTGTAACGCTTTTCTGTCCGGAAATGCGCAGGTTCGAATGCGCTACTGGCAAAAGAGCGCAGCGATTTTCCTGGAATCGTCCACGGGCGGCAGACGCAAGTCGGGCACCTCTACCGTTTACGTCAGCGCCGGGGCCCGCGTGCCACGCGTTCGATTTCCTCGCGCACCAGTCTTTCGACCAATGTCGGCAAGTTGTCGTCCAGCCATTCCTGCAACATCGGACGCAGCATCGCCTCGGCGATCTCGTCGAAGGAGCGCCGGGGTCCGTTCTCGACGGCATGTGCCAATTCGTCGAAAGCGCGCGCAACCTGGCGGCTGACAGCCGGGGAAACGATCGTTCCAGGCGTGCCTTCCGGCTCCGTTGCCTCGTCCGAGGCCGCCGATACATCCCCGGCCACGGGAGCCGACCCGGCGTCCGCTGCCGCACTCGCCGGAATGGCCGAAGAGGGAAACGCAGCGATGCGGGACATCATCGCCGGACTATCCGCTGGCGACCGCGCCTCCTCGCCTCCTGCTTGATCCCGCGGAACCGTATGCACCGCCTGCCGCTCCGAAGCCGCCCTCACCCTTGCCGCGACATCGGCAAGCGAAAGCGGCGCAGACGACGGTACCGGCGCGTCGGTACGGTTATCGACCGCGGATGGTGACGTCCTGACCGAGGAAAATTGGTCGTCGGCGGATCCGAACGCATCCGCTTCGATCTCCGGATCCATCGACAGTTCGACATCGTCGCCGGCGTCGTCCTCGAAGCTCTGCCGCGCGGAGGTTCCGGCCGGACCAGGCTCGTTACTCTCGATGATCTTGCGAATGGATGCCAGAATCTCATCCATCGAAGGTTCACGTGCGACGTTGAGCTGCGCCATTTCAATCCCCGTTTGCTGCGGACGAACACGGAAAAAAGCCCTCCGTGTGCCGATTCGAACAAACCTTAAGTGAGTTCGCCGACGAAACAAACGCCGCGAATCAGCTCGGTAAATTCTTGCACAGATTTGTTTTTTTCGGCAGGGGCAATGGCACTTGCGCTCTAAAGCCTGGTGAGATTCGGGCCACCCGCCGCCGCTTGTTTGATTTCCTCATTCCTGTGCGCATCACAGGGATGAGAGCAGCGCCGCGTCTGCGGCGCGGAAGAGCCTTTCCAGCCCAAGGACTTGGTCTGGCTGGATTCCTGTGACAAGCACAGGAATGAGGGACCGGGGATGTGCGGCTACTACGACATTCGCCTGCGAATATGCGAGGGATGGTCAACCTGTGACGCAATGAAACGCTCCGAGGGGTCGCACCCTCTCTACCCTCATCCCTGTGCTCGTCACAGGGATCCAGCAGCGCCGCGTCTGCGGCGCGGGAAGGGTCTTTCAGCCCAAGGACTTGGTCTGGCTGGATTTCTGTGACAGGCACGGGAATGAGGAAATCAAACAGCCGCAGCGGGTAGCCCGAAGTTCAACGGGCCTTGGCGCAAAACGCCGCGGCCCTCGGGGACGCGGCGTTTCGTGTCGAATTGGCTAAGGGCCGTCTAGCGCCCGTCGACGGTGCGCAGGCCGAACCATTTGTCCTTGACGGCCTCGTAATGTTCCTCGGCCCGATATTCGGCCACCTGCAGGCCCTGGCTCCTGACTGTCAGGTGGCCCATTGCGGCGAGCAAGGCATAGCTTGCAACCACCGCATCGCGTTGCGCGCCCGCCAGCGACTCCTGCGCGTCCAGCACGTCCTGCTGCGCGTCGAGCACGTCCAGCGTGGTGCGCTGACCGACCTTGCGCTCTTCGATCACGCCTTCGAGCGCGAGGTTCGCTGCGGAGATCTGCGACCGGCTGGCCTTGATTCGTGCAAGTGCCGATTCGAGCTGCGCATGCGCCGATACGACTGTCTGCTGCACCGAGGCCCGCTCGGAGTCGACGAGGATCCGCTGCTGCCCCAGAATTTCCTTGGCCTGGCGAATCTGGCCGTATTCCGCACCGCCCTGATAGATCGGAACTTCGAGCCGAGCCGTGACGCTCGCCGTCGTGTCATCAAGCCCTTGACCGGCATTACCGGTGTTGCGGCTCACGGCACCCTGGAGAACGACGCCCGGCAGCATCGTGCCTTCCGCCGATTTCACCTGGTAACCGGCCGAATCGACGGCATATTGCGCCGCCAGGATTCGCGGGTTCTCCCGCAGCCCCGTCGCCACGGCCTGATCGAGGGACCTCGGCATGGCCTTCGTGGCAGGTCCAGGCTGTCTGATGCCGGTCGGCGCTGCTCCGACGATCTGCACATAGACCGCTTCGCTCTGTTTCAGCTGCGCGATTGCAGCAACGAGCAGCGACTGGGCGTTGGCGAGTTCGGCTTCCGCCTGGCTCACATCCGTCCGCGTGCCTTCGCCCACATCGAGGCGGGCCTGTGCGGCGCTCAACTGCTCCCGAAGGAAGGCGAGGTTCTGACGGCGAATGGAAACGACCTGCTGATCGCGGGCTATGTTCGCATAGGATTGCGCGGCCGAAAGAAGAATCTGGATCTCATTGGCCTTCAGCGTCTCGCGGCTCGAAAACACCTCCGCTTCGGCCGCCCTGACATTGTTCAATGTCTGAAATCCATCGAAGATCGTCTGCGTGATGGAAATCCCGACCTGTCCGGCATGAAAGTCGCGGGTGCCGGTCCGTTCGGCGTCGACCCGTGAGAGCGTCCCGGTCGCCGACGCGGAAATCTGCGGCCGGTAGCCGGCCTTCGCAATCGGAACCCCCTCATCGGTCGCGCGCAGTCCGGCGCGAGCGGCGTTGAGATCCGGGTTGTTCGCATAGGCCTTGGCCATCGCCCCGAAAATCGTCTCCGCGAGAACGGCGTGGGGCGCGAGCAGCACACTGGTCGAGACAGCCGCCCACAAGGCTGCTTTGCGGACAATCGACACCATCTTCCCTCCGATCAATCGGGGCAGCGTCGCCACCCCGCATTTTTCAGCAGGCCCTTGGCGGCCTGCACAAACACTGCAGTGAAGCCCCGCGCCACCCATGGCGGGCAAATCACCGCTTCCAGGCTCTTTTGAACTCCGGATTCGGGTCTACGACAACTGCGCACCGACCCTCTGCACGGCCATTTCAAAAAGAAACAAATAATACGTTGCCGATTGGCAACATTGCAGTTTTCGCTTCAACACTCATATGTTGAGCTACCTCAATAAGAGGCACATCAAAAAACAAAAGAACGGTCGCGGCGGAAGCCGGGAAGCGGCTTCACGGCGGTGTTGAAGTCAGCTCGCTCCGACGTCATGCCCGATTCGCGCACGTAAAGTTTCGCACGAGATGCGTTACCAAAACCTTCCACGACCACGAGCCGGCCGCCGTCGCGAAGCTGCTCGAACAACTCGGCAGGGATCATCTCGACGGCACCGTTGATGAAGATGACGTCATAGGGCGCCTCCGCCGCATACCCCTTGGTGAGATCGCCGCTCACCACGGCAATATTGTCGTAGCCGAGGCGTGCCAGCGTCTCCGTGGCCGTGGCGGCCAGGGCTTCGTCGCTCTCCAGCGCCACGACGGAACCGGCGAGAAGCGAGAGCAAGGCAGAGGCGTAACCTGTCCCGCAGCCGATTTCGAGGACCAGATCCGAGTTGGAGATCTCCGCGAGCTGGAGGAGTTTCGCCAGCGGCGACGGCTCCATCAGGTAACGCGGCTGAGGACCGCCGACGAGCTCGATATCGGTGTCGATATAGGCCAGCTCCCGCATCTTGGCAGGCACGAACTCCTCACGCGGGACCGACAGGAAAGCAGACAGGACTGAATGGGAGGTCACATCCGTGGTCCGGATCTGATTGTCCACCATCTTGATGCGGGCTGCTTCGAAATTCATGATATTGCCTCGTGTCGGAATGGGCGCGGCGCCGGGAAGATCGTGCGTTCGGCGGCCGCCAGCCCGTTGCCTGAAGCGCGAAGCGCCGTATTGATGCGTCGCGCCTCAGGTTGTTGTCTCTGTGCCTGTCGTCGGTCCGAAACCGCTCCGCGCTTTCGGACACATTCATAAAGCTCATAGATCGCCGCACGGCCGGTTTCAAGCGACTGCGTCTCCGTGCACGCAAAAAGGCACCGCCAGCCCACATCGGAGCTGGCGGCCGGGCCATGAGGACCCTGCCGAGACGAGGGATGCGGACGGAAAACCGCTAGCGGGCGGGAGCGGCCTCCAGGCCGACGAGTGCGATCTTGCCGTAGCCGGCATTCTGAATGAGGTTCATGACCGTCATCAGTTCGCCGTAGTCGACCAGGCGATCGGCGCGCAGAAGCACGCGCGTATCCGTGTTGCCGCCGGTTATCCGGTTCAACTCGGAAACGAAGGCTTCGCGAGGCGCCTCTTCATTGCCGATGGCAAGCGTGAGGTCGGCTTTCAACGTCACGAAGACCGGCTTGTCGTCGCGCGGCGTCGGCTTTGCGACGGATTGCGGCAGGTCGACCTTCATGTCGACCGTCGCGAGCGGCGCAGCCACCATGAAGATGATGAGCAGCACGAGCATGACGTCGATGAAGGGGGTGACGTTGATCTCGCTGTTCTCGTCGAGATCGCCGCCGCTCTCGGAAATTCTTCCAGCCATTTTCGCTTATCCGATTCTGGCGATCGAGTCGGGGCCGTGAACGAAGCCGTCCTGGCGGCGCGGCGGCGCTCTGCGGGCGTGGCGATGATCGAGATCGCGGCTTACGAGTCTTTCGACGGCCGCCGCCGCATCTGCCAGGATGAGCTTGTACCCCCCGACAGACCGGGCAAAATAGTTGTAGATCACCACCGCCGGTATTGCCGCGACGAGGCCGATCGCAGTCGCCAGCAGCGCCTCGGCGATGCCCGGCGCAACGATGGCGAGGTTGGTCGTCTGCGCCTTGCTGATGCCGATGAAGGAATTCATGATTCCCCAGACGGTACCGAAGAGGCCGACGAATGGACCGACGGACCCGATGGACGCCAGGATCCCGGTACCGGAGCTCATCCTCTTGCCGGCGCGAACTTCGATACGCGTGAGCAGAGAGGAAACGCGTTCCTTGACACCTACTGCCGGCGCGAGGTCCAAAACGGCGTCCGAGCGTGTCATTTCGTCGACCGCTGCGGCAATCATCTCCCCAGCAACGCCAGCGCGGCGCTCGAGCTTTGGCTGCACGTCGGCGAGACCGTTCGCGGAAACGAGGGCCGCCACGGCGCGCTTGAGGCGCGACTTGGCATATATGAGCTCCAGCGTCTTCACGAGGAAGATCGCCCAGGTGGCGACGGAGGCGAGCGCCAGAGCGACCATCACCGCCTTTACGACGATGTCGGCAGCGAGAAACATGCCGACCGGCGAAAGATCATGCGGAAGCATGGGATTTGCTTCCCCCGCCGTTGCGTCGCCCATCGTTGCCTCGGCCGGCGCCGGTGGCGCGCCCGGATCATCGCCGCCGGGAACGTCTGTCGCCGGCGGCTGCGCGTCGACCGAAACGGACGAGGGCTGTTGTGCGGTCTGCGCGAGGCCGGTCGCGACCGGGCCGGCAAGGAAAACAGTCAGCGTTGCCGCCAGCAACATGTTCAATTTCGGCCGGATCCGATCAGACATCTCGTTCCTCGTTTTTCCGTATTCGCCCGAGCGTCACGGGCCTGCAATCGATTTCAACAATCAGGTGGGCGCGGGATGCAAACCGCAGCCGCTCGCGCCCGCCCCTGTCGGTGAAGCGCTTTCGCAACGCTCTTTACGACAAACAATGGCGGGATGACAAGATTGTGGAGTACGATAATCAAGAATATCACGACAGATGGGCGATGAGGAACGCGCGGTCGTCAGGGCGGTGAACCCTGCGGCAAAAAACTGCCCGTCCGCCAGTCGTAGCGGCGATGACGCTGCCAGGGGCGCTCGGTGGAGGAGAACGACGTGACGACGCGCATGCGTGGCGGCACGCCCGGTCGTTCCTGCTGCTCGGCATGGATCTCGACCGCACCCGTCCGCCGCAGCGTTTCGGCGCTTATGACCAGCGATCCGCCGGACGGGCAGGCTGCATACGGCCGGCGGCTGGCGACGACGACCAGATCGGCGCGACCGCACAGGTATGAGAGCGATTCGGCCTTTTCGATAACAGCCACTGTCCATCCCTCGCGGCTGCGCCCGGCGCACCCTATTCCCTTTCTGCAGGCGAAGACGCCGGGTTGGGCCGAAGTCAGGAAGGCTGCTGTCTCGACGGCGGTGTCCGGCTCCGCCTGAAGGTCGAGCGGTGCCTTATGTTCAGCGATCGCAAGTGCGCGCTGCCATTGCGAGAAGATGAACTCCGGCGGACGGCTCCGATTGGTCGCGATTGCATCCGCGGCGATCAGGCCGACCAATTGCGCATCCTCCGATATCGCGATCGATGGGCGCTCTTTCCGCGGCTCGAGCGCGATCGCCCATATACCCAGAGAGATCAGCCCCGCGCCGACGAGCGCCAGCCGCGTTCTCAGAACGCAGACCAGGATGCCGCCGAATGCGATAAGGAAGAATGGCGTGTCGCCCATGCGGCCGGTCATCCACTCCCCGTCGAGCGATGCGACATATCTCGCGACGGCCAACATCCAGTCCAGCCCGTGCCCCATGACCACGAGGGGATAATATTCGAGCCCGAAGGGCATAAGCAGCATCGCGAACAGCGCGAAAGGCATGATCAGCACGCTGATCAGAGGCGTCGTGAGAACGTTTGCGGCCAGCCCGTAACCGGGGAGCCGGTTGAAATGGGCAGCCGCGTAAACCGCCGTCGCCAGGCCGCCGATGACGGAGGTGGCGACAGTACCGATGGCGAGGCCGGACACGACCCCCACGCTCCCCCGCTTCTTCGAGGTTTCGGTATCCTTTCTCCTGTGGTCGCGCCAGCGGGAATAGCCCGCAACGAGGGCCAGCGTCGCCGCAAAGGACATTTGGAACCCGGGTCCGGCTACCGCCGACGGTGTCCAGGCAAGGATGATGAGTGCGGCAAGCGCCACGTTGCGCAGGCTGATCGAGACGCGGTCGAAGAACAATGCGACCAGCATGATCGAGATCATGATCCAGGATCTGAGCGCTGAGACCGCACCTCCGGAAATGAGAATATAGAAGAACACCATGAGAAGAGCGCCGACGGCAGCGATCTTCTTGACGGAAGCTCTTTCCGCCAACCCCGGAACGAAGCTCAACAGAGTCCGGGCGCCAATGAGAAACGTGCCCGCCGCCAACACCATGTTGAGTCCCGAGATCGCCAGGACATGCGACAGGCCCGCGGCGCGCAGCATCTCGACGGCCTCGCGGCTGATCGCGCGCTCCTCGCCGGTCACGAGCGCCGCAGCGATCGCACCGGTATCCCCGCCGATCGCTGTCCGGATGCGGTTGCCGATCGCCTCGCGGATCAGTGCCAGATATGCGGCCGCTTTCGCCGGCAGCGAGGCTTCGGACCGATCCGTGACAGCGCCGGCATCCACCGGCGCTCGCGGGGCGCCATAGAAGTACCCGACCGCGCCTACGCCTTTGAAGTAGGAGCCGAACGCGAAGTCGTTGAGACCCGGGAGAGCCGGCCCGGAGGGCGGCGACAAACGCGCCTTGCCTTCGATGATAGCTCCGACCGGAAACGGTTCGTGGCGACTCCGCGCCAGCAGCGTCGCCCTTTCCGGCGCCCGGCGCAGCCGCGGGCCGGATGTTTCTTGTATGCGAACGAGATAACGCCAGCGTCCCCTGTCGTCGGGATCCCGGGTGAGGACCGTTCCGCGAACGGTCGTCGTCACGGGAGTGTCGAGAATGATCGTATCGAGCCTCGCTGTTTCGACCGCGGCAAGCAGCATGCCCGCCGTAAAGAGAGCGGGCGCGATCAACAGCGGCCGCCAGCTTCGCAGGTCTCCCCGGCAAAGCACCGCAGATATGCCGAAAATGCAAAGCAGCGCTGCAAGTTTGGCAATTCCGACGGATTCGGGCACTGCGAGCCATGCAAGCGAGCCAAGCGCAAGCATGACCGGGATCAGGACGAAGCCGTGGCCGTATTCCTGCTCTTCCGCAACTGCAGCACCTATGCCGAGGGAAACCGCCGTGGCCGCCGAGCGTATCCGACGGCGAATGTTTGCCGCATGCCAGCCCGCAGGCGCCCGGCGGCCGGAGCCGATGGCGGGCAAATCGCCGGTGAGAACCCGCGTCCCCTCGCTCCGGGGCCACGCACTGCGCTCCCCATCGCGCACGACCGCTCGTGCCCCGCTCTCCCCCATTTCGCTCCGCCCGCGCCTGTTTTCTCGATCCTGCACCAACCACGCAATCTTGCAACTCGAAGGCTGATGCTCAAAAAAGAGGCAGACTAGATAGAATGGTACCGCATTATCAGCTTAGCGATCATTGATCTCTTCGAACGAATTGCCGTACCATGCGTTTGTTGCATTGCCATATGCGTTTTCGCATCGCACAAGTTTGCCTTTGGTACTGCTTGGCAGTCGAAAATAAATCATATAGCAAATTCGCAACGCTCAAATTCGCGGCACAGAGCTATGCCACGATGTCACAAAAACGGAGGGTCCCATGTCAGAAAAAAGCGCGACAGTAACATTCGGCGGAAAGTCCGCGGACCTGCCGGTGCGATCGGGATCAATCGGTCCGGATGTCGTGGACATCGGCTCGCTCTACAAGCAGACGACGATGTTCACCTACGATCCGGGCTTCACCTCCACGGCATCGTGTGAATCGAAGATCACCTATATCGATGGCGACGAGGGCGTCCTGCTTCACCGCGGATTTCCGATCGAGCAACTGGCGGAGCACGGCGACTTTCTCGAAGTTTGCTACCTGCTTCTCTACGGCGAACTGCCGACAAAGGCTCAGAAGGCCGATTTCGATTATCGCGTCACGCACCACACCATGGTCCACGAGCAGATGTCGCGGTTTTTCACCGGCTTCCGCCGCGATGCCCATCCGATGGCCGTCATGTGCGGCTGCGTCGGCGCCCTTTCCGCCTTCTATCACGACTCGACCGACATCACCGATCCGCATCAGCGGATGGTCGCATCGCTGCGCATGATCGCCAAAATGCCGACGATCGCCGCGATGGCCTACAAGTACCATATCGGCCAGCCCTTCGTTTATCCGAAGAACGATCTCGACTACGCCTCGAACTTCCTGCGCATGTGTTTCGCCGTGCCTTGCGAGGAATATGTCGTGAACCCGGTTCTGGCGCGCGCCATGGACCGGATCTTCATCCTCCACGCCGACCATGAGCAGAACGCATCGACCTCGACCGTTCGCCTCGCCGGCTCGTCGGGTGCCAACCCGTTCGCCTGTATCGCTGCCGGTATCGCCTGCCTTTGGGGACCTGCCCATGGCGGCGCCAACGAGGCGGCGCTCAACATGCTCGCCGAGATCGGCACGGTCGACCGCATTCCGGAATATATCGCCAAGGCCAAGGACAAGAACGATCCGTTCCGTCTGATGGGCTTCGGCCACCGGGTCTACAAGAACTACGATCCGCGCGCGAAGATCATGCAGAAGACGACGCATGAGGTCCTCGCCGAGCTCGGCCACAAGGACGACCCGCTCCTGGAAGTCGCGATGGAGCTCGAACGCATCGCCCTGACGGACGAGTACTTCATCGAGAAGAAGCTCTACCCGAACATCGACTTCTACTCCGGCATCACGCTGAAGGCACTGGGCTTCCCCACCACGATGTTCACGGTGCTCTTCGCGCTCGCCCGCACCGTCGGCTGGATCGCTCAATGGAACGAGATGATCGAAGATCCGGAACAGCGCATCGGCCGTCCGCGCCAGCTCTATGTCGGTGCGCCGCTGCGCGACTACGTGCCGATCTCCAAGCGGTAAACGGCGGACGAACTCGGCAAAAAACCCATTCCGCCAACCCTCATCCTCGGGCTTGACCCGAGGATGACAGGTGGAAGGGTTTGCAGAGACTGTGGCGAGGTTCTTGCCCGTCATCCTCGGGGCTTAGCCCGGCGACCCACAGCGGTTCGAGGCACTCGCCTCTCCTCACCCCGCTCGAAGGCAAGCCAGAACGATATCCGCCGCTTTTTCACCGGGCGGACGGTTCGTTTCCATTCGCTGTTGAACGAGGGCGAAGCCGTCGAGCATCGCACGACGTTGCGCCGTATCGCTCGAAAGCCGTTCGAACCAGCGCGTCAGAACGGCCGGCCGGATCGACTTGTTGAAATATTCGGGCACGACCGGAAAATCCGCGATGAGGTTCGGAAGCGCCGCGGTCCATATCCGAATGCGGGAATGCAGGAGGCTGACGATCCAGTCGGCAGAGTAGGTAGAGACGACCGGAACTCCGGCGAGCGCCAGTTCGAGGATCACCGTACCCGAAGCGGCAATGGCCGCGTCGGCTTGGGCAAAAGCCTCCCATTTCCTGTCGGCGGTTATGCTTATCTCGGGCTGGACCTTCCAGGATGCCGTCAACGCCCTCACACGGTCTTCCTGGCGCGGCACGGTCGGCAAGAGGAACCGAATGCCTTCGTGCCGCTCCGCGAGCTCTTCGGCTGCTTCGCGGAAGATCGGAAGCAGGCGGCTGACCTCGCTGCCGCGCGATCCGGGCAGCAGGAGACAGACCTTCGGCTCGCGCCGATCCTGCATCTGCCGTCTCAGTCGTTGGCGCTCCCGGACCGCGAGAACATTGCCGTCGGATGCGAGCCGATGCCCGACATAGGTCGTCGGCGGACCGCCGAGCTTCCCCATCGCTTCCGGCTCGAAGGGTAACACCGCGAGCACGTGATCCACATAGGCCCGCATGCGCGGCGCCCGCTCCGGCTTCCACGCCCAGACGCTCGGGCAGACATAGTCGATCACCGGCAAGTCCGGCAATGCGGCGCGGACGCGTTGCGCCACGCGGTGGGTGAAATCCGGGCTGTCGATGATCAACAGAGCATCCGGACGCGCAGCGGCGATCGCGCGGGCGGTCTGCCCAATCCGCAACAGAAGCTTCGGCAGGTTCGCCAGAACCTGCGAGAAGCCCATGATCGACAGTTCGGAATAGTCGAAAAGCGACCGGAGCCCTTCGGCTTCCAGCCCCTCGCCACCAACGCCCACGAGTTCGAGCGGACCGTCTAGACGGTCACGCAATGCCCGCACCAGGTCGGCGCCGAGCAGGTCTCCGGAAACTTCTCCGGCGATAACCGCCAGCCTGTAGGGTCTGCCCGTCATCTCCGGTCCCTGCGGCAATCGCGCTCGATACCGAGAACGAACAGCCCACTCCTGTCGGCTTCCTCCACGAGACGCGCGCGATCGAGAACCAGCGCGCGTCCTGCCTCCACGGCGATGCCCGCGAGGCCGGCAGCATGCGCTCCTGCGACCGTCGACGGACCGATCGAGGGCAGATCCGCCCGCTCGTCCTGTTGCGGCTTGCAGAGCTTGACGAGGACGCCGCGACGACGAATTGAAATCCGTCCGTCTTTCCTGAGGCCGGCCACTCTCGCCAACATGGCGTCCGTCCCTTCCGCCCCCTCCAGCGCCACGACCCTGCCGCCGACTGCAACGGCGCCCTGGCCGACATCGAGAGCACCCAGCGCGTTGGCTGCGGCGATGCCGGCTTCGATGTCACGCCGATCTTCGTCCGTCGGGGCATGGGCGCCGAGCGGACCGGTATCGGCAAGAAGCCCCGGAACGACCTCGTGCGCGCCGATCACATGGGCGCCGCTCGCCTCGATCAATTCGATCACCATGCGCAGCACGGCGTCGTCCCCGCCGGATATCAAGGTGCGGAAAACCCGCGGCACCTTGGCCAGCGTCTTCAGCGTAGGACGGATATCGCGCCACTCCGGCCGCCGCCGCACCGCACCGGAAAGGACGACACGGTCGATTCCCTCGGTCTCGAAAGTGCGGCTGATCGCGGCAAAGTCTCCGATTGCGCAAACGACATGGTCGAAGCCGGTCCAATCGGTATCCGCCTCACGCGAGAGCGCAATGATGAACGGGTCTTCGCCCTGGAAGCGCGCTGCCTCGGCCACGTGATGGGGAAGCGTTCCGGCGCCGGCGATGATGGCGAGCCTGCCTTTGGAATGCGGCAGGCGATGAATCGCCACCGCCATCAGCCCTTGGCGCCGCGATTCGGCGACGACAGCGCGCGGTCGCTCTCCGCGGCAATGAAATCCAGGATCTCGATAGCCGGCGCGCAATCGAGATATTCGTTGCGGATAGCGGCTGCGTTCGCGCGAATCGAGCCGTCTCCCTCGAATATCTGCTTGTAGCACCGCCGGACGCGATGAATCGCCGCACGCTCGATCCCCGCACGGGTCATCCCGACCACGTTAAGGCCGCTCAAAACGCCGGGGTTGCCGTTGAGCATTCCATAGGGAATGACGTCATAGCTCACCGCCGACAGGCCACCGATGAAGGCCTGACGCCCGATGCGGGTAAACTGGTGAACCGCCGAGCCACCCCCGAGTATGGCTCGATCTTCGACGGTAACGTGCCCCGCAAGCATGACATTGTTGGAAAGGATGATATTGTTGCCGAGGCGGCAGTCATGCGCCACGTGCGAATAGGCCAGGAACAGGTTGTTGTTGCCGATGATGGTCGCGCCGCCATGCTCCACCGTACCCGTGTTCATGGTCACGCCTTCGCGGATGGTACAGTTTTCGCCAATCACCAATTTCGTATTCAAGGCGCTGTGGTGCACGCTCTGCGAGTCGCCGCCGATGACGGCACCCGGAAAGATCTTCGAGCCCTTGCCGACGCTCGTATGACCGATGACCGCGACGTGACTCAGAATTTCGACGTCATCTGCAAGAACGACATTCGGCCCGATATGGCAGAACGGGCCGATCTTCACGTTTTCGCCGATTACCGCACCGTTCTCGATGGCCGAGGACGGGTGGATCTTCGCACTTGATGCTATCATTCTCAGGCGTCTTCCTTGCTGACAATCATCGCGCCGATATCAGCTTCCGCGACGAGTTGCCCGTCAACTTTTGCATCACAGTGAAACTTCCAGATATTGCCGCGCTGCTTCTGCTTCACCACATGGAACTCCACCCGGTCGCCTGGCACGACGGGCTTGCGGAAGCGGGCATTGTCGATCGTCATGAAATACACGAGATTGCTGCCGATTCCCGTCTTGCGCGCACAGATCGCGCCGGCCGTCTGTGCCATGCCTTCGATCAGAAGAACGCCCGGCATGATCGGCTTCTCGGGAAAGTGCCCGGTGAAATGCGGCTCGTTGGCCGTCACGTTCTTGATCCCGATGGCCGAATTGTCGTCATCGATCTCGATGATGCGGTCCACGAGCAGGAAGGGATAACGATGGGGAAGAAGCCTCAGGATTTCCTGTATGTCCGCCGTGCCGAGGACCGTTGCAGCCTCATTCATCCTTGCCACCCTTCTTCTTCTGCCTCTCGCTCGACCGCAGGGCCATTTCGGCCACATCGCGCAGGAAATCCCGCATCGGTCGCGCCGGAATTCCGCCATAGCGCTCGCCGGCCGGCACATCGCTCGCCACGCCACTCATCGCAGCGATCTGCGCTCCGTCTCCAATGGTGATATGCCCGTTGACCCCGACGCCTCCGCCGATCATGACCCCGTCGCCGATCTGCGTGCTGCCGGCGATGCCGACCTGGCTGACGATGCCGCAGTAACGACCGATGCGGACGTTATGGCCGATCTGAACCAGATTGTCGATTTTCGTCCCCTCGCCGATCACGGTGTCATCCATCGTGCCGCGATCGATCGTCGTGTTCGCGCCGATCTCCACGTGATCCTGGATGATCACCCGCCCTACCTGGACGATCTTGATCATTCCGCCCTTCGGGCCCGGTGCATAGCCGAATCCGTCCTGACCGATGCGTGCGCCCGGATGAATGATGACGTTGTTGCCGACCAGCGCACAAAGGATGCTTGCCCCGGCGGAAATGGTGCAATCGCGGCCGATCCGCACGCCCGGTCCGATCATTGCTCCTGCTGCGATGCGCGTTCCGCTTCCAATCTCGACGCCGGCTCCGATCACAGCCATCGGCTCGACCTCGACGCCCGCCTCCAGGCGCGCCGTCGGATCGACGAAGGCTCCCGCCGCTACGCCCCTCTCGCTCGTATTATAGGAAGGGCGCATGGCCCTTTCGTGAAGCAAGGTGCCGGCAAGGGCGAAGGCCGTGTGCGGTTTCGATGTCAGCAGCACGGGTATCGTATCGGGAACAAGCGACGAAATGGCCTTGTCGCAGATGATCGCGGCGGCACGGCAGCTCTGCAACTCTTCGCGATTCTTGCGCGACAGCATGTAACAGATGTCGCCCGGCTTGGCGCGATAGACCGGTGCGACCGAACGCACGCTGCGATCGGCGGCGGCAATATCCAGCAACTCCGCCCCAATCTGATTCGCGAGGTCGCCCAGACGAATCCCCTGATGGGGCGGAAAAAACCAATTCTGTTCCATGGACACTCCAGAACGATTCTCTGGCAGTTCTGGACTGCTCTCTATCAGAACGACGAGTTGATACCGAACTTGAAGTTCTGGACCTCGTCAAAGTCTTCCTTTGCAACCGGCACGGCATAATCGACACGCAGCGGACCGAAAGGCGAAGCCCAGATAAGGCTGACGCCGACCGACGCACGCAGCGAAGCGTCGTTGCCGCGCACCGATTCACCGGCTCCGGTCAGCTCCAACTCATTGTTGTAGAGCGTGCCGGCGTCGACGAACAATGCACCGCGGAAGCCGCTGTCACGCGGAAGGCCCGGCAGCGGGAACGTCGCTTCCGCAGACGCCGTGAAATAGGTCGTGCCGCCAAGGGCATCGCCATTGTTTGCCCGCGGACCGATACCGTTGCGCTCGAAGCCGCGGATATCGTTGCTGGTTAGCTGGAACTGGTCGAAGACTTCAAGCGAACCGGACGTCTTGAACAGCTGGCCGGCGCTGCCGGAGATCGAGCCGATGATGTCGGCCTCGTCGTGCAGCGTATAGTACCATTTGGCCTTACCCGTCAGCTTGTAGAAGTCCGACGTACCGCCAAGACCTGCAAACTCCTGGGTGACCGAAGCGAGAATGCCCTCGTGCGGCAGTTGCGCATCGTCGAGCGTGTTGTAGGTGATCGACTGGGACACGGAGGAACGCGTCCAGGGGCCGTCCTCGATTGCGCGAACATAGGGAGAGGAAAGCTCGTCCTCGTCGCCGAAATATTCGAGCTCCGTGTAGTTGTAGCGCAGCGTCGTCGACAGGTTTTCCGTGATCGGCGCAGTCACGCGCAGGCTGAATCCCTGATCGTTGTAGCTGTAGTTGTCGTCATCGAAGTCGTTTTCGTTCTTGAAGAGGTCGAAGCCCGCCGCGAGACGATAGCCGAGGAAATAGGGCTCGGTGAACGAAACATTGTAGGTCTGGCTGTCTTCGCCCTTACCGGCGGCAAGACGAATATACTGGCCGCGGCCAAGGAAGTTCTTTTCTTCGATCGAAGCTTCGACGAGGAAGCCGCCGCCGTCGCCGGCGGAATAGCCGGCGCCGATGCCGAACGAGCCGGTCGACTGATCCTGCACGTCGACGACGATGACCACACGGTCAGCCGCACTGCCCGGCTGCGTCGAGATGTTGACCGACGAGAAATAGCCGAGCGCTTCCAGGCGGCGCTTGGCGCGCGCAACCATTTCCTGGTTGAAGGCATCGCCCTCGCCGACGTCGAACTCGCGACGAATTACGTAGTCACGCGTCCGGGTGTTGCCGCGAATCTCGATGCGCTCGACATAGGCCCGCTCGCCCTGGTCCACGAGATAGTCGACGGCGATCGTGTGATTGGCGAGATCGCGATTGCCGCGCGGCGTGACGCGCGCAAAGGGATAACCCTCCGACGCGACGCGCTTCGAAATCTCGCTCATCGTGTTCTGAATGTCCTTGGCCTTGTAGACCGTGCCTTCGCGGCTCTGAACGAGCCCCCTCAGTTCCTCGGCGTCGATGCCTTCGACGGTCGATTCGATGTTGACCGAACCGAAGTCGTATCGAGGACCTTCCTCGACCGTGATCGTTACCGTGTATTCGTTGGTCGCCTCATTGAGCGCCGCTTCGGACGAGACCACCTGAAAATCGGCATAGCCGCGGTTGTAGTAGAACTGCCGCAGCAATTCCTCGTCGGCCCGCAGCTTATCCGGATTGTAGACGTCCTTGCGCGTGAGGAACGAGAAGATGCCCGATTCCTTGGTCGCAATCACCGACTGCAGACGGCCGTCGCTGTAGGCCTCGTTGCCTACGAAATTGATCTGCGTGATCTTCGTGCGTTCGCCTTCATTGATGACGAAGGCCAGGTTGACACGCCCTTCGGCAATCGGAACGACCTGGGTCGTCACGGTCACGTCGCTGCGGCCGATGGCGGCATAGGCGTCCTTGATGGCCTGAATGTCCGTTTCGACGGTCGCCTCGCTATAGGGACCGAGCGGCTGGGTACGAACGACACCCTGGAGCTTGTCATCCTTGATCTTGCGGTTGCCGTTGAAGACGACTTGGTTGACGAGCTGATTCTCGCTGACGGAAACGACAAGCGATCCGCCGGAAACCGTGATGCTGACATCGGAGAAATAGCCGGTGGCATAGAGCCGCTTCACGGATGCGTCGATATCGGCATTGCTGAAGCTCTTGCCGGGAACGATCGTGATGTTGGCGCGAACGGTTTCCGCGCTGACGCGCGTTGCCCCACGCACCTCAACCCGATTGATGACCGCGGCTTGCGCGACTGAGGTACCAGCAACAAGTCCTACCCCGGTACCCGTGGCGACCATGCTTGCTGACAGAGCAAACGCCGACACCGCGTTCAAAAACCTTGAACCAGCTTTCATGTCAAAATCTTACCTTTTCCCAACGTCCCGCGGCAGTTTCGTGCCGACTCCGGTCACGGTTGCCGTTTTAACCGCTTTTCCCATACAAGCAAGTCAGCTCGTTAATTTCTGTTTACTTCAATTCCAACCGTGGCTTAACAGCCACTACGGCCTCTTATTATCGTAAACAAACCGTTATCGAGCAGCCGGCGAAACTCACTCGCTCTCCGAATCCTTAACGATGTCCTCTCCCGCCCAAGGCTCCGCTTTATCCGAAGAGCCAATTGATATCGTTCCAGGCCGCAAAAACCGTCAGCATGAGCACCATGGCAAAGCCGATACGGAATGCGAGATCCTGTGCGGCGGGACCGACCGGCCTGCCGCGCAGCGCTTCGACCGCATAGAACATCAGATGGCCGCCATCAAGCACCGGCACGGGCATCAGGTTGAGCAATCCAATGGAAACCGAAAGGACGGCCGCGAAATTCAGCACCTCGGCAATACCGAGCTTCGCCATCTGACCGGACATCTGGGCGATGCGGATCGGCCCGCCGACCTGATCGGCGCTCATCCGCCCGACAAAGAGATTCGAAAGATAGTCGAGCGTGCCCGTTACGATCCGCCAGCTCTGCAGTGCCCCTTGCCCCACCGCTTCGAGCGGTCCGTAGGTCTCGACCCGGAAATTGCCCGCTTCCTGGTTCGTTCCGATCCCGATCTTGCCCTCCTCCATCTTGTTGCCGAGCGGGTCGACGGATTCGGTGCGTTGGGGCACCATCGGCAGGTCGATCGCAGTGCCATCGCGCTCGATCCGGACGGTGATCGGCAGCTCCGGACGGACGCTGACATAGCGGCGCACGTCGTCGAAGGTGGCGATCGGCTTTCCATCGATCGAAAGCAGCCGGTCTCCCGGCAGAACACCCGCCTTTTCCGCAGCGCTGTCCGGCGCCACGAAAGCGACGACCGGATCGGCGACGGCACGGCCGTAGATGGAGAAGAGGACGGCGAAGATCGCAATCGCCAGTAGAAAATTCGCGATGGGACCCGCCGCGACCGTCGCTGCACGCTTCCATAGCTTTGCACCCAGGAATGTGCGGCCCCGTTCTTCCGGCGCGATCGTCTCCAGCCGCCGGTAGTCGGGCGTGCTCGCCGCATCCTCGTCGCCGAAGAACTTCACGTAGCCGCCAAGCGGGATCGCGCAGAATTTCCAGCGGGTGCCGTGGCGATCGGTCCAGCCGAAGAGCTCGGGTCCGAAGCCGACGGAAAAGGCCAGGATGCGGATGCCCGACCAGCGCCCAACCAGGTAATGTCCCATCTCGTGAACGAAGACCAGCAACGTCAGGAGAAACAGGAAGGTGGGGATCGTGTACTGGAGATTGTCAAGCAGCAGGCTCATAGTCATTCCTAACGCGTCCGTTGCCACGTCCGCCAGTTCAAATTGCAAGGTCGGGGCCGTGACGCCATGGTCGGACCGCCGCAGGATAGTCCCGCTTCGAGCCCGATATAAGGACTACACCGGCAGTCTTCAAAGACCCAGCAGAATCGAGCCGAAAGAGACTTCCCGGCCGCCCGCCAGCAAGAACTGCCCAAGCACCAGGGCCAGTGCGGCAATGCAGGCGAATATCAGCCCGTCCACCCGGTCCATGACGCCGCCGTGACCCGGGATCAGCCTGCTCGAATCCTTGACGCCGAAGCGGCGTTTGACGAAGGACTCGAACAGATCGCCTGTCTGGCTTGCGACGGACAGGACCAGCGCGATGACGGGAATGCGCAGATCATCGAGGGCAAAGTGAGCCATGAAAACGGCGACACCCGCAAGAACGCCGAAAATCGCCCCGCCGATCGCGCCCGACCAGGTCTTGCCCGGCGAGATTGCGGGCGCCAGCTTTGGCCCGCCGATCGCCCGCCCCGTGAAGTAGGCGAAAATATCCGTTGCCCATACGACGGCGAACACGAACAGCATCGCCATCAGACCGAGATAGTCCGCTCCGCGGATCGCCGCGAGCGAAATGCTCGTCAGACCCGCATAGACGATCCCGCCCGGCAGCCACCAGCTGGTTCCCTTTATCGCCACCCAAAGCGCTGCCGCGAGCACACAGAGGGCAAGCCCCGGGAGGCTGACATGCATATAACCGAGGAGGACGAAACCGGCGATCACCGCCTGTGCCAGCCAGCCGAGGGCATTGCCCTGAAAGTCCCGCTCGGGGAGCTTCGTGATGGTGGACCACTCGTAATAGACGAGGAGGCCGATCGCGACGGAGAGAAGCTGGAAGGCAAAGCCGCCGATCCAGGTTGCAGCAAGAACCACCGCAGCAAGAACCACCCCGGAGGCGATACGAAGTTTGAGTTCGGCCTGCATCAGGAGCCGACCGCCAAAGTCGGTTGGGTCAGTCCGCCGAATCGGCGCTCGCGGCAGGCATATTGTTCGATCGCCGCAAAGAATGTCTCGCGCGTGAAATCCGGCCAGAGGTCCGGAATGAACAGCAATTCGGAATAGGCCCCCTGCCAAAGGAGAAAGTTGGAGAGACGCTCCTCGCCGCTCGTCCGGATAATGAGATCGGGATCGGGAATGCCCGCCGTATCGATCGTCGAGGATATCCGTTCCGCGGTAATCTCTTCCGGCCGCAGACGACCGGCGGCCACGTCCCCCGCCAGGCGGCGCATGGCTCTCGCCAGTTCGTCTCTGGCGCCGTAATTGAACGCAATGACCACCGTGATGCCGGTGTTCGCGACCGTCGTCTCCTCCGCTTCGATGAGCAGAGGCAGGATATCGCCGCTCAGATTCGTTCGGTCCCCGATGACCCGGATGCGGACGTTCTCACGGTGGAGATCGGCGAGATCCCGTCGGATGAAAGCCTTGAGCAGGCCCATGAGGTCGCTGACCTCGCTTTCCGGCCTGTTCCAGTTCTCCGACGAGAATGCGAACAGTGTCAGGTACCGGATGCCGATCTCCGCAGCCGTCCTTACCGCCCCGCGGACCGCCTCAACGCCCTTGCGGTGGCCCATGGTACGGGGCAGTCCACGCGCATTCGCCCAACGACCGTTGCCGTCCATGATGATGGCGACGTGAGCCGGTACGTTTGCGGGATTGAATTCTTGCATGGGTTGTCCGGACAAAGAGACTCACCTATCCGCAGGTCAGACCTGCATGATTTCCTTTTCCTTCTCCGCGAGCAAGCGGTCGATTTCGGAAATTACGTCATCGGTCATTTTTTGGACGCGTTCGGACTGAGCACGGCTCTCGTCCTGGCCGATCTCGCCGTCCTTTTCGGCTTTTTTCAGGTCGTCCATACCGTCACGGCGAACGTGGCGGACGGCCACCTTGCTTTTTTCGGCATAGTCGTGGGCGACCTTGACCAGCGATTTGCGGCGCTCCTCGTTCAGTTCCGGCAACGGAATGCGCAGGTTCTGCCCGTCGACGATCGGGTTGAGCCCCAGATTGGACTCCCGGATTGCCCGCTCCACGGCACCGACCATGGACTTGTCCCACACCGAAACCGAGAGCATGCGCGACTCCGGAACCGTGATGTTTGCCACCTGGTTCAGCGGCATGCGAGAACCGTAGGCTTCGACGGTCACCGGATCGAGTACGTTCGCCGAAGCGCGGCCGGTCCGCAGCGACGCGATGTCGTGCTTGAAAGCAGCGATCGCCCCGTCCATCCGACGCTTGAGTTCCTTCAGATCCACACCTTCACTCATGGTTCAAGACTCCCGTTCTTATCAGCAGCCCTTGCGGGCCCCAGCAGCTTGTCAATTATCGGTCACGATGGTGGCACGGCCGCCACCCGTCAATATCTCCGTGAAGCCGCCCTTCTCGTGGATGGAGAAGACGACGATCGGAATGGCATTCTCCCGCGCAAGCGCCACGGCGGCAACATCCATGACTGCGAGGCCTTTTTCGAGAACCTCGCTATGGGTCAGTCGGTCGAAGCGGGTCGCCGAGGGGTCCTTCTTCGGATCCGCGGAATAGATGCCGTCGACCTGTGTTCCCTTGAAGATCGCCTCGGCGCCCATCTCCGCCGCACGAAGCGCCGCAGCCGAATCCGTCGTGAAGAACGGATTGCCCGTGCCGCCGGCGAATATCACGACACGCCCGAGCGAAAGATGATAAAGCGTCGCGCGCTGCGAGAAGCTCTCGCAGATTTCCGGCATGGCGATGGCCGACAGGACGACGGTGTCGATATCGAGTTTGCGCAGCGACGTCGCCAGCGCAAGCGCATTGATGACCGTCGCCAGCATTCCCATGTGGTCGCCGGTTACACGGTCGCCGCCCTTGGACGCCACAGCGACACCGCGGAAGATGTTGCCGCCGCCGACGACGACGCCGACTTCGACACCCATCGCTCTCGCTTCCGCGATATCGGAGGCAATCCGGTCGGCTACGGCAACATCGATGCCGAACCCCTGGCTTCCCATAAGCGCTTCACCGGAGGCTTTGAGAAGAACGCGCTTGTAGATTGGCTTGGCCGACATCGTCACTCCTGAAATAGATCAGCGCGCGTGTGCAGGCATCTGGCGCACAGCGGCGTAAAGGCAAATTCCGCTGCGTGGTATCAACCGCTCCGGCGGGTCCTACGCATCGACTGGAGCCGGATACACGAAGGGCACCGCGTTGTCACGCGATGCCCCCACGTTTTCCCATTCGAGGTGAAGAAATCAACCCTTCGCGGCGGCTGCCACTTCTGCCGCGAAATCGCTCTCTTCCTTTTCGACGCCTTCGCCGAGCAGGAGACGGGCAATGCCGGCAACTTCGATCGGCGCGCCGACGGACTTTTCCGCTTCCTTGATCGCGGCTTCCACCGTCAGATCAGGGTTCATGACGAAAGCCTGCGACAGAAGGGCGACTTCCTCGAAGAACTTGCGCATGCGGCCATCGACCATCTTCTCGATGATGTTGTCCGGCTTGCCGGAAGCGCGCGACTGCTCGATGAAGACGTTGCGCTCGCGCTCGGCGACCGCCGGGTCGATTTCGCTCGAACGGACCGCGAGCGGGTTGGTCGCGGCGACGTGCATGGCAACCTGCCGGCCGATCGCGTTCAGAGCTTCCTTGTCGCCGGTCGACTTCAACGCGACGAGAACGCCGAGCTTGCCGATGCCTTCGCCTGCGGCATTGTGCACATAGGTCGCGACGACGCCGTCCTCGACCTCGAGCAGTGCCGAGCGGCGCAGCGTCATGTTCTCGCCGATCGTGGCGATGGCGTCCTTGATCGTATCTTCAACGGACTTGCCCGTCGCCGGATAGGTCGCCTGGGAGACGGCTGCAACGCTGCCGTCGGTGCCGAGGGCGACACTGGCGACACCGCGAACGAGCTCCTGAAAGGCGTCGTTGCGGGCAACGAAGTCGGTCTCGGAGTTGATTTCGACGACGACGGCCTTGGTGCCGGAGCTGGCAATGCCGATGAGGCCTTCGGCAGCGGTGCGGCCGGACTTCTTGTCAGCCTTGGCGATGCCCTTGGCGCGCAGCCAGTCGATGGCGGCTTCCATGTCGCCATTGGTCTCGGCAAGCGCCTTCTTGCAGTCCATCATGCCTGCGCCGGTCTTTTCGCGCAGCTCCTTCACCATTGCGGCGGTAACAGTCATCTTTGTGCCTCTTGTCTGTTTGCTGGCGCGCCGACCGGGATTGGCGCAGTGCCAGAAGGTTTGGCAGGAAATGGCCTTTCTGTGTGACATCGTGATGAAGCCACTTTGGCGATGTTCGCGGGCTCACCGCGCGCGATCGGCCGGGCCATTTCCGGCTGATAAAGAACAAGGCCGTTCAGATTCTACATCACAAACGGCCTCGTCCCGATATTTCATGCGTACGGCAGCGCGTCGTCTGCCGGTCGGGCCGATCAGGCTTCGGACGCTTCCTCGAGAGCCGGCTCGACCGGAACCTCTTCGGATGCGCCGAGATCGCGGCCAGAGGCGCCCTGCTGACGGGCGATACCGTCAATGGCGGCGCGGGCGATGAGATCGCAGTAAAGGGCGATAGCGCGCGATGCGTCGTCGTTGCCCGGGATCGCGTAGTCGATCTGGTCCGGATCGCAATTGGAGTCGATGACGGCAACGACCGGAATGCCAAGACGCTTGGCTTCGTCGATGGCGATCGATTCCTTGTTGGTGTCGATGATGAACATCAGATCCGGGGTACCGCCCATATCGCGGATACCGCCGAGTGCGCGGTTGAGCTTCTCGCGCTCGCGCTCGAGGTTCAGGCGCTCCTTCTTCGTGAAGCCGGAAGCTTCCGAAGCCAGGATTTCATCGAGCTTGCGCAGGCGCTGGATCGAGTTGGAGATCGTCTTCCAGTTCGTCATCATGCCGCCGAGCCAGCGGGCATTGACGTAGTACTGGGCGGAACGCTTCGCAGCGTCCGCGATGATCTCGGACGCCTGGCGCTTGGTGCCGACGAAAAGCACGCGGCCGCCGCTGGCGACGGTGTCGCTGACGACCTGCAGGGCGCGCGACAGCATCGGTACGGTTTGGGCGAGATCGATAATGTGAACGTTGTTACGGTCGCCGAAGATGTACGGCTTCATCTTCGGGTTCCAGCGGTGCGTCTGGTGACCGAAGTGGACGCCCGCCTCGAGAAGCTGGCGCATAGTGAAATCAGGCAATGCCATGCCTTTGTCTCCTTTTCCGGTTGAACCTCCGCAAGGCGTCGAGCGCACCGCAATGCGCCCACCGGCGGAACGATCCGGATTTCTCCCGGAAAATCCCATGCCTTACGTGTGGAATGGCCAGCCCCTTAGCGGTAACCGGCCCGGAAATCAAGCCTTGGGGACGCTTTTTGTATCGCGCCGGCTCAGGCCGCCTTCATTCGGCACCGAGCCAGCACCTCGGCGGTGACATGTTCCGGAATGTCGCCGATTTCGGCCATGCGCGCATCGAGCTTAGCCAGCATTTCCTCGAACACAGCGGAGTAGGCCGGCTCGTTCGCCCGGTTGCGCAGCTCGAACGGGTCCTCCTCGCAATCGAACAGTTCCCATTCCGCAGCCTCGTCGCCGGAAAAGGCACCAGGCTGGCCGAGCGGATCGTTATACCAGTAGATGAGCTTGTAGCGGGCGTCGCGCACGCCGTAATGCGCGAAGGCATTGTGGAACTCGTCCTTGTGCATCCAGTACCGGTGATAGGCGAGACCCTTATCGTCCTCGTCCGCCGTCTGCTCGATAATCGGGCGCATGCTCCTGCCCTGCATGTAATTGGGGATCGGCAGGCCCGCATAATCGAGAAAGGTCGGCGCGAAATCGACATTGGTCGCGATGTGGCCGGCTTGCGTGCCGGGCCGGATGCCCTTCGGATAGCGGATCAGGAAAGGCATCTGGAGCGATTCTTCGTACATGAAGCGCTTGTCGAACCAGCCGTGCTCGCCAAGGAAGAACCCCTGGTCGGACGTATAGATAACGATGGTGTCGTCGCGCAGGCCTTCCGCGTCGAGATAGTCGAGCAGACGGCCGACATTGTCGTCCACGGCGGCAATGGTCTGCAGGTAGCGCATCATGTAGCGCTGGTACTTGAAGAGGGCGAGTTTCCGCGGATCGGTAAAGAGATAATTCTCACCGGTGGCTCCGTCGATCAATCGCAGTTCCTGACCTTCCTCGATGTCCGGAACCTTGCGCTGGGTCCAGCCCGGCAGAAGCAGTTCGCCGATCTCGTCGCCGCCTTCGGGCTGGACGAGGCCGAGGTCCCTGTATGTCATGTCGCAGCGAATGCGCATTTTCGCAGCTGCCGCCGCTGCTGCGCGGTTGGAATAATCGTCGGAGAAAGTTTCCGGAACCGGCAGTTTCCCGTCGGCATAGAGATGCCTGTCGCGCGGGTGCGGCTCGAAGCTGCGATGCGGCGCCTTGTGGTGGCACATCAGGAAGAACGGCCGCTCGGGATCACGCTTGCCGAGGAAATCGAGGCATTTGTCCGTGATGATGTCGGTGGCGTAGCCTCTCTCCGTTCGCGGTCCGTTGCGGTCGATCATCACTGGATCGAAATATTCGCCCTGCCCGGGCAGTACCGACCATTCGTCAAATCCCGTCGGCTCGTGCGCCTGGCCCTCGCCCAGGTGCCACTTGCCGAAGATCGCCGTCTGATAGCCGCCCGCGCGCAGATGTTTGGCCACATTGGGGAGCCGGTTGTCGATATGGGTATCGAGCGTGGTGACCATGTTCACATGGTTGTAGGTGCCGGTCAAAATGGCGGCACGGCTGGGCGTGCAAATCGAATTGGTGACATAGCACCGATCGAACCGCATGCCTTCGTCGGCGATGCGGTCGATATTGGGCGTGCTGTTCAGGCCCGCGCCGTAGGCGGAAATCGCCCGCGCCGCATGGTCGTCCGACATGATGAACAGAATATTGGGCTGCTTTGACATTCTAATCTCGATGAAGAGTGCCGGCGCGACGGAGCGCGCCGGCGGGTTGGCGTTCAGTCGCCTGCGTAGAGGTCGGCGAGATAGTAGTCCTTCGGGTCGAGCGGGTTCTGCATCTTGCCGAAGGCGACGAACTGGTCGTTGAGACCCTTCAGCCAGTTGGCCACCGTCCCATCCCTGCTGGCAGCAACGAGCTCGGCAGTGGTCAGGAACTTGCCGTTGCGGCTTTCGACTTCAAGCGGTTCGGCCGGCACTCCGAGGAACTTGGCGGTGATCGCGACCGAGCGCGGCACGTCGGCAACGCGATAGTCGTTGGCCTCTTTCATCGTGGCGATGAATTTCCTGACCACGTCCACGTCGCCGGCTATCACCTCATTGCGCGCGACGAAGGCCGAAGGGAAAGAGTTCTCGGGATAGAAATCGTCGCTCTTGGCGACTTCGACCAGATCCGGGACGGTCTTCTTGATGATGCCCACCAGCGGATACCAGATGCCGGCGCCGTCGATCTGCTTCGATGCAAAAGCCGAAACGACCGTCGAAGGGTCCATCTTCACCACTTCTATGTCGGAAATCGTCATGCCGGCCTTGGCAAGGCCGAGACGCAACAGCATGTCGCCCGACGTGCCTTCCGGAACGCCGACCTTCTTGCCCTTGAGGTCCGCGACGGAGTTGATGCCCTTCTGCGCGATGACGCGGTCGGACAGTCCGAGCACATTGATCGCGACGAGTTTGGCCTTGCCAGTTGCCGGAAGCCAAAGGGCGCCCGGACCGACATACCCGAAATCGAGACTGCCCGCGCCCAACGCCTGGATCTGGATCGGGCCGTTGGTGAAGATCTTCAGGTCGGGTTCCAGGCCGTGTTTTGCCCACAGGTTCTGGTCGGTGGCGATCGCCGTCAGGCTCGTGCCGAAATAGTCGGCGATGTAACCGATCCGCACGGGCTTCGCCTCTGCGTAAGCGGCTCGCGTGGTGGCGCCCACTATGGGGGCCGCCAGCGCACCGGCAGCGGCAACGCGGATGAAACTGCGTCGGGTAAAAGTCACGGCATTCCTCCTCCTTGTGATGAACTCGAACTGACCTGGGGTTTCTGATGGTAAACGGCGTGCCAAACCCGATTGCGGACCTGCGCGAATTCAGGCGATAGCCGGATCTCTTCGTTGCGCGGATAGGGCAGGTCCACGGGGATGATCTCGTGCAGGCGGCCTGGCCGCGCGGCCATCACGATGACGCGATTGGCGAGATAGACCGCCTCATCGACATCATGGGTGATGAAGATCACCGTCCGTCGCTCGCGGCTCCAGGTGTCGAGCAGCTGGTCCTGCATGTTGACGCGGGTCAATGCGTCGAGCGCGCCGAAGGGCTCGTCCATGAGGAGGACCGTCGGATTGACCGCATAGGCACGGGCGATTGCGCAGCGCTGCTTCATGCCGCCGGACAAGGTCTTGGGCAAGGCATCGGCGAAATCCTTCAGCCCGACGAGATCGATGAAGTGATCGGCGATGCGCCTGCGCTCGGCCGCCGGCATGTTTTTGATGCGCAGGCCGAATTCGACGTTCTGGCGAACCGTCAGCCACGGAAACAGCGCATATTGCTGGAAGATCACGCCGCGTTCGGGCCCCGGCCCGTCGACCGGCTTACCGTCGACCAGAACACGTCCGTCCGACACCTCCGTCAGGCCGGCCGCGATATTCATGGCCGTCGACTTGCCGCAGCCGGACGGCCCGACGACCGTGACGAATTCACCCTCGCCGATATCCAGGCTCAGCCTGTCGAGCGCGAGGACCGAGCTCTCGCCTTCGCCGAAACGGCGGGTGACGTTTTGAAATGAAATCTTCGGGTCGGAGGCCGGGTCCGGAACAGCTGTCATTGCGCGCGCTCCTGCCAGCGGGTCAGACGGCGTTCCGCCGCCTGGACGATGCGATCCATGAGCAGGCCGAGAATGCCTATCGTGACGAGGCTGACGAAAATGGTGGGTAGGTCGTAATAGAGTTGCGCCTGCTGCATTCGGAAGCCGAGGCCCGATTGCGCTGCGATGAGCTCGGCTGCGACGACCGTTGCCCAGGCCGAGCCGAGCCCGATCCGGACACCGACCAGAATGAAGGGAATGGAGGCAGGGACGATCACGCGGTAGAACAGCACGCCGTCGTTGGCCCCAAGCACGCGTGCAGCGCTGATCAAGGTACGGTCGACGCCGATGACACCCTGATAGGCGGCGACGACGCAGGAAAGGAACGAGGCGAGGAAAATGACGAAGACCTTCGGCGCTTCGTCGATGCCCATGGTCACGATCGCGAGCGGTATGACCGCCAGCGGCGGAATCATGCGGAAAAACTGGATGTAGGGCTCGATCAGTGCGCGGGCGACGCGGTACCAGCCCATCAGGAAGCCGACGGGAATGGCTGCCGCCACGCCGAGCAGGAAGCCGGCCAGCACGCGGCGAAGACTGGAGACGACGTCCAGCGGCAACTGGCCGTTCGCGATCAACTCCACTGCGCGCCGGAAAACCTCGGCCGGTCCCGGCAGGATCACCAGCCCCGCCGCCGTGATACCCCACCATACCGTGACGGCGAACACCAAGGCGATCAGGTTCAGGACGATGGGCGCCAGCTCCGCCGGCGAAAACCCGTTTCCTGTCGTTTCCTCGTCTTTGGACGTCAGAGTGCTCAATACCGGGCCCCCGAATAGAAAAAGTGGTCGAGCGCGACCGCCGCCCCGCCGATCGCGCCCGGTTGCGAGCCAAAGCCGGTTCGTTCGAACCGAAGGATGTCGCGCATATGAGGCATGACCCGTGGCGGCAGATGTTTTCGCAGATGCGCGAACAGGCTCTCCGGCGCGTCAGCGAGGTGACCGCCGAAGACGATCAGATCGGGCGTAAGCAGACTGATTGCGATGGCGAGCGAGTCGGTCAGCCGAGCGAGTGTCGGACCCCAGACGTCCGTGTTCTCCACCTGCATCAGGAGATCGGCCGGAGCAGAGCCTTCCAGCCCCAATGCACGCATCAGGACGCGTTCGTTCACATAGCTTTCGAGACAGCCATGGTTGCCGCAACTGCACCGTGGCCCGTCCTGTGAGATCTGGATGTGACCGAGCTCGACTGCGCCATGGCCGCCCGGCCGAAACGGCACGCCGTCGACCACCAGCCCTGCCCCGAGACCGGAGCGCAGATAGACGTAAAGCAATGCCGGGACCCCGCGGCCGAGACCGAAGCGCGCCTCCGCGACCGCCATTGCGGTAACGTTATGCTCCAGCACCACCGTCAGGCCCGTGCGTCGCTCCAGCATGCCCGCCAGCGGCAGGTTGCGCCAGCCGGTATTGATCGAAGCCAGGATGGTGCGCTGGCCGGCATCGACGGGTCCCGGCACTCCTACTCCGACGCCGAGGAGATGGGCTGTGCGTGCGAGAAGCTTCAGATTCTCTATTTCGTCCGCGATCCGCGCGGCCACGGCCTCCGGCGAGGTGTCCGGCAGCGCGAATTCGAACGAAGCGGCCGCTTTCGGCGAACCCAGGAGATCCGTGACCGTCAGTTGGACGAGCCCTGCACCGATATGCACGCCGGCAACGTGATGAGCGTTCGGCAGGAGCCGGATCGCCAGTCCCGGCCGCCCCACCCCGCTGCTTGCCGCCGGCTCCACCTCGGCGACGGAGCCGTCGGCGAGGAGCTGCGCCGTCACATGGGTAAGGGTGGTCGCGGACAGCCCGGTGCGGCGCGCAAGGATGGCGCGTGATTGGGGCCCTTCGTCGCGAAGGATGCGCAGGACCTGGCCGTGATGCACACCCACTCTTCGCCCCCTTTGCCATTTATTTTCTCAACTTTAGAAAATAAATGGGTCCTGTCAATAGGAGCAGGTTGCGGTCACTTTCGAAAATCGCTTCTGCGGTTGTCTATTTGCACTCTTCGCTATTGAAGACCTCGAGCTTTGCGAGCTTTCCGCTCAGGACGAAGTCACCGTAGTCCATGGTGAGATCCCGCGTCACGCCGTTCTCGTAGAGCTTGAACGCCATGCGGTAGACGGGCAGCGCGTCGCCGTTGGCTTCGTCGTTGAAATAGGTGATCGTCACCGGCCAATAGTTCTCGCCCGCAAGCTTTCCGGCCTTGCCGACATCCGCATCGTCAGGAGCGGGCTTGCGCGGCTTGCCCACGAAGGTCGAGGTAATCAGCGTCTTGTCGCCCGAATCGGAACCATCGAAAATACGCGCCTCGAAAAAGGTCTCTCCTTTTTTCGCACGTTCGATCACTTCGAGCATGTGTTCTGTCGGAAACCGGCTGGCCGCAAGCGCCACCTGGCGCTTGTCGGGGGCGGTCAGCTCGACCTTGACGCCGGACTTATCGTCATGCGCGCTTCCGCGCACCTCCTTGTCCAGCTTCTCATCGGTAAAGAAGCGGGTGAGGAAACGGAAATTGCCGTTCTTCATGTCCTCATAGGTGGTGGTCTGCTGATCGGTGAGGCGAACCTCCTCACCCGTATCGACCTGGGTGACGAAGCGGAAGCTGACGGTATAGCCTTCGCAGGAGGAGCCGTTGAACTCATAGACCATGCGGCCATACATGCCGGAGATGCCGGACCGCTCGGAGGCGTCCTTCAATTCCAGATCGTAGACGGCGCGATGGGGAACGAGAGCAGTCGCCTGTGCCGCGCCCGCCGTCATGACCACGACACAGACGCTTCCCACAGTGACGAGACCGAAGCCTTTACGAAACATCCGTTTCCTCCTGTTGGACTCGCCGCCAATGCGATAAACAAGCATTCGGCAGAAACAAGGCAGATCGGTTCTGGTCCACGCCTGTCAAGATCTGCTTTGCATGCCGGATTTTAGCACAAAAGACAACAACGGAGCCTTCCATGTCCGCAGAGATCGAAACCCGCCTCACCGAACTCGGCATCGTCCTTCCGCAGGCAGTTGCGCCCGTCGCGAACTACGTGCCTTACGTCGTCTCGGGGTCGATGCTCTACATTTCCGGGCAGTTGCCGATGGAAAACGGCAAGGTCGCCGTAACCGGCCATGTCGGCAAGGATGTCGATGTCGCCGGCGCGCAAAGAGCCGCCGAACTCTGCGCGATCAACATCCTGGCCCAGGCCAAAGCGGCTCTCGGCGATCTCGGCCGTATCCGCCGCCTCGTCAAGATCAACGGCTTCGTCGCTTCCACGCCGGACTTCGTCGAACAGCACCTGGTGATCAACGGCGCCTCGAACCTGCTTGCCAATGCGCTCGGCGAAGCGGGCAAACACGCTCGTGCCGCTGTCGGAATGGCTTCCCTTCCCTTCAACGCGGCTGTCGAGATCGACGCCGTGATCGAAATCGCATGATCAGGGACGTCCAATGAAGGATCTTTCCTGGCTCAAGGCCCAGCCGATCGCCCATCGCGGCTTCCACGACATGAATCGGGAGGTTTGGGAAAACACGCTCTCCGCCTTCTCTCGCGCGGTCGAAGCCGGCTTCGCGATCGAGTGCGACCTTCAATTCGCGGCTGACAGCGTTCCCGTCGTTTTCCACGACCACGACCTGCAACGGCTCTGCGGGATCGCGGGCGACGTGCGCGCGAAGACGTCCGCCGAGCTGGGGCTTCTGTCAGTCGGCGGCACGGGCGACAAGGTGCCGACGCTGAAGCAGATGCTGCGTCTCGTTGCCGGCCGTGTCCCACTGATCATCGAGCTCAAGGGGCGACTGGGAGACGACGAAGGCTTTTGCGCGGCCGTGCTCGAGACGCTGGAAGCCTATGAGGGCCACGTCGCGCTGATGAGCTTCGACCATTGGCTGCTCAGGGACCTGAAGGAACTCGATGCGCCCTACCCCCTCGGCCTGACTGCCGAGGGTGTCAATCCGGAAACCTTCTTCGTGCACGAGGAGGCGATGCATCTCGGGCTGGATTTCATCTCCTATCATTACGGCCATCTTCCCAACGCCTTCACGGAAAAGGAGCGCGCGCTCGGCCGAACGCTCATCACCTGGACGGTACGCGACAGACAGGCTCAGGAGCACACACTCGCCAATGCCGACCAGATGACCTTCGAGGGTTTCGATCCCCGGGAGAGCATGATTTCGTAGGCGCATGACAGACGCGATCACCATCCGCATAGAACCTTCGTTCACGTCGATATCGCCGGCGAGCTGGGGCGGGCTTGCCGGCGCTTCCAAAGGGCATGCCGGCACGGCTTACAATCCCTTCGTCTCGCATGCCTATCTGTCGGCATTGGAGGAATCGGGCTCGGCGACGGCGGAGACTGGCTGGCTCGGGCAGCATCTCCTCATGGAGGACGCGGACGGTTTCCTGCGGGGGGCTCTCGCCTGCTACGTCAAGAGCCACAGCCAGGGGGAATATGTTTTCGACCATGGCTGGGCGGATGCCTTCGAGCGGGCCGGCGGCCGCTACTATCCGAAACTGCAATGTTCCGTGCCCTTCACGCCGGCGACGGGGCCAAGGCTGCTGGTGGCCGGGGGATGCGATCCACGAACCGTGCGCGACGCGCTCGCTGCCGGCCTCAAGGAGCTCACGCGCCGCCACCGCCTCTCCTCGGCCCACGTGACCTTCGTCCCGACCGACGAAATGCCCATCCTGGAGCAGGCGGGCTTCCTGCATCGGATGGATCAGCAGTTCCACTTCATGAATGAAGGCTATGGATCGCATGACGACTTTCTCGCCACGCTCACCTCGCGAAAGCGCAAGGCACTCAAGAAAGAACGCCGATCGGCGGTGGAAAACGGGATAACCATCGACTGGCTGACCGGCAGCGACCTGACGGAAGCTATCTGGGACCAGTTCTTTGCCTTCTACATGGATACCGGCGGACGCAAATGGGGGCGTCCCTATCTGACCCGCGCCTTCTACTCGCTGATCGGAGAGCGCATGGCCGACGATATCTTGCTGGTCATGGCCAAGCGCGGTGGGCGCTATATCGCCGGAGCGATCAATTTCATCGGGGGCGATGCGCTGTATGGCCGGCACTGGGGCTGCATCGAGGACCACCCCTTCCTGCATTTCGAAGTCTGTTACCATCAGGCGATCGACTACGCGATCGCGAAGGGATTGAAGCGCGTCGAAGCCGGCGCGCAAGGCGAGCACAAGCTTGCACGGGGCTACATGCCGGTGACGACTCATTCCGCACATTTCATCAGCCATCCGGGGCTTGCGCGCGCCGTAGCCGATTATCTGGAACGGGAGCGCCGGGATGTGGAAGAAACCGGCGAGTTTCTTGCGGAACACGGCCCTTTCCGCAAAGGTGGACGCCAGGACGGCTGAGACGCCGCGAATGCCTGCCAGGAAGAGGAAACGACATGAGCGCATACGACACCAACAATATCTTCGCCAAGATATTGCGCGGCGAGATCCCCTCGCATCGCGTCTATGAGGATGAGGCCACCGTCGCCTTCATGGACGTGATGCCTCAGGCCGAAGGCCATGTCCTGGTGTTGCCTAAGGCGCCGTCCCGCAACATTCTCGATGCGGATCCAGCCACCCTCGCCAGCCTGATCGCGACCGTCCAGAAGATCGCCCTCGCCGCGAAGGCCGCCTTCGCGGCGGACGGCGTCACCATCATGCAGTTCAACGAGGCGCCGGCCGGCCAATCCGTTTTCCATCTGCACTTCCACGTGATCCCCCGGCGGGAGGGCATTCCGCTGAAGCCGCATTCCGGCAAGATGGAAGACGGAGAGGTGCTGGCCGCAAACGCGGAGAAGATCCGCCGAGCGCTTTAGGCTGCCATGTAACGTTTGATTCAATCGCTTACGGAATTTTACTATTATTCCGCTTTAACTCATCAGAAGCCCAGCCACCAGAGGCCTGCGGCCAGGGCAGCGATCGCCGTTCCGATCCCGGCGACGGGTTTCTGGCGGGCGAGGAAAAACGCGATCGCGCCGAGAACGACGGAGCCGAGCCGAAGCCACAGAGGCGACTGGGCCAAAACGCCGGTCGGGTAAAGTACGAGTTTGGCAATGACGGCCGCCACCAGCGCCGTCGCCACCGCCCTCACCCAGTTCAGCGCCTCCGAATCGTCGCGCAGCCGATTTCCGGCGAGCACTCCGAGCCACCGCCAGATGTCGGTCGCGAGCCAGCCGGCGATCGCAATGAATGCGTAGGCCCACCATCCGTCCATCCAGCTCACGCGCTCGTTTCCTTTCGCATGCGCCAGAAGCGCTCACCAAGCCAGGCGAGCGTTCCTCCGCCGAGGCCGGCGAGCAGAATGTCGAACTCCGGGGCGATCCAGTAGCAGACCGGCCCTGCGGCGAGACCGATCGCGAGCGCGGCATAGACAACCGGATGACGGGCGGAATTCCAGATCGAGGCGAGGAAATAGACCGGCGTCAGAAAGAAGAGACATCCGGCGACGATCGGCGGGAAATCGGCGACGAGGCGATAAACGATCCCGACCAGCGCCATGTTCGTCGCGACCAGCGTGATGCCGAAGCCGGCGAAGAAGGTCGCGCGGTGCCGGCGCGGAACCGCATGCACGCGCTCCATCGCGAAGACCCAGGCGGTGATGGCGATGAAATGCGAAAGCAAGAGAAGCAGCCATGTCGGCGTCTTCGGCGTACGGAGTTCGGGAACGAGTGCGGCGACCATCGGCATCAACCGAACCGACGAAAGCGTGACTGCCAGGAACGCCGTCGCAAGACTGGCGCCGCTGAGGATGGAACTTACGAGAATGACCTTTGCCGGCAGGGCCCAGACGATGCCGGTCATGAACACGACTTGCGCCGGTGGGATCCCGGCCTGAACCGTCAGCGAGCAGAAGCCCACGAAGGAAAGCATGAGGATTATGGCCGGAAGGCTGAATATCCCACGCGCACCCGCCAGAAACCAGCCCAGAGGCGATCGCTCCTCTTCGATACGGTTAGTGGAATCCACCCGCTATGCTCCACGCTCACAAGAAAGTGCCGGGTAACTCACCCGGCACTGTCACGTCCAGTCGCGATCGCGTTATTTCTTGCGCGGCACCTTCGGAACCGTCCGCCCCCTGAGCGGAGCCGCGCCGGAACCGCCGCTCTTGTTCGAGGACTTGGCGGCCGTCTTCTTCGACTTGGCTTTCGCGCCCTCTTCGGATGCGGCTACGCTTTCCTTTTCGGCGGCCTTCTTGGGTTTCGCGCCCTTGCCGGCGGGACGCGAGACCTCGGCCTTGGGCTTGATCGGAGCCGTTTCCGGCACGGCCTCGAGCATGAGCCCCTTCGTGCCGTCTTCCTTTGCACCGATCGTCACCTTGACGACACCGCCCTTCTTCAGCTTGCCGAAGAGGATCTCGTCCGCGAGCGGCTTCTTGATGTTTTCCTGGATGACGCGTGCCAGCGGCCGTGCACCCATCTTCTCGTCATAGCCCCTCTCCGCGAGCCAGGCGATCGCATCAGGCGCAAGGTCGAAGGTGACATTGCGCTCCGCAAGCTGCGTTTCGAGCTGCATGACGAACTTCTGCACGACCTTGTGGATGACCGGGGTCGGCAGCGAGTTGAACGGAATGACGGAGTCGAGACGGTTGCGGAACTCCGGCGTGAAGAGGCGATTCAGCGCCTCCACGTCCTCACCCGTCCGCTTGGAGGAACCGAAGCCGATCGCCGCCCGAGCCATGTCGGACGCGCCGGCATTGGTCGTCATGATCAGGATGACGTTCCGGAAATCGATCTTCTTGCCGTTATGGTCGGTCAGCGAACCGTGGTCCATGACCTGCAGGAGGATGTTGAAGAGATCCGGATGCGCCTTTTCGATTTCGTCGAGCAGCAGCACGCAATGCGGATGCTGGTCGACGCCGTCGGTCAGGAGTCCGCCCTGATCGAAGCCGACATAGCCGGGAGGCGCGCCGATCAGTCGCGAGACCGTGTGGCGTTCCATATATTCCGACATGTCGAAGCGCAGCAGCTCGACGCCGAGCGAGGTGGCGAGTTGCTTCGCCACTTCCGTCTTGCCGACGCCGGTCGGGCCGGAGAAGACGTAGCAGCCGATCGGCTTGTTGGGCTCGCGAAGGCCTGCGCGCGCCAGCTTGATCGACGAGGCGAGCGCCTCGATCGCCAGATCCTGACCATAAACGACGGAGCGCAGTTCCTGCTCGAGATTGGCGAGCACCGCCTCGTCGTCCTTGGACACGGTCTTCGGCGGGATGCGTGCCATCGTTGCGACGGTCGCTTCGATCTCCCTTTCGGTGATCAGCTTGCGGCGTTTGCTGACGGGCAAAAGCATCTGCGCGGCACCGGACTCGTCGATGACGTCGATCGCCTTGTCCGGCAGCTTCCGGTCATTGATGTAGCGTGCCGAAAGCTCCACCGCCGCCTTGATGGCATCGTTGGTGTATTTCAGCTGATGGTAGTCCTCGAAATACGGCTTGAGGCCCTTCATGATCTCGATCGTATCCGCGATCGTCGGCTCGTTGACGTCGATCTTCTGGAAGCGGCGAACGAGAGCCCGGTCCTTTTCGAAGAACTGGCGGTACTCCTTATAGGTGGTCGAGCCGATGCAGCGGATCGCGCCGGAAGAAAGCGCGGGCTTCAAGAGGTTCGACGCGTCCATGGCGCCGCCCGACGTGGCGCCGGCACCGATGACCGTGTGGATCTCGTCGATGAACAGCACCGCACCGGGGTAATCTTCGAGTTCCTTGACCACCTGCTTCAGGCGCTCCTCGAAGTCGCCGCGATAGCGCGTGCCGGCCAGCAGGGTTCCCATGTCGAGCGCGAAGATCGTGGCGTCCTGCAACGCCTCGGGCACCTTCTTCTCGACGATGCGCTTGGCAAGGCCCTCGGCGATCGCCGTCTTGCCCACGCCAGGATCGCCCACGTAAAGCGGGTTGTTCTTGGATCTGCGGCAAAGAACCTGAATGGTCCGGTTGACTTCGGCGTGACGCCCGATCAACGGATCGATCTTGCCGGACTTGGCCTTTTCGTTGAGGTTTACGCAATAGGCCGTGAGCGCATCCTGCTGCTTCTTCGGGCCCGCCTCCTCGCTCTCGCGCGAAGCCTTCTGTTCGGAGTCCTGGTCTTCCGCCCCGCGCACCGGCCGCGCCTCGGAGCTTCCCGGCCGCTTGCCAATACCGTGCGAAATGAAATTGACCGCGTCATACCGGGTCATCTCCTGCTCCTGCAGGAAATAGGCAGCATGGCTCTCGCGCTCGGCGAAGATCGCCACGAGCACGTTGGCGCCCGTCACCTCTTCGCGGCCCGAAGACTGCACATGGATGACGGCTCGCTGGATCACGCGCTGGAAGCCCGCCGTCGGCTTGGAGTCTTCGTCGTAACCGGTGACGAGGTTCGACAATTCGTTGTCGACGTAATCGGTCACGGTCTTGCGAAGCGTGTCGAGATTGACATTGCACGCGCCCATCACAGCCGCCGCATCGGCATCATCGATCAATGCCAGCAGCAGGTGCTCGAGCGTCGCATATTCGTGATGGCGCTCGTTGGCAAAAGTCAGTGCCTGATGCAGCGCCTTTTCGAGGCTGGGCGAAAATGTTGGCACGTTAGTTCCTCATTTCTTTTCCATGACGCATTGCAACGGATGTTGATGCTGCCTGGCGAAATCCATCACCTGCGTCACCTTGGTTTCGGCGACCTCGTAGGTGAAGACGCCGCATTCTCCAACGCCGTGGTTGTGGACATGTAGCATTATGACGGTCGCCTCTTCGCGGTTCTTCTGAAAGAAGCGCTCGAGGATGTGAATGACGAATTCCATCGGTGTGTAATCGTCATTCAAAAGCAGAACGCGGTACAAACTCGGCTTCTTGGTCTTCGGCTTGGTGCGCGTGATGACGGACGTGCCACGACTGGGGCCGCCTCCGTCTCCTTCGCTTCCCTGCTGCATCCGGACCGGCATGGCGATCATTCTTGTTCATTCCTTTACAGCCGCGGATCCATTTGCATTCGACCACGACATGCTTGCCTTTATCTAATGGTTCGTTCTTGGATTTTAAGACCGAACCCACGCACTGCAAACATATTCGCACGGCGAAACACAAGATTGATCAAATTTCTTCGCCGGCACCTGCAGCCTTCAGGCCCGTCGGCGGTATTGAAGAAGTGCAGAACATGAACGGACGAAGGCCGGCCGCGGCATCCGCGACCGGCCTTTCTGCAATAGCGATGAAACTGATGGTCAGGCGGCGGCGGCCGTTTTGACCGCAGTGCCTGCCTTGGCAACCGGCGCCTCATAGGGCTTGTAGGCGTCCTTGGCGAGGTCGGCATACATCTCACCGATCTTCGTCGCCTCGGCGAAAAAACCTTCGTAGCTTGCCTTCAGATAATTCGTCTGAAGCTCGAACGCTGCTTCGAGGCTTTTGACACTGGTAAGCTTTTCGACATGGGCAACGCCATCCTCGAAGGATTTTTTCGAATAGTCGGCCGCTTCGGTCGCAATAGCCTGGAAACCTTTGGTCATGGCTGAGTAGCTCTTCACGGCTACGTCGAGCGCTTCCTTGCTCTTCCTGTTCGCATCGTCGAAGTTAAACATCGGGCGTCTCCTTGTAACGGCTCGGCTAGGAACGCGGCCAGTCTAGGTGCACTGCACAAAAAGTCAAGTTCAGTGTGCATTGCAATAAAATACAGTTCTTGCAACGACTTGATGAAGACGGACGCCTCCAGTCAAATTTCTCCGAAAAGTATGATTTAACAACAGGAAACCCGGCCTGATTGCTCAGCACCGGGTCTTGCAACGCGCGATTACCACGGATCCAGGTGGATTCGTGTTGCTCTCAGAGGTCGATGTCGAGGATCGCCATCGAGAAATTATAGGAGAGCTCGCCGTCCTCTTCGTCACGGAAGACGACACCGAGAAATTCGTCGCCGAGATAGACTTCAGCGGATTCGTCCTTCTTCGGGCGAGCCTTGACGACCATGGACTGGTTGAACGTGCGCTTAAGATAGGCCTCAAGCTTGCGGATTTCTTCGGGCTTCAAAACTATTCTCCGTAGCCGATTGATTTGCCGCGCTTGTTGCACGGGCCATTGCCAGGTGTAAACCCATCAGAGCGCCAAGCGTTCGCCGGGAGGCGAAGAAATGCTCGCAACGCCTTGAATTGGTGCACTGATTTTTCGCAGCGTCGATGCCCGCCACAGCCGGGCTTCGGGCGCCTTGATCAGATATCGAACGACGCCAGGATCTGGTCCATCTGACGCGACGGCTCGGAACAGCCGGCCTCGCCGACGACCTTCGCCGGCACCCCGGCGACCGTCGATTTGGGAGGGACCGCCTTCAGCACGACGGATCCGGCGGCCACGCGCGAGCAGTGGCCGATGTGGATATTGCCGAGAATCTTTGCGCCGGCGCCGATCAGCACCCCGTTGCCGATCTTCGGATGACGGTCGCTGCCTTCCTTGCCGGTGCCGCCAAGCGTCACGCCATGCAAGATAGATACGTTGTCGCCGATGACCGCGGTTTCGCCGACGACGAGCCCCGTTGCATGATCGAGGAAGATTCCGCGTCCGATGCGGGCGGCCGGATTGATGTCGGTCTGGAAAACGCTGGAGGAGCGGCTCTGGAGATAGAGCGCAAAGTCTCTCCGGCCGCGGTTCCACAGCCAGTGAGCCAGACGGTGCGTCTGTATGGCATGGAAGCCCTTGAAATAAAGCACCGGCTCCATGAAGCGCGTGCAGGCGGGATCGCGATCGTAGACCGCCTGGATATCCACGCGCAGGACGGCGCCCCATTCGGGCCAGTCCTCGAGCATTTCTGCAAAGGTCTGGTGCAGGAGGCTCGCCTGGAGGTCGGGATGGTCCAGCCTCTCGCAAATCCGATAGATAACGCAATCTTCCAGGGAATGCTGATTGACCACCGTCGAATAGAGAAAGGCCGCCAGCATCGGGTCGCGCTCGGCCGCCAGCCGCGCCTCCTCACGCAGGCTATCCCAGATCGGATCGATCGCTTCGAGCGATTCCGTATGACGAAGTTCTGTCTTGGCGACCATGGTCGCTCTCCTTCCTGGGCGTTCCTTCAGCGGGGTCGTCTTTGGCCTGCCGGTCTTAGGATGGGTCGTGTTCGGGCATATATAGGCCAATTTCCCGCCGACATAAATGGCCTGGCCGGATTTCACCTCTCGTTAGTGGCACGGCCGAGAGCAATTCGAGAAAAAATGCGCAGGGTTTCCGTCTGGATCGGCCTCACCCAACCCCGGCAAGGAACTCCAGGACCGCCTTCTTGAACACACGATCGCCGACCGCCAGCATGTGGTCGCGCCCGGGAATGTCGAGTGCCACGGCATGCTGCATCAGCGCGGCAAGCTCCTCAGCCGATCCGGCGATGTCATCCTTCGTCCCGACACCGATCAGCACCGGCACGTCTATGCGGCCTACCTCGTCGGCGGTAAGCAGGTCGCGCGATGTCGATATGCATGCGGCAAGCGCCTGACGATCGCTTTTCGTCTGGTCTGCGAAGGCGCGGAACGTCCGGCCCCGTTCGTGCGTAACGTCCTCCAAAGAAGGTGCAAGCAGCGCGTCGGCGATCGGATCCCACTCCCCCACCCCCGTGATCATGCCTATCCCGAGACCGCCGAATACCAGCGAACGGACGCGATCCGGGTGCTGCAAAGCCAGGAATGCCGAGATCCGCGCGCCCATCGAATAACCCATCACATGCGCCTCGCCGATGCCGAGATGCACCAGAAGTGCCGCCGCATCCCCTGCCATCTGCGGCGGGTGATAGAGCGAGGGATCATGGGGCTTGCTGCTTTGCCCGTGCCCGCGATTGTCGAGCGCGATGACGCGGTATCCGGCGTCGCCGAGCGTCTTCAGCCACCCGGGAAACACCCAGTTGACATTGGCGCTCGATGCAAAGCCGTGAATGAGCAGGATCGGGTCGCCCGAGGGGTCACCTTCGTCGAAATAGGCGATTTCCAGTCCGTCATGCGTGAAGCGGGAAAATGGCGGAGGGTTCAAGTCCATCTGGATTTCCTGGTATTGTCCTGTCGGCGCGGACGTTAGTTGGTAAAGCAACGGCCGGAAACCCCAACCGCTTCAAAAACCATAAAGCGCGGCATGTTTGCCGCTACACATTTTCGCCAAAGCTCACTATGGTGCCGGCAAATTCGACACCCCAATCGACACCTAAGACTTGCATATATCGGAGTACGACATGGCCGGCCACAGCATCCCCCATTTTCAGAACGACGGCGGGCACCGGGTCATCGAGATCGGCGTCAAGGAATTCATGTGCACGGGTGCTTCCGTCCCGTTCGACCACCCTCACATCTTCGTCGACATGGGCGACGAGAACGAGAAGGTCTGTTCCTATTGCTCGACCCTCTACCGCTACAAACCTTCCCTGAAGGCGACGGAAACGATTCCTCCGGGCTGCCTTTTCACGACTAAAGCCGCCTGATCCTGCGCAGGCGACGGCGCGACATCCATGCAAAAGGCTGATCCGGTTGCGATCGTCGGTGCCGGCATCGCCGGGATGACCGCCGCGCTCTGCCTTGCACGGCAGGGATTCCGGACGGATATCTTCGAGCAGGCCGATGCATTGGAGGAGGCCGGTGCCGGGCTTCAGCTTTCGCCGAATGCATCGCGCATCCTCATCGAACTCGGCTTGCTGCCCGCTCTCGAACGCGTCTGGAATGAACCGGAAGCGATCTCGCTTGCCGACGGCCGCTCGCTGCGGCCGCTTGCCAACGTGCCTGCCGGCGCACGCGCCCGCGAGCGCTGGGGCGCTCCCTACGGCGTCCTGCATCGCGCCAGCCTGCAAACGATCCTTCTGGATGCCGTCCGGGCGGAACCGCTTTGCCGTCTTCACCTGGGAACCCGCATCGCGGACGATCCGCGGGCAGTCATCACCGAAGCGAACAAGCGATCACCGGCAGTAATCATCGGGGCGGACGGCATCTGGTCGCGGATACGCTCCTCTGTTCCCGGCGCCGGCCCCGTCCGTTTTTCCGGCAATGTCGCCTGGCGCTTCACGCTGTCACGCACCCGGGCGCCCGCCTGCCTGTCGCCTGATCGCGTCACCGCCTTCCTCGCGCCGAAGGCCCATCTCGTCGCCTATCCGCTCAGAAAGATCGACGGCTTCAACCTCGTCGCGATCGTTGCCGGAAAGGCGTCGGGCGAAACCTGGACGGGGCACGAATCCGGCGATCGCCGGCGCGAGTTCGAGGCGGCCTTCAGGGATTGGCATACCGACCTGCGCGCGCTTCTCGGTCACGCCGGCTCGCCGACCTACTGGCCGCTCTGCACGGTTGAAGACGGGGCCTGGCACAATGGGCGCGACACCATTCTGATCGGCGATTCTGCCCATGCCATGACGCCATTTGCAGCCCAGGGCGCGGCGATGGCCATCGAGGACGCCCGTGAACTCGCCCGCTGTATGGCCGACACTCCCGACCTTCCCTCCGTCTTCGCGCGCTATGAAGACGCACGCAGAACCCGAATCGGCCGCGTTCGCAAGCGCGCCGCATTCAACAGCTTCGCCTACCACGCAGCAGGTCCGGTGCGGATCGCGCGCGATTTCGTTCTCTCTTTCAGAAAACCCGAAGCGCTCGCAGCCGATTTCGACTGGCTTTACGGCTACGGCGCTTAGTTGGAACGCGATGAGGGAGGCCTATTCGCCTCCCTGTCGCTCCGTTCAGACGGCGTTTGCGGCGGCGAGGCCCGCCTCGATATCCCGGCGGATGTCCGGTACATCCTCGAGGCCGATCTGCAGCCGGATGACCGGCCCCTCGGACGGGGCCTTCGCGACCTTGCGGTCGGAGAGGTTCACGTGAACGGCGAGGCTTTCGAAGCCGCCCCAGGAGTAACCGAGCCCGAACAGCGAGAGCGCATCCAGGAAGGCATGCGCCTTTGCCTTGCCGTCTTCCGGTTCAGCCCTGAGCACGAAGGAGAATATCCCGCTCGCGCCGCCGAAGTCGCGCTTCCACAATTCGTGTCCGGGAAAGCTCGGCAGTGCCGGATGCAGCACGCGCGCCACCTCGTCACGGCTCTCGAGCCATTCAGCGATCGCCAGCGCGCTTGCCTGATGGCGCTCCAGGCGAACGCCCATCGTGCGCAGGCCGCGCAGGATTTGATAGCTGTCGTCCGGCGAAACGCAGACGCCGAGCGTAACCATCGCCTCGCTGAGTGCCGGCCAATGGGCCGCATTGGCGGAAACGGTTCCGAGAAGAACGTCCGAGTGACCGGAGGGGTATTTGGTCGCCGCATGGATCGAAACGTCGACGCCGTGGTCGAGGGGCCGAAAGTAGACCGGGGTCGCCCAGGTGTTATCCATGGTCACGATACAGCCGTGCCGGTGCGCCGCGGCCGCGATTGCCGGAATATCCTGCATCTCGAACGTATTCGAGCCCGGAGCTTCCGTATGCACCAGCCGCGTGTTCGGCCTGATCAGGTTTTCGATCCCGGCGCCGATCGTCGGGTCATAATATTCGACAGTGACGCCGAGCCTCGAGAGCATCGTGTCGCAGAAGTGGCGGGTGGGGAAGTAGACCGAATCGACGATGAGCACATGGTCGCCCGAAGACAGATAGGCCAGGAACGGCACCGTGACCGCAGCGAGCCCGGAGGGAACGAGGATCGTGCCCGCTGCGCCCTCCAGCTCGTTCACGGCCTCGCAAAGGGCGTCGGTCGTCGGCGTGCCGCGCGTACCATAGGTATATTTCTGCGCCCGCGTCTCCATCGTCCTCGCATTCGGGAACAGCACGGTGGAAGCGTGAACCACCGGCGGATTGACGAAACCATGGAAGTCGGAGGGATTGTTGCCGGTATGCGCGAGGCGGGTATTGATGCCCTGCTCCGCTCGCCCGCTCGTCTTGTCTGCCATTGAAACATCCGCTGTTGATTTTCCCTGCCGACTCATCGAACGGGCTACGGGCCGGGTCAAGGAAAAATTCGAGCCGGCCGACTGTGAATCACCAAGGAGGCGCAACTGGCGGTTTTTTATCCATGTCGGGCGATTCCGTCGCGGGACCTGCCTAAACTTCTGGCGAGCTTCACGTTTTTCACATGGAAGATCACAAAATCGGCCACGTCTCTTGACCCTTCCAGATTTTGAGCATGAGATAGTTTTTACTCAGGCCAGGAGGGTGGCTGAGGCTGCACGCGCCAGAGAGCGCTACCGTGCAGACGCGAAAAACGACAACCGAAAAGGTTCGAAAAAATGGCAAGAAGAATTCTGACAGCTCTCGTTGGCGCTGCTGTCGTGGGGATTGGCACACATGCGGCATCCGCCGCGACGCTCGACGACGTGAAGGCCAAAGGCTTCGTCCAGTGCGGCGTGAATACCGGCCTCGCCGGTTTCGCAGCCCCTGACGCCTCGGGCAATTGGAGCGGTTTCGACGTCGACTACTGCAAGGCGATTGCGGCTGCGATCTTCGCCGATGGCAGCAAGGTCAAGTATACGCCGCTCTCCGCCAAGGAACGCTTTCCGGCGCTGCAGTCCGGCGAAGTCGACGTGCTTGCGCGCAACACGACTTGGTCGATCAACCGCGACACCGCACTTGGCTTCAACTTCCGTCCCGTCAACTACTACGACGGCCAAGGCTTCATGGTTCGCAAGGAACTCGACGTGAAGTCCGCCCTCGAGCTTTCCGGCGCCGCCGTCTGCGTTCAGACCGGCACGACGACCGAGCTCAACCTTGCCGATTACTTCAAGGCGAACAATCTGCAGTACAATCCGGTCGTCTTCGAGAAACTCGAGGAAGTGAACGCTGCCTACGACGCCGGCCGTTGCGATGTCTATACGACCGACCAGTCCGGCCTCTATTCGCTGCGCCTCACCCTCTCGAAGCCCGATGACCACATCGTTCTGCCGGAGATCATCTCCAAAGAGCCGCTCGCACCGGCGGTCCGCCAGGGTGACGATCAGTGGTTCGACATCGTCAGCTGGGTTCATTACGCCCTGGTCCAGGCCGAAGAGTTCGGCATTACCCAGGCCAATATCGAAGAAATGAAGAAGTCGACGAACCCCGACGTTCAACGCTTCCTTGGCGTCGAGGCCGACAGCAAGATCGGCACGGACCTCGGCCTCACCAACGAATGGGCGGTCAATATCGTCAAGGCAGTCGGCAACTACGGCGAAGTGTTCGACCGCAACATCGGTGCAGGCAGCCCGCTGAAGATCGAGCGCGGCCTCAACGCCCTCTGGAACAAGGGCGGTCTCCAGTACGCGCCGCCGGTCCGCTGATCGGACGCGGATGTCGGGGGGATGGCCGCGGCCGTTCCCCCGATCAACGATAAAAACCCGATAACGGGAACATCCGTAAGGATGGATTAGGGGAAAGAGGCATTGCATGGCCATTGGCGTCACCAACGCGCCTGAACGAAGCACGTCCTCGGGATCGATCATCAACGATCCTCAGGTGCGCGGGATATTCTATCAGGCAATCACCATCATCATCCTCGCAGCGCTCATCTACTGGATCGTCGACAACACCGTCGACAACCTGAGACGCGCGAACATCGCATCCGGCTACGACTTCGTTAGAAGCCGCGCCGGCTTCGATGTCGGACAATCGCTGATTTCATTTACCAGCGATTCCACCTATGGCCGCGCCTTGCTGGTCGGCTTCGTCAACACGTTGCTCGTCGCAATTACCGGAATCATCACGGCGACGATCATCGGTTTTATCGTCGGCATCGGACGCCTTTCGCATAACTGGATCATCGCCAAGCTCTCGCTGGCCTATGTCGAGGTGTTCCGCAACATCCCGCCGCTGCTCGTCATATTCTTCTGGTACAGCGGGGTGCTTTCGATATTGCCGCAGGCACGAGATGCGCTTGCCCTGCCCTTCGATATCTTTCTGAGCAATCGCGGTGTCGCCTTTCCGAGGCCGATTGCCGAAGAGGGTGCAGGATACACGCTCCTCGCCTTTGTTATCGCCGTCGCCGCAAGTGTGTTCTTTGCCCGTTACGCGCGCCAACGGCAGTTGGCGACCGGCGAGCGCCTTCCCGTCCTGTGGACCGTGCTCGGACTGATCATCGGCCTGCCGCTGGTCACTTTTCTCGTGACCGGTGCGCCGATCACCTTCGACATTCCCGTGGCGGGCAAGTTCAACCTCACGGGCGGTTCGGTCGTCGGACCGGAGTTCATGTCGCTGTTCCTCGCGCTTTCCTTCTACACGGCAGCCTTCATCGCCGAAATCGTCCGGGCCGGAATCCGCGGCGTTTCCAAGGGCCAGACGGAGGCGGCGCATGCCCTCGGCATACGCCCGGCGCTGACGACGCGCCTCGTGGTCGTGCCGCAGGCGATGCGCATCATCATTCCGCCGCTGACCAGTCAATATCTCAACCTCACCAAGAACTCGTCGCTGGCGGTTGCCATCGGTTATGCCGACCTCGTCGCCGTCGGCGGCACCATCCTCAACCAGACCGGACAGTCGATCGAGATCGTAAGCATCTGGCTCATCGTCTATCTCAGCCTGAGCCTCGCGACGTCGCTGTTCATGAACTGGTACAACGCCCGAATGGCGCTGGTGGAGAGGTGAGATCATGAGCACGAATCAGGCCTCTTTCGTTCGCGCTTCGATGATCGAAGCTTCGCCTGCCCCGTCGCTGGAAAGCGGTGTCGTCTCCTGGCTGCGAAAAAATCTGTTCGCCACGCCCAAGGACACGGCCCTGACGATCATCAGCCTGCTCATCCTGGCATGGCTGGTGCCGCCGGCAATCCAGTGGCTCTTCATCGATGCCGCCTGGACCGGGGGCGGCCGCGGCGTCTGTGCCACGCTCTCGCAAGGCGGCACGCAGCCGGAAGGCTGGAGCGGCGCCTGCTGGGCCTTCGTCAACGCGAAATTCGCCCAGTTCCTTTTTGGCCGCTACCCGCTCGATGAGCGCTGGCGTCCGGCGCTCGTCGGCATCCTTTTCGTCTTGCTGCTGGTGCCGATGCTGATACCGAGAATCCCATACAAGGGATTGAACGCGCTTCTGCTGCTGGTCGCCCTGCCTATCCTTGCGGCGATCCTCCTGCCCGGCGGCTGGTTCGGCCTCACCTATGTCGAAACGCCGCTCTGGGGCGGCCTGATGGTCACCCTGGTCCTCTCCTTCGTCGGCATCGCAGTTTCGCTGCCGCTCGGCATCCTGCTGGCGCTTGGACGCCGATCGAACATGCCGGTGATCAAGATGCTGTGCACCGTCTTCATCGAAGTCATCCGCGGCGTTCCATTGATCACGGTGCTGTTCATGGCCAGCGTCATGCTGCCGCTGTTCCTGCCGCAGGGCGTCACTTTCGACAAGTTCCTGCGCGCCCTGATCGGTGTGTCGCTCTTTGCCTCCGCCTATATGGCGGAAGTCGTACGCGGCGGTCTGCAGGCAATTCCGAAGGGCCAGTATGAGGGCGCCGATTCGCTGGGGCTCAGCTATTGGCAGAAAATGGGCTTCATCGTCCTGCCGCAGGCCCTGAAGCTGGTCATTCCCGGTATCGTCAACACATTCATAGGCCTGTTCAAGGACACATCGCTCGTGTCGATCATCGGCATGTTCGACCTGCTCGGCATCGTTCGCCTGAACTTCAGCGATACGAACTGGGCCAGCGCCGTCACGCCGCTGACCGGTCTTATCTTCGCGGGCTTCGTCTTTTGGCTTTTCTGCTTCGGCATGTCACGCTATTCAGGCTTCATGGAACGCCTGCTCGACAGAAGCCAGCGGTAAAAAAAGGGGAAAAGAAAATGGCAAATACCGCCACTGCACCGAACTTGGCCGTCTCGACGACGGATGTCGCGATCGAAATCACCAACATGAATAAATGGTACGGTGATTTCCACGTGCTGCGCGACATCAATCTCAGGGTCATGCGCGGCGAGCGCATCGTCGTCGCTGGCCCGTCGGGCTCCGGCAAGTCGACGATGATTCGCTGCATCAATCGGCTCGAGGAACACCAGAAGGGCAAGATCGTCGTCGACGGCATCGAACTCACCAACGACCTGAAGAAGATCGACGAAGTGCGCCGGGAAGTCGGCATGGTCTTCCAGCACTTCAACCTCTTCCCGCATCTCACGATCCTGGAAAACTGCACGCTGGCGCCGATCTGGGTCCGCAAGATGCCGAAAAAGGAAGCCGAGCAGGTGGCGATGCACTTCCTGGAGCGCGTGAAGATTCCGGAGCAGGCGCTCAAATATCCAGGCCAGCTTTCGGGCGGTCAGCAGCAGCGCGTCGCCATCGCCCGCTCGCTTTGCATGCGGCCGAAAATCCTTCTCTTCGACGAGCCTACCTCTGCGCTCGACCCGGAAATGGTCAAGGAAGTGCTCGACACCATGGTGGGACTCGCCGAGGAAGGCATGACCATGATCTGCGTCACCCACGAAATGGGCTTCGCCCGCCAGGTCGCCAACCGCGTGATCTTCATGGATCAGGGCCAGATCGTCGAACAGAACTCGCCGGCCGAGTTCTTCGACAATCCGCAGCACGAGCGGACCAAGCTGTTCCTCAGCCAGATCCTGCACTGATCCTCCAACCGCTCGAAATGACTGCGGCCCGCTTTTACGGCGGGCCGTTTCGTTTGAACTGCAGGCCGAGACCTCGCAGAAGCCTGCCGTTCTAGGCCGAAATATCAGCCCTGGTTCGTTTTGTCTCGCCGGCAAAGAGGGCGAGCCCGGGATCTGATCTACGGACTCCAGTTGCTAAAACGCACCAATTATGGTACTGAAAAAGGTTCCACCAACGGTCTTGAGTAAGAGGGCATTATGCAGCGTGTAGAAGCCTCTGTAGCCGTGAGCGTTTCCGACTTGAAGAAGAGTCCCACGGCGGTAATGGGCGAGGCCCAAGGCGAAGCCGTGGCCGTGCTGAACCACAATCGCGTCATGGCCTATCTGGTGCCTGCCGAGGTCTACGAATCCATGCTTGAGCGGCTGGACGATCTCTATCTTGCCGAGCTCGTGAAAGAGCGAGCGGAGGAAAAGGGCGAGCCGGTCGATATCGATGCCCTATAGCCTCGAATTCCTGCCGTCTGCTCGAAAGGAATGGGACAAGTTAGGCGCGACGATCCGGCAGCAGTTTGTAAAGAAGCTGCGTGAGCGATTGGAGCGTCCCCGCATTCCGAGCGCCGCGCTAAGCGGAATGCCCGACCACTACAAAATCAAACTGAGACAGCTTGGCTACCGTCTCGTCTACAGGGTCGATGATGGCACTGTCATTGTGTTGGTCGTGGCAGTCGGGAAGCGAGAACGGGGGGACGTCTACAACACAATGCGAGCACGCGGGCGTTAGATCGCCGGACCTCGCATCATAGGCCAACTAAGCGCTCCCATCTTTTGAAACTACGCACTTCCGGACGCAGCCGGAACGCCCGCCACGAGTCCCTTCGCCCCGCTTGGGGGGAGAAGGTGCCGGCAGGCGGATGAGGGGCGAAATTTCTTTAGAGCACTTCAAGGAAGAGTGTGTGACGGTTTTCCGTCCGGAAGTGCGTTGAATCAGATGGTTAGAGCATTTCAAGGTTTCTATGAAACGTTGAAATGCTCTAGGAGGACGCTATTGCCCACGGCAGCAGGGATCAGCCGACGAACGCACGTTCGATGACGAACTCTGCCGGCTTGTTGTTGGCGCCTTCCGTCAGGCCGGCGGCTTCGAGGATTTCCTTGGTATCCTTCAGCATGGCAGTGGAGCCGCAGATCATGCCGCGGTCGATCGCGGGATCGAGCGGCGGGAGGCCAAGGTCGGCGAAAAACTTGCCGTTGGTCATCAGGTCGGTGATCCGGCCCTTGAAAGGATATTCCTCACGCGTCACCGTCGCGTAGTGCCGGAGCTTGTCGCCGACGATCTCGTTCAGGAATTCGTGGTTGCGGATTTCCTCGACAAGGTCGAAGCCATATTTCAGCTCCGCCACGTCGCGGCACGTGTGGGTGAGGATGACCTCCTCGAACTTCTCGAAGGTCTCCGGGTCGCGGATGAGGCTCGCAAAAGGCGCGATACCCGTGCCCGTCGAAAACATATAGAGCCTGCGGCCAGGCACGAGCGCATCCAGCACCAGCGTGCCCGTCGGCTTTTTGCGCATCAGCACCTGGTCCCCGGGCTTGATCCCCTGCAGATGCGACGTCAGCGGTCCGTCAGGCACCTTGATCGAGAAGAATTCCAGTTCCTCGTCCCAGGCCGGGCTCGCGATCGAATAGGCACGATAAACGGGCTTGTCGCCAACCATCAGGCCGATCATCGCAAATTCGCCCGAGCGGAAGCGGAACTCCTGCGGGCGCGTCATGCGGAAGCGGAAGAGCCGGTCGGTGTAGTGTTCGACGCTCGTCACCGTTTCAGCGAAGACGCCTGCCGGAGCCTGTACCGCGAAATCTTCTTTTTTTGCCGGAGCATTCATCGTGACCACAGTCCTATAAATGGTGACGCTGTTTATCAACTACAAGCGGATATTCCAACCCATGCCGAATTGAAAGGAAATCCCTTCCAAATATAGTCGCTTTCGAGGATTTCGGCTTGCTTCACACTGTCGCGGCCGCGCCGCTCACGAGACGCGGCGCCAGCTGTAGGAATTGGCGTTGACGGACGGCTTTGCCGTCGGCTGGTAGTGGTTGGAAATGCCCGGCAGCCGGCCCTCCGAAAGCCGCTTGATCGCCGTGGCGTTGGTTACGGCGAAGCTGTCGACGCCGCAACGCAGCATAAGCGGGATCGGGTCGATCAGCACGTCGCCGACGGCGCGAATTTCGCCCTGGTAGCCGAGCCGCGAACGCAGCAGCGAAGCATGGCTGAAGGACCGGCCGTCGCTGAAAGCCGGAAATGCCACCGCCACCAGCGCTATCCTTTCGAGATAGGGCTGAAGACGCATCACGTCGTCTGCGGGGTTGATCAGAACGCCAAGCTCCGAGGCATCGCTCTCCGCAACCGCAGCCAGGAAGGCGTCGATGTTCAGGATCGCCTTTTCGTTCGACCCGGCTTTGGTCTCGTCGGTTTCGATCACCCAGGGATCGTCGTTCACGAAGCCCGTTTCTTTCCAGATTTTCGTCATCTTATGCTGTCCTTTGATCACGCCGCCGCCTGGGCACCGCCGCCATAGAGCGCGTCCTTGAAAGGCTGCGGCCCCACCCGGCGATAGGCTTCGAGGAAGGTCTCGGACTTGTCCCGGCGCAAGCCGAGATAGGTGTCGACGATCGTCTCCACCGCGTCGGTCACTCTTTCCGGCTCGAAGCCGCGGCCGATGATCTCTCCGATCGATGTATGTTCATCACCGGAGCCGCCGAGCGTGATCTGATAGAGCTCCGCGCCCTTCTTCTCGACGCCCAGAAGACCGATATGGCCGACGTGATGATGGCCGCAGGCATTGATGCAGCCGGAGATCTTGATCTTGAGCTCGCCGATTTCGGCCTGCCGCTCGGGCGAGCCGAAACGGTTCGAAATCTCCTGCGCGACCGGAATCGAGCGTGCATTGGCAAGCGCACAGTAGTCGAGCCCGGGACAGGCAATGATGTCGGTGATCAGCCCCGCATTGGCGGTGGCGAGGCCGGCGGCGACCAGGGCGCGATAGACCGGCTCGAGGTCCGCCAGCGCCACATGCGGCAGGATCAGGTTCTGCTCATGGCTGACGCGTATCTCGTCGAAGGCATATTCCTCGGCGATATCGGCGACCGCATCCATCTGTTCGTGGCTCGCGTCGCCCGGAATGCCGCCGATCGGCTTCAGCGAGATCGTTACCATGCCGTAATCGGGATGCTTGTGCGGCTGAACGTTCTGGTGCACCCAGCGGGCAAATTCCGGATCGGCCTTCTTCCAGTGGGCGAGACTGCCCCAGCCCTCGGGCCGATTCGGCAGCATCGCCGGCGCAAAATAAGCAGCAATCGCCTGGATATCCGCATCCGGCAGCTTCAGTTCCGTGTCCTTCAGATTGGCGAATTCGACCTCCACCTGACGGGCCAGTTCCTCGGCACCGGTCTCATGAACCAGGATCTTGATGCGCGCCTTGTACTTGTTGTCGCGGCGACCATGAAGGTTGTAAACGCGCATGATCGCGGTCGTGTAGGAAAGCAGATCCTCTTCCGGCAGGAAGTCACGGATCTTTTTGGCGATCAGCGGCGTGCGGCCCTGCCCGCCGCCGACATAGACGGCAAAGCCAAGCTTGCCATTCTCGTCCTTCTTCAGGTGCAGGCCGATGTCATGCACCTGAATGGCTGCGCGGTCGCGCTCGGCGCCGGTCACCGCGATCTTGAACTTGCGCGGCAGGAACGAGAACTCCGGATGGACGCTCGACCATTGCCTGAGGATTTCGGCATAGGGGCGCGGATCGGCGACTTCGTCCGCAGCGGCACCGGCGAAATGGTCCGCCGTCACATTGCGAATGCAGTTGCCGGAGGTCTGCAGCGCGTGCATCTCCACGCTCGCCAGCTCCTGGAGGATATCAGGCGTATCGGAAAGGCGCGGCCAGTTGTACTGGATGTTCTGGCGGGTGGTGAAATGTCCGTAGCCGCGGTCATATTTGCGGGCGATATGGGCGAGCATCCGCATCTGCCGGCTCGAGAGCGTACCATAGGGAATGGCGACGCGGAGCATATAGGCATGGAGCTGCAGATAGACGCCGTTCATCAGGCGCAGCGGCTTGAACGCATCCTCCGCGAGTTCACCGGACAACCGCCGCTGGACCTGGTCCCGGAACTGCTCGACGCGTGCGGAAACGAAGGCGTGGTCGAATTCGTCGTAACGATACATGGCTTCTCAGGTCCTCAGGCAGCAACATTCTTTGGGCCTGCAAGCCCACTATATCCGGGAGCGTAGGGGATCGACGGCCCTTCGGCACGGATCCGCTCACGCATGCGCAACGGCCGCAGCGTACCGTCGACTTCCTCGACGTCGACAACGTTGACGTCTACCACTTTATTCTCGTCGAACGAGCGCTTTCCGGTCGCCTCCAGGGCGGCGACGGCCTCCGCATGGCGAGCGACGAAGGCATCCTGCAACGACTCCACCCAGTTGCCGGAAGCGTCGAGCCAGACGGAAATGCCATCCGCCAGACGGTTTGCCGTCAGAACCTTTTCCACCATCGCGTCGTCCTCAGTTCCAAATCTGTTCGGTGCGTTTCGCTGAAACTTTGCCGGCACCGCTATACTTGATGCGGCCGGCCGCCAGCGGCTCGGAGCGTTCGAAATTCGCGCCCGCCACCGCTTCGCCGATGATCACCATGACCGGCCCTTCCAGTTCCGTGCGGGCCTCCAGGTCCGGCAGATCGCGGAGCGTTCCGTGCAGGAGACGGCGCTCGGCACGACTCGCATTCTCGATGACAGCGACGGTCGTGTCCTGCGGCAGACCGGCCTGCATGAGCCGCGAGGCGACGGAAGCCGCAACGGTGCGGCCCATATAGACCGCAATCGTCGCGCCGGAAACAGCCAGTCGCGCCCAATCGGGAAGAACGCTGCCTGTCAAATCGTGGCCCGTCGTGAAAACCAGCGACGACGCCACGCCGCGCAGCGTCAGCGGCAGTTCGAAATCGGCGGCCGCTGCAAAGGCCGATGTGATCCCCGGCACCACCTCGTAGCTGATGCCGGCGTCACGCAGCGCCGCCATTTCCTCGCCTGCCCGGCCGTAGACCAGAGGGTCGCCGGATTTCAGCCGGACGACGCGCTTGCCTTCGCCGGCAAGCTTCACCAGCAACTGATTGATCTCGTCCTGCGATTTGGAATGGCAGCCCTTGCGCTTGCCGACCGAAAGCCGCTCAGCGTCGCGGCGGCCCATGTCGACGATCGCTTGCGGCACCAGCGCGTCATAGACGATGGCGTCCGCTTCCATCATCACACGCTGCGCCCGGAGCGTCAGCAGGTCTTCGGCGCCCGGCCCGGCGCCGACCAGCCACACATGGCCGGCCACGCCGCCCGCGGCATCCAGAAGCTTCGAGGCCTCCCGGCGTGCGGATGCAAGATCGCCGACCGCGACGTGATCCGCCACGGGCCCCGAGAAGAAGCGGCGCCAGAAAACACGCCGCGCGACGCCGCGCGGCACGAGGCGGTCGACGGCGTCGCGATAGTTGGCTGCCAGAGAGGCAACGATACCCAGCGACGGCGATAGCAATTGATCGATCTGCGCGCGGATCATCTGAGCCAGAACCGGCCCTGCCCCTTCTGTGCCGATCGCAACTGCGACGGGCGCCCGGTTGACGAGTGCCGGCGTCAGGAAATCGCAATAGTCCGGCTGGTCCACGGCATTTGCGGGGATTTTCCGCTCACGCGCCGCAGTCACGACAACGCGGTCGAGCGCCGCATCGCCGGTTGCGGCAAAGACGAGGACGGCGCCTTCCACCTGATGAGCCCCAAAGGGTTCGCGCACGGTCTCGATATTGTTGGCATCCAGAAAAGCCTCGAATGCCGGTTCCGGCCGATCCGCATAGGCGACGATGCGCGCCTCGGTGTTCAGCAGCAACCGCACCTTGGCGAAGGCCTCGTCCCCATTGCCGAACACCGCCACGCTTTTCTGCGCGACGCGAAAGAATGCCGGAAAGACGGACAATTTCTGCGACATGACGAGGGGACGGCTCCTTTTGCAGGCTGCGGCGAATATCCCCTATAGGCCGCAACAATTGAAGGAACAGAAATTTCAATGCTTTTCCGGTCACGTATTGTTTTGCTCGACAGCCGATCTTTTTGAGCAAATATCTCCGGAGCCCTGAACCACCGGTGGTTCGGCCATTGCGCCGGGTGGTCGACCTCCGTTAAATGCCGGCTCAAGCAGGAGACCGAGACATGAGACAAACCCAACTGGCAGAGCGCCTGCTGACCGTCATCGAAGAGGACATACTTCCGCTCACCGAGAAGGGCGTAGCCGACGGCAACAAGGTGTTCGGCGCCGCTATCCTGCGCAAGTCCGATCTGTCGCTGGTACTGGCCGAAACCAATAACGAGACCGAGAATCCGCTGTGGCATGGCGAGGTGCACACGCTCAAGCGCTTCTACGAGATGGCCGAGACGCCGGACACGCGCGAGCTGATCTTCCTGTCGACGCATGAGCCCTGCTCCATGTGTCTCTCGGCGATCACCTGGGCAGGTTTCGATAACTTCTACTACTTCTTCAGCCACGAGGATTCGCGCGACAGCTTCGCTATCCCGCATGACCTGAAAATCCTGAAGGAGGTCTTCCGCCTCGAACCGGGCGGCTACGCCCGGCAGAATGCATTCTGGAAATCGGCGTCCATCGCGACACTGATGCAGGAGACCGATCCGGAAACGCGGCAGCGGCTCACCGGCCAGGACGCCCGCATCCGGGCACGCTACGATCGTCTGTCCGATACCTATCAGGCGAGCAAAGACACCAACGCCATACCGCTGAACTGAGCCATGGAAGCCTCCCGCGACATTCAACGCCTGCTCGACATCATGGCCGCGCTCCGCGACCCGGAGACAGGCTGCCCTTGGGACGTCGTGCAGACGTTCGATACGATCCGGCCGTACACGATCGAAGAGGCCTACGAGGTCGCAGACGCGATCGAGCGTCATGATATGGACGACCTGTGCGACGAACTCGGGGACCTTTTGCTGCAGGTGGTGTTTCACGCACGCATGGCCGAGGAAGCCGGCGCGTTTTCCTTCGGCGACGTCGTCGAAGCCATCACGCGGAAGATGATCCGCCGCCATCCGCATGTTTTCGCCCGCTCCGACGCCGACACCGCCGAGGCGGTGAAGCTGCAATGGGACGAGATCAAGCAGGCCGAGAAAGCCGACCGGCGACAACGGCGCCTGCAGCGCGGCGCGTCGCAAGAGGAGCATGCCGGCCATCTCGGCTCGATCCAGCGCAGTTTTCCCGCGTTGGTCGAAGCGCTGAAGCTGCAGGAACGGGCGGCAAGGGTCGGCTTCGACTGGTCCGAGCCTGAGCCGATCCTCGACAAGGTCGAGGAGGAAATCGGCGAGCTGCGGCAGGCACTGAAGGACGGTGACCGGGGGAAGGTCGCGGACGAGCTCGGCGATCTGATCTTCGCGCTCGTCAATATCGGCCGCCATGTCGGCACCGATCCGGAAATGGCGCTGCGCGGCACCAATACCAAGTTCCGGCGCCGTTTCGGACACATCGAAAAGGAACTGGAAGCCGGAGGCGAAACGCTCGACGCGGCATCGCTGGAGCGCATGGAAGAACTCTGGCAGGCGGCGAAGGCTATCGAAAGGCAGCTGACCTAGGCTTGCGGCGCTATCCGCTGCGTCATTGCCGTTCCTTGTATCTGCCTGTCACAGGAATCCAGCAGACCAAGTCATTGGAGTGGAAAGACTCTTTCGCGCCGCGGACGCGGCGCTGCTGGATCCCTGTGACGAGCACAGGGATGAGGGTGGAAGGGGTGCGGTCCTTCAGAAAACTTCTCACAGCCCGTGCGGATAGTGGACGAAGGTTTCCGTCACACCCGTGCCCTCCTCATTCCTGTGCTTGTCACAGGAATCCAGCCAGACCAAGTCCTTGGGCTGGAAAGACTCTTCCGCGCCGCAGACGCGGCGCAGCTCTCATCCCTGTGACGAGCACAGCGATGAGGGAGGAAGGGGTGCGGCCCTCGGCGCGTTTCATAAACCGTGAAGATAGTGAGAGATATCTTCCCATTCCGGGTTTAATTCTTCTATCAACTTAAGCTTCCACTTCCTCGGCCACTTCTTCATCGTCTTCTCCCGCATGATGGCGGAAGTCAGCAGGTCGAACTCCTCGAACCATACCAAGGTCTTCACGCCGTATCTGGACGTGAATCCAGGCGTCAGATCGTTCTGGTGCTCGAGGAGGCGGCGCGGCAGGTCCCGGGTTACGCCCGTGTACAGCGTCCCGTTTCGCTTCGATGCGAGAATGTAGACGTAACCTTTCATTGCGTGAAAGGTTGACCATTCCCTCGCATATTCGCAAGCAGAAGTTGTAGCGCCCAAACCTCCCCGGCCCTCATTCCTGTGCTTGTCACAGGAATCCAGCCAGGCCAAGTCATTGGACTGGAAAGACTCTTCCGGGCCGCAGACGCGGCGCTTCCCTCATCCCTGTGACGAGCAGAGGGATGAGGGTGGAAGGTCCTCGGAAAACTTCTCATGGCCGTGCGGGAAATCAGGGAATGGCGCAATACGCCAGGATGCTACCAATCCTCTTGGACGGCCTTCGGGCCGTTGCCCAGCCGCCTCTCGAGTTCGGTGGCCTCTCCCTCCGTCAGACGGAGATCCAGGCTCACGCGTCCGTCTTCGAGATCTTCGCGGCCGTCGACGATCGCATGCTGGTAAACCCAAGGCAGCAACTGTAGCTGATCGAGACCCAGAACGACGGTGCACTCGGTCATGACGCCCGAAAGACGCCGGCCTATTTCAGCGAGAAGATCGTCCACACCTTCGCCGGTCATGGCCGAAACCGCGACCGTGTTGTCGGCGCTCGCGGCCTTCTTCACCAGCGCTTCGCGCACTTCCGGCTCGACCTTGTCGATCTTGTTCCAAACCTCGACAATGCGCTCGGCCCCCTCCTTCTCGTCAATGCCGAGATCGGCCAGGATACGCAGCACATCGCTTGCCTGCGCCTGATTATCCGGATCGGACAGATCGCGCACATGCAGGACCAGGTCGGCCTCGAGTACCTCTTCCAGCGTCGCCCTGAAGGCGGCGACCAGATGCGTCGGCAGATCGGAAATGAAGCCGACGGTGTCGGAGAGGATGACCATACGCCCATGCGGCAGTTTCAGCCGCCTCAGCGTCGGATCCAGCGTGGCGAAGAGCATATCCTCGGCGAGCACACCGGCCCCGGTCATCCGATTGAAAAGCGTCGATTTGCCCGCGTTTGTATAGCCTACCAGCGCGACGATCGGATGCGGCACCTTCTTGCGCTTCGACCGATGAAGCTGGCGCGTGCGCCGCACCTGCTCCAACTCGCGCTCCAGTTTGACGATCCTGTCCTGCAGCAGCCGGCGGTCGGCCTCGATCTGCGTTTCGCCGGGCCCGCCCATGAAACCCGCGCCGCCACGCTGCCGTTCGAGGTGCGTCCAGCTGCGGACCAGGCGGCCCTTCTGATAATTGAGATGTGCGAGATCGACCTGCAGCGTGCCCTCCCTGGTGGAGGCGCGCCGGCCGAAGATTTCCAGAATGAGGCCGGTGCGGTCGATGACCTTGGCGTTCCATTCCTTCTCGAGATTACGCTGCTGGACGGGCGTCAGCGGGTGATCGACGATCACGAGCCCCGCATCCTTTTCGCTCAGAACGTGGCCGATCTCCTCGATCTTGCCGGTGCCGAGCAGCGTGCCCGGTTTCGGCTGGGCGACGGGAACGATCATGCCGTGAACGACGTCGAGGTCGATGGCGAGCGCCAGGCCCGTCGCCTCCTCCAGCCGGCTTTCGTCCGAACGCGTGGCGGGCTGCGCAACGATATCGGCAGACGCCTTTCCGGTTTTTTTCAGGATCGGAACGACGACGACGGCACGCGAATCATCACGGAGCGTCTCGAGCTCCGGAATGATCGACGACGATTTTGAATCACGCTTGGTAATGTTCCTCACACCCCGTCAGGAGGCAGCTTCCTCATTCTCGAACATCTGCAACGGCTGGCCCGGCATGATCGTCGAGATGGCGTGCTTGTAGACGAGCTGAGAATGACCGTCGCGGCGCAACAGCACACAGAAATTGTCAAACGATGTTACGACACCCGTCAGCTTGACGCCGTTGATGAGGAAAATGGTCAAAGAAATCTTTTGCTTGCGGACCGTGTTGAGAAAGAGATCCTGCAAGTTTTGAGAACGTTCCGCCATCGCGCCGCTTCTTTCTTATTTGCCGGCGTTCTTGCGCCGGTGCATTTTGTTAATTCTTAAGGTGTCACGTACGATCCCGGCACCTCCGCAGGGTTTGGTATCAAATCACCGTCTTTTCCGCAATGTCGAAAAAGGCCTCGCGAATATTCTGTGCTATGCTTCCCGGATGACCGTTGCCGATCGTCTTTCCGTCCACGGAAACGACGGGAAAGCAGATGCTGGTAGCAGCGGTGATGAAGACCTCCCGCGCCGCGAGCATTTCTTCCACGGAGAAAGCCTTTTCCTCGATCTTGAGGCCCAGCGGCTTGGCTACGTCCATCAGGGTGGTGCGGGTCACGCCGCGCAGAATGCCGTTCTCCGCCGGACGGGTGCGCAACGTCCCTTCACGGTCCACGATCCATACATTCGTCGCCGCCCCCTCTTTGACCGTGCCGTCCACGTCGACGAAGATCGCCTCTTGCGCGCCCGCTTCCTTCGCCCGCTGACGGGCAAGCACATTCGGGAGAAGGCCGACGCTCTTGATGTCGACGCGGTCCCACCGGTTCTCCGGCACCGTTATCGCAGATATGCCCTCGGCATTCTTCCGGGCGATCGCCCCGGGGTCCGTGCGCTTGGCGGTGACGACGATCGACGGCGGCGTGTCCGCATCAGGGAAAACATGATCCCGCCGCCCGACGCCGCGGGTCACCTGCAGATAGAAGAGCCCGTTACGGACTCTGTTTCGGCGCAGCACCTCCCGGATGACATGGATCAGCGCCGCACGGCTCATCGGCCAGCCTATCCTGAGTTCGCCCAGGGATCGCCCAAGGCGGTCGAGGTGCCGGGTCAGGTCGATGATGAAGCCGTGGCGCACCTCGCAGACCTCGTAGACGCCGTCGGCAAACTGGTAACCGCGGTCCTCGACGTGAATGGCGGCTTCGGCGTGCTGGACGTAAGTGCCGTTGACATAGGCGATTCTCGGCATGGCTGAGGCCCTCAGAAATATTGAATGCTGACGCGGAAGAGCTGTTCGACATCGCGGACGGTCTCGGCGGCCGCGAGGAGGACCACGCGGTCCTTCGCCTTGATCCGCGTGTTGCCGTCCGGGCGCACATAGGCCTTGTCGCGATAGAGCGCGCCAATGCGGATGCCCTCCGGCAATTCGAGCTCGCGCAGCGCCTTGCCGACCAGCGGAGAGGTTTCGAGCGCCTCGGCCTCGATCACCTCTGCCATGCCGTTCTGCACTGCATAGACCGACCGGATGCGGCCTTTTCGCACGTGCTGCAGCACACGCGAGATGGTGACGGCGCGCGGATTGATATAGGCATCGACACCGGCGGCGCCGGCGAAGTCCTGATAGGCGGGTTCGTTGATCAGCACGAGGGTCGACTTCGCTCCCAGCCTCCTGGCAAGCATGCTTCCGAGGATGTTGATCTGATCGTTATTCGTCAGCGCGACGACGAGATCCGCCTCCTGGACATCCGCTTGCGCCAGGATCCGCTGATCCATGGCCGAGCCGTGGAGGACCACCGTGCTGTTGAGCTTATCGGCGACGAGCACGGCGCGGTCACGGTCATTTTCGACGAGTTTCACCCGCATGCGCGGCTGCTGTTCCTCGATCGTTCGGGCGACGAAATAGCCGATATTGCCGGCGCCGAGGATGATGATCCGCCGCGCCTCCTGTTCCTCATGGCCGAAGAGCGCCAGCGTGCGGCGGGCATGGTCGCGGTCGCAGACCACATAGGCGAGATCGCCGGTCTTCAACTGGTCGGAGGAATGCGGAACTATCAGCTTGCCATCCCGGAAGATACCGGTGACGGTCGCGTGCAGATCGGGAAAGAGCTCGCTCAATTGCTGCAGAGGCGTGTCGACGACGGGGCAGTCTTCCATACATTCGATCGCAACCATCGCGATCCGATCATCCGCGAAGCGCACCACGTCGGTGGCACCGGGAAAGGAAATGCGGCGAAGCACAAGCCGCCCTACCTCGATTTCCGGAGAGATCGTCACGTCGATCGGGACGTTCTCGCGCGAAAAGAGGTCGGAATATTCGGGCGCCAGATAGCTCTGCGCGCGGATGCGGGCGACCTTGGTCGGTACGTTGAAAATCGCGTGCGCTACTTCGCAGGCGACGATGTTGACCTCATCGTACAGCGTTACCGCGATGAGCATGTCGGCCTGATCGGCGCCCGCCCTCGCCAGTACATCCGGGTGCGCCCCGTGGCCGACGTAACCGCGCACGTCCAGCGTCTCGGTTATGTAGGCAATCAGCGCGGCCGACGTATCGATCACCGAAACGTCGTTATTCTCGCGCGACAGCCGCTCGGCGATGCCGTAGCCGACCTGCCCTGCCCCGCATATGATCACCTTCATCGCTGTTCCTTACGTCTGGGACGGATCTGCAGATGGCTCTAGAGCACTTCCAGCAAAAGTGTGTAACGGTTTTCCGTCCGGAAGTGCGTTGGACCAAAGGGTTGGAGCGTTTCAGTGTTTCCATGAAACATTGAAATGCTCGAGATGGGGCGAAATACGCCCCTTCCGTTTTCAATTACACGCCCAACGACTTCAGCTTGCGATGAAGGGCGGAGCGCTCCATTCCCACGAATTCCGCAGTGCGCGAGATATTTCCGCCGAAGCGGTTGATCTGGGCGATCAGATAATCGCGTTCGAACATCTCGCGAGCCTCCCGCAGCGGTAAGGTCATGATGTGCTGATCGCTCTGCGCCGAGATCTTCGGCAGGGTGTCCCCCACCTCGTTCGGCAGCATGTCGGCGGTGATCGGCGTATCGGGACCGTCGCTGCGCGCAAGGATCATCAGGCGCTCGATGTTGTTGCGCAACTGGCGGATATTGCCGGGCCAATCATGCGCCTGCAGCACGGCCAGCGCATCCTCGCCTATCTTGCGGGGGCGGATGCCGGCCTGTTCGCTTACCTGTCGCATGAACATGTCGACCAGGAAAGGGATGTCCTCGCGCCGCTCCGCAAGAGCGGGAACGCGCACCGGAATGACGGCGAGCCGGTGATACAGGTCCTCGCGGAACAAGCCCTCGGTGATCATATTCTCGAGATTATAGGCGGTCGAGGAAATGATGCGGACATCGACCTTGACGCGCTTGGAGCCGCCGACCCGCTCGAACTGCTGATCGACGAGGACGCGAAGGATCTTGTTCTGCGTTTCGCGCGGCATTTCGCCGACCTCGTCCAGGTAGAGGATCCCCCCATGGGCCTCCTCGAGCGCACCGGTGCGGCGCGGCTGCCCCGCGGTTCCTTCGGTCCCGAAAAGCGCGATCTCCATTCTGTCGGGCGTGATCGCAGCCGCATTGAGAGCCACGAAAGGACCGTTGGCACGCGCGGACTTACGATGGATCATCCGCGCGACCAGTTCCTTGCCGGAGCCGGACGGTCCCTGGATCATGATGCGGCTGTTGGTCGGCGCCACTTTCTCGATCATCTGGCGCAGCTGCGACACTGCAACCGAGGTTCCGATCAGCTCCACCGGATCGCCCGACTTCCTTTTCAGCTCGGAGACTTCGCGCTTGAGCTTGGAATTCTCGAGCGCCCGCTCGGCGATCAGGATCAGCCGGTCGGCCTTGAACGGCTTCTCGATGAAATCATAGGCTCCGCGCTTGATCGCGGAGACGGCGGTTTCGATGTTGCCGTGACCCGAGATCATCACCACCGGCAAGTCGGGGTGGCGGTTCTTGATCTCGTCGAGCAGTGCCAAACCGTCGAGCTTGCTTCCCTGCATCCAGATGTCCAGGAAGATCAGGCGCGGCACACGGTCGTTGATGGCCGCGAGCGCACTCTCGCTGTCGAAAGCGGTCCGCGTTTCATGGCCCTCGTCCGACAGGATTCCCGAGACGATCTCGCGAATATCCTCCTCGTCATCCACAACCAGAATATCAGCCGCCATTGGTATTACCCTTATCCTTTAAATTATCTTCGCCCCCGGTCTCGCCGGCAGGCGGCAGAACCACCCGGATCATCGCCCCGGCGCCGCCGTCGAAGTCCGGCGGTGCGTCGTGCAGTTCCAGTTGCCCGCCGTGGTCCTCGATGATCTTCTTGACGATAGCGAGGCCGAGACCGGTGCCCTTATCCCGCATCGTCATGTACGGCTCCAGAATTCGGTGCCGGTTCTCGGTCGGAAGCCCCTTGCCGTTGTCGATGACGTCGACCACGAACCGGCCGGTGGTATCATCGCGACGGGATCGGATGAGGACCTTCGGCGCGCCTCGCGACGTTCCCGCGGGCACGGCTTCGATCGCCTCCACCGCGTTCTTGACGAGATTGCCGAACGCCTGACCCAGCATGCGGCCGTCGAACTGCCCCTCGAGCGGTTCGTCGCCGAAATCGCGGACGAAGTTGATGTGGGTGTTGCCCATCTCACGCAGGAATACGGCGTCCTTCAGGATGGCCCGCAGGTCGGACTTCTCCTTCGTCGGCTTCGGCATGCGCGCAAAGGCGGAGAATTCGTCGACCATCCGGCCGATGTCCTCGACCTGGCGCACGATCGTTTCGGTGCACTGGTCGAAGACCGCACGATCCTCCTGATCGATCTGCCTGCCGTAGCGGCGTTTCAGCCTCTCGGCCGAGAGCTGGATCGGCGTCAGCGGGTTCTTGATCTCGTGCGCAATGCGGCGAGCGACGTCCGCCCAGGCGGTGGAGCGCTGCGCGATTACCAGATCCGTGATGTCGTCGACGGTGATGACATAGGAGCCATGCGATTCGTCGCCCTCCTCCCGCGTCACCTGAACATTCATCGTGCGCTCGGTGCCGCCGCGCATGATGTTGATCTGCTTGCGGTAATCGTTGCGGTAGCGGCTCTCGGCCTCAACCAGAACCGCTTCGATTTCCGGCGCCACGTCGCTCAAATTCGCGCCGATGAGCTCCGGCGCCGCCTTTTTCAGCATCCCTTCCGAAGACGGATTGAAGATGGTGATCCGTCGATCCCTGCCGACGCCGATGACGGCTGCCGTCACGCCGGAGAGCACTGCCTCGATAAAGCGGCGGCGTTGGTCGACCTCGTCCTTCGCCACCAGGATCTGATCCTGCTGGGTCCGAATTTCGCTCACCATCTTATTGAACGTGCGCGACAGGTTGCCGACGTCGCCGTCGACGGCGCGCACGGGAACGACGACGTCGAGATTGCCTGAAGCGACGCTGTCGGCCGCGCCGATCAGCTGCCGGATCGGCCGGACGATGCGGTCGGCGACCGCAATGGCCGTCCAGATCGCCGCCAGCAGCACGATCAGGGCAAAACCGATGTAAAGGACGCCGAAGGCGATCTGCAGGGAGGTACGCCCGGCCTCGAGCGTCTTGTATTCCGCAGTGTTCTCTTCCATCAGCCGCATCGATCGCATGACTTCCGGATCGACGTTTCTGACGGTGTAGAGATAGGTGCCCGGAATGTTTTCGAGCGGAATGACCGCCCCCACCAGATTGGTCACGCCCGGAGGGATAAGCGTCGGCTGGCCGGCAATGGTGCTTTTCAGTGCGTCCTGCGGGATCGCCGGCAGCGGACGATCGGTCGAAATATTGGCTTGGAGTATGGCGCTGCCGTCGGCGCGCACGAGGAATGCGCCGAGCATGCCGCGCCCCCTCGCCTGCCGTGTCATCAGCTCGACGAAGCCGGTACGGTCGAGGCTATAGAGCTGGCGATTGCGCTCCAGGTCGTTGGCCATCGACACCGTCTGACCCTGAAGGTAGCTGGCATTCTCGAGGACATAGGCCTGCGCAACGTTCAGGGAGGAACGGACGATCGCCTGCGTACGCAGCGAGAACCAGCGGTCGAGGCCGACATCGAGGGTAATGCTGGCGAAGATCGCGACGAGGATCGCCGGCGTGATCGCGACGATCGAGAAGAGCGCGACGATGCGCACGTGCAGACGCGCTGCGGCTCTTCCCTTGCTGCGCGCCCTGAGCAGCCTGAAGATTTCGCGTGCGATGAGATAGATCAGGCCCACAACGAAGAGGCCGTTGATGCCGGCGCAGGCGATCACGATGTTTCTCTCGGGACGGATCGGCGTCAGGCCGAGAAGAACGAGCAGCGACAAGGTGGCGCAGATCAGGGCGCCGGTGGCGAGCATAAGTCCCGGCAAGGCAAAAGAGGCTCGCCGATCCTGGGCAGCAGTGACTCCGTCCTCCGTGCCCAATGGCAAGGCCATTCCATCCACCATGAAAAGTGCTACCCCCAACCGGCGTACCGACGACACCGGCATACGCCTGCGTCCCGGACCGAGACATTGAACCTTACAGCGCCGCGTCTCCTTTCGGACACGCAAAGCTCCCCGCCCGCACCGGTCTGATCGACGGGCTGCGACCGAGCGCCGGCGAATCGACGCTTATGCGAGGTTCAAGCAACGCATTGTGGCGAAAATGCAACGGTGTTGCATCTCAGTCAAGCGCTACGCGAGCTGCGGTACACCGAGACCCCGAGTTCGCGGATCTTCTTGCGCAGCGTATTGCGGTTGAGACCCAGGAGGTCGGCCGCCTTGATCTGGTTGCCGCGGGTCGCCGTCAGAGCCGCGAGAATCAGAGGATATTCCATTTCAGCAAGGACGCGGTCGTAAAGGCCGGAGGGCGGTAAGGCATCGCCAAAGCTCGCGAAATACTGCCGCATGTTCTCCTCGACCGCCTGCGATATCGACAGCGAGCCCGAGCGCGCCGAAGTCTTCTCGATCGGGCTGTCCGGTATCTCCGAGCGCAGTTCGTTCTCGATGATTTCGCGGGTAATGACATCCTGTGGATAAAGTGCCGTCAGACGGCGAACGAGGTTCTCGAGTTCGCGCACATTGCCCGGCCAGGGATGCGCCTTCATCAACTCCAGAGCCTCCTGATCGAAGCGCTTGACGTCGAGCCCTTCCTTTTCGGCCTGCTGGACGAAATGGCGGACAAGGTCCGGGATGTCTTCGGCGCGGTCTCTCAGGGGCGGCAGACGCAGCGGCACGACATTCAGGCGATAGTAAAGGTCCTCGCGGAAAAGGCCCTGATTGATCGATTGTTTCAGGTCCTTGTTGGTGGCGGCGACGATGCGGACATCCGAGCGGATCGGCGTGCGTCCGCCGACGGTCGTATATTCGCCCTGCTGCAGCACGCGCAGGAGACGCGTCTGCGCATCCATCGGCATGTCGCCGATTTCGTCCAGGAAGAGCGTCCCCCCCTCGGCCTGCTCGAAACGACCGGTGGAGCGCGTCTGTGCGCCGGTGAAAGCCCCCTTCTCATGACCGAACAGTTCCGACTCAATGAGGTCGCGCGGGATCGCCGCCATGTTGATGGCGACAAAGGGGCCGTTTCTCCGCTTGCCATAATCGTGCAATGCACGGGCAACGAGTTCCTTGCCGGTGCCGGACTCGCCGGTGATCATCAGCGTGAGGTCGGTCTGCATCAGCCGGGCAAGCACACGGTAGATTTCCTGCATCGCGGCGGAACGGCCGACGAGCGGCATCCCGTCCTGCGAATCGTCCTCGAGCTTCGAGGGCCGCCGCTTGGGTTCGGCGAGCGCCCGGCCGATGATGCCGATCAGCTCCGTCAGATCGAAGGGCTTCGGCAGATAGTCGTAAGCGCCCTTCTCCGAAGCCTTGATGGCCGTCATGAAGGTATTTTGCGCGCTCATCACGAGAACCGGCAGATCCGGCCGCGCCTTCTTGATCCGCGGCAGGAGATCGAAGGCGTTTTCATCCGGCATGACGACATCGGTCACGACCAGGTCGCCGTCGCCGGCCGCTATCCAGCGCCAGAGGGTTGCAGCATTGGAGGTGATGCGCACATCGTATCCGGCACGGCTGAGCGCCTGGTTCAGCACGGTGCGAATGGCAGCGTCGTCATCCGCGACGAGGATCGTTGCGCCCGTCATCCATCGGTTCCTTTTGTCATCGGAGTTTCGTCATCGGCCGCCAACCCCTTGGATGCCGGCATGAGAACGCGGAAGGTCGTGCGGCTATGCTGGCTGTCGCATTCGACGATGCCGCCGTGGCCGCCGATGATCTTGGCCACAAGCGCCAGGCCGAGACCGGACCCGTTCGTCTTGGTGGTGATGAACGGGTCGAAAAGATGCGGCAGCAGATCGGGGGGGACGCCTGGACCGTTGTCATGCACGCAGAATTCCAACGGCAGCGAAATCTTTTCGCGCGTTCCGGCGACCGACAGGCGAATGCCCGGCCGATAGGCCGTTGTCAGCAGAATCTCGCCGTCCGACCTGTCGCCGATCGCCTCGGCCGCATTCTTGATCAGATTAAGGAAGACCTGAACCAACTGGTCGCGGTTTGCGAAAACCGGGGGAAGCGACGGATCGTAATGTTCCGAGATCTTGATTCTCCGGGCAAAGCCGGCCTTGGCGATCGCCTTGACGTGGTCGAGCACCGCATGGATGTTGAGCGGCAAGCGGTCGACCGGGCGCTCGTCCGAGAAGACCTCCATCCGGTCTACGAGCGAGACGATGCGGTCGGTCTCGTCGCAGATCAGTCTCGTCAGGGCGCGATCCTCGTCATTGACGGAGGTTTCCAGGAGCTGCGCGGCGCCGCGAATGCCCGAAAGCGGATTCTTGATCTCGTGGGCGAGCATGGAAGCAAGGCCGGTGACGGACCGCGCTGCGGCACGGTGGGTGAGTTGGCGGTCGATCTTGTCCGCCATGGACCGCTCCTGGAAGACGATCACCACCGATCCGGGTTGCGACAGTACCGGGGCCACATAAAGGTCGACGAGCTTGTCGGCTCCAAGGCGCGGAGAGCTGAGGTCCACCCGGTACTCGTTGACCGCCGCCCGCCGCTCGCGAACCTGCTCGATCAGCGTCAGGAGCGGGCTGCCGAACGGAATGAAGGCGCTGATCTCGTGCCGCGCAAGATGGTTGGCGCTGGCCCCGAAGAAGGATTCGGCCTCCCAGTTCGCGAAGGCGACGAAGCCATTCTCGTCCACCAGGATGACCGGATTCTGGATCGCGTTCAGCACGGCCATGGAAAGATCGTTGGCGCCTTCCACCGGTGCCGTTGCCTTCTCCGTCATGCCGCAATCTCCTCCCTCGCCGCCGCATCGCCGGAGCGAGCAATGGCGGCTACCACGCTGTCGCGTACGAAAGCCGTATCGGTCGATGTCAGAATCGCGGCCTTCTCCGAAGCGGGAAGCTCGGGCGCGAAACGATCGAGATACCAGCCCGCGTGTTTGCGGGCGGTCCGCAGCCCGACCTCCACGCCGTAGAATTCCAGCATCATCTCGTAATGCTCCGCAAATATGCAGGCGACGCCCGACGCATCCGGGTGAGCCGCAGCGCCGGCGAGAACGCCGGCATGCCACGGCCGCCCCTGGCACGATCGACCGACCATGACGGCGTCCGCACCCGACCGGCGCAGGATCTCGTGCGCATCGGCAACCGAACCCACATCGCCATTGGCAATCAGCGGGACGGAGACCACCTCGCGGACGGCCCGAATCGCATCCCAATCGGCCTTGCCGTTGTAGAATTGCATGCGTGTGCGTCCATGAATGGTGATCGCCTTCACGCCTGCCTCCTCGGCCCTGCGGGCAATCAGCGGCGCATTGATCGAATTCTCATCCCAGCCGAGGCGCATCTTGAGCGTTACCGGGACCGTGGCTGCGTTGACCGTCGCTTCGATCAGCGAAAGCGCGTGATCCGGATCGCGCATCAGCGCAGATCCGGAATAGCCGCCGGTGACCTTCTTCGCAGGGCAGCCCATGTTGATGTCGATGATATCGGCGCCATTGGCCTCGACGATCCTCGCCGCCTCGGCCATCCAATGCGCCTCACGCCCGGCGAGTTGCACGATGTGGGGGTCGATGCCGGAATTCTTCAGCCGCGCCCAGGATTCGGCGGCATTACCGACCAGTTCGCGGCTCGCCACCATCTCGGTCACGACGAACCCGGCCCCGAAACGCCAGGCAAGCGTACGAAAGGGCAGATCCGTCACGCCGGACATCGGCGCGAGCGCTACGCGATTGCGGATTTCGACATTCCCGATCAGAAGCGAGGGTGAAAAAGCCGTCGAGGGCAAATGCATATCTTTCAGGCACATGAAAATCTTGCACTATTTTTAGACATTGTTCTTCTGCTTGCCAAGCCTTTTCGACGCGCGGGACAAAATTCCTCGCATGGCTGGCCATGGCAGGACCTTCGCGGTACATCACGGCGAATATTGGCGAATGCGGGACCACATACAGAAGATGCAAGGCGAAGAACAGTTCTCCTGCGGCGTCGTGATCGTTGCGGCCGGCCGCGGCGAGCGCGCCGGCCAGTCGGCCGAGGGACCGAAGCAATACCGCACGATCGGTGATCGCCCCGTTATCGCCCATACGCTTGACATTTTCGCGACATGGCCCGGAACGGGACCTGTCGTCGTCGTGATCCACCCGGACGATGAAGAACTGTTCGCGGCGGCCCGCCGGCGGATGGCGGCAACTTCGGAGCTGACAGTAGTCCACGGCGGAGCGACACGCCAGCTTTCGGTGCTTGCCGGGCTGGAAGCGGTCGCCGCTACAGGCGTGGAATACGTGATGATCCACGACGCGGTGCGACCCTTTTTCGATCACGCACTGCTCGATCGCTGCGGTGCGGCGCTTCGTGGCGGCGCCCAGGCCCTCCTGCCGGCAATTGCAGTCGCCGACACGCTGAAGCGTAGGACGCCGGCCGGCCTCGTCGCTGAGACCGTTCCGCGAACCGATCTCTATGCCGCACAGACGCCGCAGTGCTTCCGCCTCGAGCCTATCCTCTCCGCTCACCGGCAAGCGGCGGCAGGCGGCAGGTCCGACTTTACGGACGACGCCTCGATCGCCGAATGGGCCGGCATCCCCGTCCTTCTGGTGGAAGGAACCGTGGACAATTTCAAGTTGACGCTCCGGAGGGACCTGTCGATGGCAGACGAGAAACTGACCCGCATGGCCATTCCCGATGTGCGCACCGGCAACGGCTATGACGTGCATCAACTCGTGGACGGCGACGGCGTAACCCTCTGTGGTGTCTTCATCCCCCACGACCGCAAACTCTCCGGCCATTCCGACGCGGATGTAGCCCTGCATGCCTTGACGGACGCCCTGCTCGCCACTTGCGGTGCCGGCGATATCGGCGACCACTTCCCGCCATCCGACCCGCAGTGGAAGGGCGCGGCTTCGCGCATCTTTCTCGAACACGCTGCGCAGATCGTCCGCGAGCGCGGCGGCACTATTACCAATGCCGACATATCGCTGATCGCCGAGGCGCCCAAGGTCGGGCCGCACCGTCAGCAGATGCGAGAAAACCTTGCAGCGATACTCGGCATTTCGCTCGACCGCTGTTCGATCAAGGCGACGACCAACGAGAAACTCGGCTTTGTCGGGCGGAATGAAGGAATTGCGGCGATCGCCACCGCGACCGTCGTCTATGCATCACGGAGCAAGCCCGATGTGGACGACCGATACTGAAGAGAAAGCGCGGGCCATAATCCGGGATCTCACTTCCCTCGGACTGAAGCTGGCGACGGCGGAGTCCTGCACCGGCGGCCTGATCGCCGGCGCCTTGACGGAGATCGCAGGCTCGTCCTCCGTCGTCGACCGCGGCTTCGTCACCTATTCCAACGAAGCCAAGGTCGAGATGCTTGGCGTTAATCCCGCAACGCTTGCCGCACATGGCGCCGTCTCGCGTGAGACGGCCATCGAAATGGCCCGCGGAGCGGTTTCGCACTCAGCCGCCGATATCGCCATAGCCGTCACGGGCATAGCCGGCCCGGGCGGCGGCTCCGCCGAGAAGCCCGTTGGCCTCGTTCATCTCGCCGCCGCCGCCCGTAACGGCGCGACGGCTCACCGGGAGATGCGCTATGGAGACATCGGCCGGGCTGCGGTGCGGCTTGCCACCGTGCACACGGCGCTCGATCTGGTCGCAGAACTGGCTTACGCCGCGTAGATCACATCCGCCCGCTTTTCGAATGCTTCGGAGAACATGCGGAAGGCGCGATCGAACATCGAGCCCATGAGCGCGCCCAGAAGGCGGCTCTTGAATTCATAGTCGATGCAGAAATGCACGATCGATTGGTTATCGTTCACGGGCTCGAAACGCCAGACATTGTCGAGGTACTTGAACGGACCCTCGATATAATTGACGTCGATGATCCGCTCTTCCCTTTTGAGAAGCACCTGCGTCGTGAATGTTTCCCGGATCGCCTTGTAGCCCACGGTCATGTCGGCAAGCAGCAGCACCTTGCCGTCGCGCTCCTTGCGTGAGCGTACGCTCAGCGCTTCGCAAAGGGGCAGGAACTCCGGATAGCGCTCGACATCGGCGACGAGAGCGAACATCTGCTCGGCCGAGTGCTTGACGACGTGGTTGGTTTCGAAATGGGGCATGGATTGTGAGTTAAGGCTGCAGCGCGAGAAGATCAAGGAGGCGGCGCATTTGTGCCCGGCTTCTTATCTCCAGGATCGGGACGGCATACCGCCGCAGCTCTGCCGCGATTTTGGGCGCGAACTCGTGCTCGAAAGTCCAGATGTAACGAATGAAATCCCTGCTGACCCGCTCCGGGCAACCGTCGGCCATTTCCGGTCGCGCTCGTCCGCGCCACTTCAGCCAGCGCCGCGCAACGCCCCACAGGCAGAGCCGGCGCGGCATGCGCACCCATATAACGAAGTCGGCACGCGGTACCCGAAGGTCAAAGCTCGACGGATTGGTTCCGTCCATGATCCATTCCGGCTCTGCTATTCTTTCTGCTATCAAGGATCTTTGTTCCTGGCGCGGCCTCGACACCCAGCCGGGCAGCCAGAAGAACGCCTGGTCCATCGAAACGAATGGCAGGTCCAAACGTGCTGAGAGCCAGCGCGCGAGGGTCGTCTTGCCGCCCCCGGAGCAGCCTATGACAAGGACACGTTTCGCACCGGAAAGCAAAGAAGCCGCCTTCGCGATATCGCTCAAGTAAGTCGCCATTCCGCCCCCAGGACAGGAAACGCCGCAACGCCCAGGCGCCCGCGGCTGTCGTTCCCAGCAACGTTGAGCGGGAACTTATTCCGCCGCGGCCACCAGCTTCTTCTCGCGTGCCGCCTTGAGCCGGGCGAAGTCGTCCCCGGCATGGTGGGACGAGCGGGTCAGCGGGCTCGAGGACACCATCAGGAAGCCCTTGGTGTAGGCCACCGTCTCGTAGGACTTGAATTCTTCCGGAGTGACGAATTTCTCGACCTTGTGATGCTTGCGGCTCGGCTGCAGATATTGGCCGATCGTCAGGAAATCGACATCGGCGGTACGCAGGTCGTCCATCAGCTGCAGCACTTCGTTGCGCTCCTCGCCGAGGCCGACCATGATGCCCGACTTGGTGAACATGGTGGGATCGAGTTCCTTCACGCGCTGCAGAAGCCGGATCGAGTGGAAATAGCGCGCGCCCGGTCTGACCGTCAGGTAGTTGGACGGAACCGTTTCGAGGTTGTGGTTGAAAACGTCCGGCTTGGCGGCCACGACACGCTCCAGCGCGCCGGGCTTGCGCAGGAAATCGGGCGTCAGGATTTCGATCGTGGTTTCCGGCGAGGCTTCCCGGATCGCGAAGATGACCTTCTCGAAATGCTCCGCGCCGCCATCGTCGAGGTCGTCGCGATCGACGGAGGTGATGACGACATGGCTCAGGCCCATCTGCTTCACCGCCTTGGCGACATTTGCGGGCTCGTCCAGATCGAGGGCATTGGGCTTGCCCGTCGCGACATTGCAGAAGGCACAGGCACGCGTGCAGATCTCGCCCATGATCATGAACGTCGCGTGCTTCTTGTCCCAACACTCGCCGATGTTCGGGCACCCGGCTTCCTCGCAGACCGTAACGAGCTTATGGCTCTTCACGATCGAACGGGTCTCCTGATACCCCTTGGAGGTCGGTGCCTTCACACGGATCCAGTCCGGCTTGCGCAGGACCTCGGTGTCTGGCCGGTGGGCCTTTTCCGGGTGACGAACACGCTGCGCCCGATCCGAGACGGCGTCGAAAACCGTTACCATGTGTCTTCCTTCATAGTGACGGGCGAGCGGCAACAAGGCCGCCCGCACCTTGTCGCCTTATATAAACAGCCGGACATGAAAAGTCAGGCCACCATTTGCATGGCAGCCTGACGGCAAGCGATGGGTGAATGGCCCTACCCTCGGACGGCGCGCCCCGCTGCGATCAACAGGCAGGCACCGATGAATCCGATGATGAGGTAGGCGATCCAGCCGCTGTAAGCCATGCCGAGCGCCGCGAGAATGAAATTCAACACCACGGCGCCGATAATGCCGAGGATGATGTTCGCGAACAGCCCCATCTGGCTGTTCATGAATTTTTCCGCCAGCCAGCCGGCAAGCCCGCCGATGATGATCGCCGCCAGGATACCTACGCCATTCAAGCTCATGAGAACCTCCCCGCATTGTAGATGTCATGCAATCAATGCGTGAAAAAGCCGAAAGTTCCGGACGGCCGCGCGTCATCAGGCGTTCAATACTCTGCCGTAGGCATCGAGCACGCTTTCCTTCATCATCTCCGAGAGGGTCGGGTGCGGGAACACCGTGTGCACCAGTTCCTCTTCGGTCGTCTCCAGGTTCATGGCGACGACGAAGCCCTGGATGAGTTCCGTCACTTCGGCGCCTACCATATGGGCGCCGATGAGTTCGCCGGTCTTCTTGTCGAAGATGGTCTTGATCAGGCCCTGGTCTTCGCCGAGCGCGATCGCCTTGCCGTTTGCGCCGAAGCTGTATCGGCCGACGCGGATGTCGCGGCCGAGTTCCTTGGCCTTCGCTTCCGTAAGGCCCACGGAGGCGACCTGCGGGTCGCAATAGGTGCAGCCCGGGATCTTGCCCTTGTCGAGTGCGTGCACGCCGGGAACCCCGGCAATCTTCTCGATGCAGATGACGCCCTCATGCTCGGCCTTGTGGGCCAGCATCGGCGGCCCGGCGACGTCGCCGATCGCATAGATGCCCGCGACATTGGTCTTGCCGTAGCCATCGGTGACGATGCAGCCGCGGTCGGTCTTCACGCCGAGAGCCTCGAGGCCGAGATTCTCGATGTTGCCCTGAACGCCGACGGCGGAGATCAGACGGTCCGCCTTGATCGGCGTGACCTTGCCGTCCTTCGTCTCTACATGCGCCGTGACGTCGTTCGCGCCCTTCTCGACCTTCGTCACCTTGGCATCGGTGATGATTTTCAGGCCGCGCTTTTCGAGCTGCTTACGGGCCAAGGCGGAAATTTCCGCATCCTCGACCGGCATGATCTGCGGCAGCAGTTCGACGACGGTCACGTCGACGCCCATCGAGCGGTAGAAGCTCGCGAATTCGATGCCGATCGCGCCGGAGCCCATGACGAGCAGCGACTTCGGGAACTCCTCCGGCTTCATCGCCTCGAAATAGGTCCAGATCAGCTTGCCGTCCGGCTCGATGCCGGGCAGCGCTCGCGGGCGCGCGCCGGTCGCGACGATGATGTGCTTGGCCGTATAGGTCCCCTCTCCCTTGACGCCCTTCGGAACCGGGTTCTGCGGCTGGACGGCCGGCTTGGACGGCGCGCCGACGACGATCTCGCCGGGTTTGGTGAGCTTCGCCTCGCCCCAGATCACGTCCACCTTGTTCTTCTTCATCAGGAAGGCGACGCCGCCGTTCAGCCGCGCAGAGACGCCGCGCGAGCGGGCGACGACATCCTTGACGTTGGCGGTCATCTTGCCTTCGAGGGTCAGCCCGTAGTTCTTGGCATGGTTGGCATGGTCGAGAATTTCGGCGGAGCGCAACAGCGCCTTGGTCGGAATGCAGCCCCAGTTGAGGCAGATCCCGCCCAAATGCTCCCGCTCGACGATCGCCGTCTTCAAGCCCAGCTGCGCCGAACGAATGGCGGTCACGTATCCGCCCGGACCCGAACCGACAACGATCACGTCGTAATTCTCAGCCATGTTTTTCCTACCTTTGGTCAAGCGGCGTTGCGGGTGAAAAGCACCCAGTCGTGTTTTCTGCTGTCTTCGAAGAGCGGCACGGCCCCGGCCCGCGCCACCTCCTCGAAGCCGTTCATCCTGTAGAGCGCCTGCGCCGTTTCATTGTGGCTTTCGGTGATCAGGCTCACCGGCCCCTGCCCAGCGCGGGAAAACTCGTTCTCGAGCAGAGCGCGGCCAATGCCTTTACCACGGTGATGGCGGTAAACGCCGAGGCTATCGACGAACCAGTGGCCGACCACCTGCTTCTGCAGGAAAAGCAAGGGCGCAAGCACGGGATGTTTCGGCTCGATCTCGAGAATCGATGCATCGATGCCGTAGGAAACCGACATGCCGACGATCTCGTCTCCGATTTCGGCCACCACCGCATCGCGCCAGGCACCCGGCCCGGTATCCCGACGCAGCACGTTGCGGCCATGCTCGAAGGCGGTTTCCGCGGATTTGCTCAGAACGCCGCCGTACCAGAGCCATGAGGCAAAGCCGTGTGAGGCGATGTCGATCAGGATCGCAAGTTCCGCTGCCTCGCTTCGCTTCGCAGGCCTGAAGGTCGCGCCAGCCGTCATCGTCAAAGCCCGAGCATCATCCGCACGACAGGCTCCAATCCTCTGCCGACCGCCCGGGTGTTCTCCGCGTCGAGGTGGACACCGTCGATCGGCGTCGTCCTGGCCACTGATCCGCCGTCGAAGAAGCCGCAGTCGAGCTCGTCGGCGAGATCGCGATAAAGCGGCGCCAGCATTGCGGATTGCTCGACCCCACCCGCGAACATGGCGGCAAAAGCGCTGTTGGCCGTTTCGCAGAGCGGCGGCGGCGAGACGATGAGGATTTCGGGCCCCTCCTCCGTTTCCGTCGGCCAGTCGTGCCTGCGCACCAGATTGACGAGGCGCTCGATACCCTTCACCGCACCGAAAGCGGTGCCGTGAATGATCGGCTTCATATCGTTCGAGCCGAGCAGGAGGAGGATGAGATCGATCGGCGCGTGGGTGTGCAGGAGCGTCGGAAGGACACGCGCCCCGTTCCGGTCGCAATCGGCGAGATGGTCGTCATAGGCGGTCGTCCGCCCGTTCAGCCCTTCGGCGACGACATGCACATTCGAACCGAGCGCATTCTGCAGCACGCTCGGCCAGCGGTCCTCCAGCGCATGCCGGCCGGAACCACTTGCATCGTATCCCCAGGTCAGACTGTCACCGTAGCAAAGGACTGTCTTCATCTGCCTACTCGCTTTTCATGGGGAAAGGACCGGCTGGGAAGCCGGTCCGGATCGCATCAGACGAGCATGCCCATCGGGTTTTCGATGTAGCGCTTGAAGGCGGCGAGCAGTTCGGCGCCGAGCGCGCCATCGACGCAGCGATGGTCGGTCGAAAGCGTAACGGTCATCACATTGGCGATGACCATCTCCTTGTTCTTGACGACGACACGGTCCTCGCCGGCGCCGACCGCGAGGATCGTCGCGTGCGGCGGATTGACGACGGCGGCGAAGTCCTTGACGCCCATCATGCCCATATTCGAAACGGCCGTGGTGCCGCCCTGATATTCTTCAGGCTTCAGCTTGCGCTCCTTGGCGCGCTTGCCGAGATCCTTCATCTCGTTGGAGATCGCCGAGAGGCTTTTCAACTCCGCCTGGCGGACGATGGGCGTGATCAGGCCGCCGGGAATGGAAACAGCAACGCCGACGTCCGCGTGCTTGTGCTTGACCATGTTCTGATCGGTCCAGGACACATTCGCATCCGGAACGTCGCGCAATGCCAGAGCAAGCGCCTTGATCACCATGTCATTCACGGAAAGCTTGTAGACCGGCTTACCATCCTTTTCAGGTGCTGCGGCGTTCAGCTGGGCGCGCAGCGCCAGAAGCGCGTCGAGCTCGCAATCGACCGAAACATAGAAGTGCGGGATCGTCTGCTTCGATTCGACAAGGCGTTTGGCGATCGTCTTGCGCATGCCGTCATGCGGCACGAGTTCGTAGGAGCCCGGCTCGAAGAGCTTGAGGACGGCATCCTCCGACATGCCCTTTGCGAGCGTCGCCGGGGCCGGAGCTGCTGCCGGCGCGGCGGCGGGCTTGGCTGCGCCGCCGGAAACGGCTGCCTCGACGTCCTTCTTGACGACGCGGCCATGCGGTCCGGAACCGGCGATCGCCGAAAGGTCGATGCCTGCCTCCTTAGCGATGCGGCGGGCCAGCGGCGACGAAAAGATCCGCTTGCCTTCGCCGTCGGCGGCGGGTGCAGGAGAAGCCGGAGCAGCAGCCTGCGGTGCCGGCGCGGCGGCGGGTGCCGGCGCGGCGGCCGGTGCCGTTTCGCCTGTTTCCTGCGGCTTCGGTGCCGGGGCTGCTCCCGCTGCACCGTTGCCGCCCTTGGCGGCAGTCGCGATGTCTTCGCCCTCGCCGGCGAGAACCGCGATCAGCGCATTGACCTTGACGCCTTCAGTGCCGGCGGGAACGACGATCTTGGCGACCGTGCCCTCGTCGACGGCTTCCACTTCCATCGTCGCCTTGTCGGTCTCGATCTCGGCGATCACATCGCCGGACTTGACCTTGTCGCCTTCCTTGACCAGCCATTTGGCCAGATTGCCTTCTTCCATGGTCGGAGAGAGGGCCGGCATGGTGATGTTGATTGGCATCGAACGACCCCCTTTATTTGTAGCAGACGGCTTTCACCGCATCGACGACTTCCGCGACATTCGGCAGAGCAAGCTTTTCAAGGTTGGCCGCATAAGGCATCGGCACGTCCTTGCCGGCGATCGTCAGGATCGGCGCATCGAGATAGTCGAAGGCCTGCTGCATGACGCGGGTGGCGATCTCGGTGCCGACGGAGGATTGAGGATAGCCTTCCTCGACGGTAACCAGGCGGCCGGTCTTCTTGACGGATTCGATGACGGTCGGCAGGTCCATCGGACGGATCGTGCGAAGGTCGATGATCTCGACGTCGATACCCTGCGCCTCGAGCTCCGCCGCGGCCTTGATCGCATAGGTCATGCCGATGCCGAAGGAGACGAGCGTCGCGTCCTTGCCGGCACGATGAATGCGGGCCTTACCAATCGGCAGCACGAAATCGTCGAGCTTCGGCACTTCGAAGGACTGGCCGTAAAGGATCTCGTTTTCGAGGAAGATCACCGGGTTCGGATCGCGGATGGCTGCCTTGAGCAGCCCCTTCGCGTCTGCCGCCGTATAGGGCATGACGACCTTCAGGCCCGGAATGTGGCTGTACCAGGCGGCATAGCATTGGGAGTGCTGCGCGGCGACGCGGGCAGCAGCACCGCTCGGCCCGCGGAAGACGATCGGCGCGCCCATCTGGCCGCCGGACATATAGAGCGTCTTGGCGGCCGAATTGATGATCTGGTCTATCGCCTGCATGGCGAAGTTGAAGGTCATGAACTCGACGATCGGGCGCAGACCCGTCATCGCCGCGCCGACGCCGACGCCGGCAAAGCCATGTTCCGTGATCGGCGTGTCGACCACGCGGCGCGCACCGAATTCCTGCAACAGGCCCTGCGTGACCTTGTAGGCGCCCTGGTATTCGGCGACCTCTTCGCCCATGACGAAGACGTCCTCATTGGCGCGCATCTCTTCGGCCATCGCGTCGCGAAGCGCTTCGCGGACGGTCATCGTCACCATTTCGGTTCCGGCCGGAATAGCCGGGTCGGAAGGAACCGCCTTGGGCTGCGCCGCGACGGGCGCCGCGGAAGCAGCCGGCGCTTCCGCCTCGGCCGGCTTCGGTGCTTCCGCTTTCGGGGCTTCGGCCTTCATGGAATCGATGTCGCTTGCGGCTTCGCCATCCTGCAACAGCACGGCGATCGGCGTGTTCACCTTCACACCCTCGGTGCCGGCTTCAATCAGCAGCTTGCCGATCGTGCCTTCGTCTACCGCTTCCACTTCCATCGTGGCCTTGTCGGTTTCGATTTCTGCGATGACGTCGCCGGAGGACACCTTGTCCCCCTCGTTCTTCAGCCACTTGGAGAGCGTGCCTTCCTCCATTGTCGGGGAAAGGGCAGGCATAAGGATTTCTACAGGCATATTTGTCCCTCCCCGGATCAAAGCAGGATATCGGTGTAGAGCTCGGAGACATCCGGCTCCGGATCAGACTGGGCGAAATCGGCACTGTCCGCCACGATGTCGCGAACCTCCTTGTCGATCTGCTTCAGTTCGTCCTCGGTGGCCCAGCCTTTATCCGTCAGACGGGCCTTCACCTGCTCGATCGGATCATGCTCCGAACGCATCTTCTGCACTTCGTCCTTCGAGCGATACTTCGCCGGATCGGACATCGAATGGCCGCGATAGCGGTAGGTCAGCATTTCGAGGATGATCGGGCCCTTGCCGGAACGGCAATGTTCGACCGCCTCGTCGGCAGCGGCCTTGACGGCGCGGACATCCATGCCGTCGACCTGATAGCCGGGAATGCCGAAGGAAGCGCCGCGCTGGGAGAAATCGGTCTGCGCCGATGCCCGCGACACGGAGGTACCCATGGCATAACGGTTGTTCTCGACGATGTAGATCACCGGCAGCTTCCAGAGAGCGGCCATGTTGAAGCTCTCATAGACCTGACCCTGGTTCGCCGCACCGTCGCCGAAATAGGCGAGGCTTACATTGTCGTTGCCGCGATACCTGTTGGCGAAAGCGAGGCCGGTCCCCAGCGAGACCTGTGCACCGACGATGCCGTGGCCGCCGTAGAAGTGCTTCTCCTTGGAGAACATGTGCATCGAGCCGCCTTTCCCCTTGGAAAGGCCGCCACGGCGACCGGTGAGCTCCGCCATCACGCCGCGCGCACTCATGCCGCAGGCGAGCATGTGGCCATGGTCGCGATAGCCGGTGATGACCTGGTCGCCCTCTTTCAGCGCCAGCTGCATCCCGACGACGACGGCTTCCTGGCCGATATAGAGGTGACAGAAACCACCGATGAATCCCATGCCGTAAAGCTGGCCGGCCTTTTCCTCGAAACGCCGGATCAACAGCATTTCGCGGTAGGCCTTGAGATCGTCTTCCTTGGAGAATTCGGCGATCGTGCCGCCGGCAAAATCTTTCTTGGCCGGCTTGGCAGCGGTCTTGCGGCTGGAAACGGACGCGGATTTTCGCGGAGCCATTCGTTCCTCCCAATGGTTAGCCTTTGGCGGCTACCATAGGGAAAGAAAAGCGCGGCAGCAATGCTATATTTGCATGGCTATTATTCGCGTCAACACGTTGATATATAACGCGAATTTTCGATTAACCTATTTCAGGTTAATCCTCAGAATGGTGGAAAATAACGATCTCGTCGCTGCGCGACATGTTGAGCGCGAGGCGAGCCTTCTCATCCAGCATGTCTCTCTCGAGCGAACCGTCGCTCATCAGCTCGACTTCCTTTTCCAGGATTTTTCGCGTCTGAGTGAGCTCGTCCAGCCGTGCCTGCCGCTCGGCAATCTGACGGTCAAACTCCTTCGTCGCCTCCAGACCATAACCGCCATGGATCGAATGATAGCCGAAATAGGAAAGGAAGGCGACCGCCAGCAACGGCACCACCAATCGCCCCAGTCTCCGCTTCTTATGATGCCGTGTCCACATCGCTCATGCCCTGAATTGAGTTGGCGCGGGCTGCAGGAGATACTGCAAACCATTGTCCCGCGCCCGCTCCAATACGCAGTACGGAGATGAAGACTAGCGTCGATTGATTAACCGACGGTTGACCATAAGCAATTTGCGAATGGAAAGAGAACTCGGAGGACGGAGCGGTCGGCTCGCAAGCGGGGCGAAGGAGACTCGTAGCGCCGCCGCTTTTCCCTTCTCCCCGTCAAACCGCCAGGGCTGCTCCTCTGGCGGAACCGTTGCTACGGAGAGAACCGACTGGTCAGGCCGCTTGTCGTCTCCCCCCACAAGGGGGGAGAACCCGTAGCAGTTTTGGGCATGCGAAGGTCAAACGTTTATCGTCTGCCCCAGGGCAATCGTCCCGCGAGAGGATCAGATGCCCCCGCCTTTCAATCAACCGCGCAACACGGAGCGGCCGGCATATTGCGCCTGCGGGCCGAGCTGCTCTTCGATACGGATCAGCTGGTTGTACTTGGCGAGCCGGTCGGAACGTGCGAGCGAGCCGGTCTTGATCTGACCGCAATTGGTGGCGACCGCAAGGTCGGCAATCGTCGAATCCTCGGTCTCGCCGGAGCGGTGCGACATGACGGCGGTGTAACGCGCCTTGTGCGCGGTCTCGACCGCGTCGAGCGTTTCCGAAAGCGACCCGATCTGGTTGACCTTGACGAGGATGGAGTTCGCGACGCCCATCTTGATGCCGTCGCGCAGGCGCGCAGAATTGGTCACGAACAGGTCGTCGCCGACGAGCTGGCACTTGTTGCCGACGAGGTCGGTCAAGGATTTCCAGCCGTCCCAATCGTCTTCAGCCATGCCGTCCTCGATCGAGATGATCGGATATTTGCCGGCGAGCTCGGCGAGATACTCGGCCATGGCGCCCGGCTCCAGCGTACGGCCCTCACCCTCGAGGACGTACTTGCCGTCCTTGAAGAATTCGGTCGAAGCGCAGTCGAGAGCGACATACATGTCCTCGCCCGGTTTGTAGCCGGCCTTCTCGATCGACTTCATGATGAAGTCGAGGGCTGCCGGCGCGGAAGCGAGGCCCGGCGCGAAGCCGCCTTCGTCGCCGACATTGGTATTGTGGCCGTCCGCGGCGAGCTGCTTCTTCAGCGTGTGGAAGACTTCCGAACCCATGCGGACGGCGTCCTTCAGGGTCTCGGCGCCGACCGGCATGATCATGAATTCCTGGAAGTCGATCGGATTGTCGGCGTGAGCGCCGCCATTGATGATGTTCATCATCGGAACGGGCAGAAGATGCGCATTCGGGCCGCCGACATAACGATAGAGCGGCAGGCCGGAGGCTTCAGCGGCGGCCTTCGCGACGGCGAGCGAAACGCCGAGAATGGCGTTGGCGCCGAGGCGCGACTTGTTCGGCGTGCCGTCGAGCTCGATCATGGTACGGTCGATCTGAATCTGGTTTTCAGCGTCGAGGCCGCCGATCGCTTCGAATATCTCGCCGTTCACCGCATCGACGGCGCGTTCGACGCCCTTGCCAAGGTAACGCGTGCCGCCATCGCGCAGTTCGACGGCTTCATGCGCACCGGTGGAGGCGCCCGAGGGAACCGCCGCGCGACCGAAACTGCCATCCTCGAGATGGACATCGACCTCGACGGTCGGGTTGCCGCGGCTGTCGAGTATCTCTCTGCCGATGATGTCGATGATTGCAGTCATGATCTCTTCCCTTATGGACGATGATAATGGTCGGCCTGTCTTAATTCAGGGCCCCGAAATTACAATGGCGCCGGGATTGCAAAATCCGGCCGCCGGGCCCGCTTCATGAAAAATTCACGAAGCGGGACACCGAGGCTCACGCTTTTGCAACGGCGTCGAAGGCCAGCAGCTTTTCAAGCAGCCGCGGCATGTCCTTCAGCGGCACCATGTTCGGACCGTCGGAAGGCGCGTTGTCGGGATCCTCGTGGGTCTCTACGAAGACACCGGCGACACCGACAGCGACGGCCGCGCGCGCCAATGTCTCGACGAACTCACGCTGGCCGCCCGTGGAGCCTCCCTGACCGCCCGGCTGCTGCACGGAATGGGTCGCATCGAAGACCACCGGAGCGCCGAGTGCCGCCATGATCGGCAGCGAGCGCATGTCGGAGACCAGCGTATTATAGCCGAAGGAAGCGCCGCGCTCGCAGAGGAGCACGTTCGGGTTGCCGCTCTCGGTGAACTTGGCAAGGACATTTTTCATGTCCCAAGGGGCGAGGAACTGGCCCTTCTTGACGTTGATCGCCCGCCCCGTCTTCGCCGCGGCGACGAGCAGATCCGTCTGCCGTGACAGAAAGGCCGGGATCTGCAGGATGTCGACGATCTCGGCCACGGCAGAGCATTGCTCTTCCGTATGGATGTCCGTCAGGACCGGAAAACCGAACTCCCGCTTGAGGTCGGCGAAGACCTCCATCGCCTTGTCGAGCCCGATGCCGCGCTTGCCGGAGAGCGAGGTGCGGTTCGCCTTGTCGAACGAAGATTTATAAACGAGTCCGAGCCCGAGCGATTTGCAGAGCTCGACGAGCTCCCCCGCAATCGTGAAGGCGTGTTCGCGGCTCTCCATCTGACACGGTCCGGCGATCAGTGTCAGCCGTTCCTTCTGCGAGAACACCACCTGGCCGGCACCTTCGCCGACGACGACTCTTGAATTGGTTTCCATCATCATCCTCCAAAGGCGAAGATTACACCCTGCCCCGGCGCTTCCGGAACGATGAGGCGTCCGCCCATTTCTGCGAATTCGATATCGTTCTGCGCAAACAGCGCCCGCGTGGCCTCCAGGTCGCTCACGCGGAAGACCACGGCGCGACCCCGCAAGCCGCGCTCTGCACCCTCGATTGAGCGACCGAAGAATGCCTGCACGCCGGCCGGGGTCAGGACGCTGATTTTGGCACTGCCTGCCTGGATGTCCATGCCGAAGGAATGGGCCGAGACCTCGCGCTCGTCCACGGCTTCCTGCAGAAGATACTGGAAATCCGTCGGGTTCTGCTCCGAAAGCACGACCTCGGCAATGCCGAGCACGCCGTTTCCATGGCGGTGAAGCGAGCTGCTGTCGACCGGCAGCGCACGCAGGCGCTGACAGGCAAAAAGGAAAAAGTCCGGCGAACGCAGATCCGCTGCAAAGGAAAGCCGGAAGGAACCGAGCCCTTCGCGCCCGTCGGGCAGCCGCATAGGCCGTGAGAATTCGAGCATTTCGCCGCCGGATATGCCGCGGGAGCGGAACCGGATGTGATCTTCGGCAGCGTCCGGCGTCCCGAGCACGACGGCCGACAGACCCTCGGCCCCCTGGCGAAAGCGAAAAGCCTGGTCACGCGCCACGAAGGCGTTGCCTTCAAGCGCGGCTGCCTCGCATTCCTCCCGCGAAGCGACGGCGAGCGGCTCCAGATAGGTGTTATCCGAGAAGAAGACGCAGGCATTTGCGGTGCCGAACGGGTGGCGCGCCTCATCGGCAACCGTGAAGCCGAGCGCCGCCAGGCGCTGCCTCGTCCGCGCGAGATCGGCCACCGGCAGCACGAGATGATCGAGCGGGCGGGCGGTTCGCTTGGATTGGCTCATGGCGGATTCCCTGATGACCGGTTTGCCGCTGTTTGCAACTTTTGACCGCCGATTGCAAGCGCGGCGGCGGGCGCCCGGAACCGTGACCGGAAATGCGAACGGCCGCCTCTTGCAGGCGGCCGCAGAAGTGATTGCCCGTTCGGTGACCCGGCTACACGAGCCGGGACTGTTCGAGCGCTGCCTCGATGAAGCTCGAAAAGAGCGGGTGCGGATCGAGCGGACGCGACTTCAGTTCCGGATGGTACTGAACGCCGATGAACCAGGGATGGTCTGGATACTCGATCGTCTCCGGCAGAACGCCATCCGGGGACATGCCGGAGAAGACCAGGCCGCAGGATTCCAGGCGGCTCTTATAATCTACATTGACCTCGTAGCGGTGGCGATGACGCTCGGAAATATCGGGCGCCCCATAGATCGCGGCGATCTTGGTGTCGGGCTTCAAGGCCGCGCGATAGGCGCCGAGGCGCATGGTGCCGCCGAGATCGCCCGCGGCCGACCGCTTCTCGAGTTCATTGCCCTTCACCCACTCGGTCATCAGGCCGACGACCGGCTCCTTGGTCGGGCCGAACTCCGTCGAGGACGCCTTTTCGATACCGGCAAGATTGCGCGCCGCTTCTACGACGGCCATCTGCATTCCGAAGCAGATGCCGAAATAGGGCACCTTACGCTCGCGGGCGAACCGCGCCGCATTGATCTTGCCTTCCGAGCCGCGTTCGCCGAAGCCGCCCGGAACGAGAATGCCGTGGACCTTTTCCAGATAGGGCGCCGGGTCCTCCTTTTCGAAGACCTCCGACTCGATCCACTCGAGCTTGACCTTGACGCGATTGGCGATGCCGCCATGGTAGAGCGCCTCGATCAACGACTTATAGGCATCCTTCAGACCGGTATATTTTCCGACGATCGCGATCGTCACCTCGCCTTCCGGCGTGCGGATCCGGTGCGCCACGTCTTCCCAAGCTTCCATGCGCGGCTTCGGCGCCGGCTCGATGCCGAAGGCGGCAAGCACTTCGTTGTCGAGCCCTTCCTTGTGATAGGCGATCGGCACGTCATAGATCGAAGCGACGTCGAGCGCCTGGATGACCGCGGACTGGCGGACATTGCAGAAGAGCGACAGCTTGCGGCGTTCCGCTTCCGGAATTTCGCGGTCGGCGCGCACGAGCAGGATATCCGGGTGAATGCCGAGCGCCTGCAGTTCTTTCACGGAATGCTGGGTCGGCTTTGTCTTCAGCTCGCCCGCGGCCGGAATGTAGGGCATCAGCGTCAAATGGACGTAGACGGCGGTCCCGCGCGGCAGGTCGTTGCCGAGCTGGCGGATCGCCTCCATGAAAGGCATCGCCTCGATATCGCCGACGGTGCCGCCGATTTCGCAGATGACGAAATCGTAGTCCTCATTGCCTTCGGTGACGAAGTTCTTGATTTCATTTGTGACGTGCGGGATCACCTGGACCGTCGCGCCGAGATAGTCGCCGCGCCGCTCCTTGTCGATAATGTTCTTGTAGATCCGCCCTGTGGTGATGTTGTCGGTCTTGGTCGCGGAGCGGCCCGTGAAACGCTCGTAGTGCCCGAGATCGAGATCCGTCTCCGCGCCGTCGTCGGTGACGAACACCTCTCCGTGCTGGGTGGGGCTCATGGTGCCCGGATCGACGTTCAGGTAGGGATCGAGCTTGCGCAGCCTCACACGGTAGCCACGCGCCTGCAGCAACGCTCCAAGAGCGGCCGCAGCGATGCCTTTTCCGAGGGAGGAGACCACGCCGCCAGTGATGAATACATATCGCGCCATGGGAGTCACCGGATACCTTTTCACAAACGATTCCGCCACCGAAAAATTCATCTTTCAGAATTTTCCGTGCGGAAGGGCGGATTTCACACAAAACAAAACCGGCGGATGAAGCCATCCGCCGGCAGATCTTCTGATTTCCGGCCTTACTGACCGCTCGGAACTTGCGATCCCGTATTGCCGTTGGCGCCAGCAGCCGGGGCCGCGGGAGCCGGAGCGGCAGGCGCGGCATCTGCCGGGGCCTGAGGCGCGGCAGTACCACCTGCCGGGGCGGCGTTGTTGGCGCCGTTGCCGTTGGCCGGAGTCTCGGTGTTTCCGCCGGCCGGTGCGGTCTGACCGCCACCGAGCGAATCGAGAACGCCGCCGCTCGAGCTCGTTCCCGGGATACGGTCGAGAATGTCGGTCGCCTGCGGCTCGTAGCGCGAAAGAATGCCCATCGCCAGCGCCAGCGCGAAGAAAAGGAAGGCCAGAATGGCGGTCGTTCGGGTCAGCGCATTGGCCGTCCCACGCGCAGACATGAAGCCCGAGCCGCCGCCGATTCCGAGACCGCCGCCTTCGGAACGCTGAATGAGAACGACGCCGATCAGGGCGACGACCACCATGAGATAGATGACGAGTAGTATGGTCTGCATCAGCTTCCAGTCCTGCCCTCTGCGGGGCATGCGAATCGAACGGCGCCGGCCTCACCGTGGGGCCGCGTCAAATTTGGCGCCTCTTTATACCAAGCCGCCAGCTATTCCAAGTCCCGCGGCAATCAGGCAGTCAATTCTTCATAGGCCCTGTAGATGGCGAGGAAATCATCCGCTTTCAAGCTCGCGCCGCCGATCAGGGCGCCGTCGACATTGGCAACGCCCATGAGTTCCTTCGCATTCGAGGGCTTGACGGAGCCTCCATAGAGGATGCGCATCTTGCCGCCTTCCGCGCCGAAGCGCGAGACGAGCTCGCGGCGCATGAAGGCGTGCGCCTCGTCGACGTCGGACACGGTGGGCGTCAGGCCGGTGCCGATCGCCCACACGGGTTCGTAGGCGATCACCGTGTTTTCGGACGTCGCCTGGTCCGGGAGGCTCTCGGCGAGCTGGCGCTTCAGGATGTCGAGCGTCCGGCCGGCCTTGCGCTCCTGTTCCGTCTCACCGACGCAAACGATCGCGACGATATCCGCGCCATGCGCGGCCTCGGCCTTGGCACGCACCAGTGCGTCACCTTCGCCATGATCGGTGCGCCGTTCGGAATGGCCGACGATCACATGAGTGCCGAAACAATCGGCGACCATTTCAGCCGAGACTTCGCCGGTATGGGCTCCCGACTGCTTCTGGTGGCAGTCCTGAGCCCCGATCATCAAAGGGCTGTCGTCGCAAAGCGCGGTCGCAACGTAAAGCAATGTGGCCGGCGGGCAGATCAGGGCGTCCACCCTCGCGGAAAGGTCGCCTTTGACGCCCTCGGCCATTGCCTTGATCTGATCGAGAGACGCGCGGGTTCCATTCATCTTCCAGTTGCCGGCGACGAGCGGGCGGATATCGGGCGTCATGGGGTCTCCTCCAGATCAGGTCTCTTCGTCTCGGCAAGCGGCGTAGCAAATCGCTCGCGTAAAAAAAAGGCACCAGCCGGATTATTCGGTGTCGCCTCTCCGAGCACGGCGAATCCGCCCACCCCGTCCAGCGTTGCCGGCGCTCAAGCCAATGGGAAATCGTCCCGGCGAAAGCGAATAAAAACGGCGCCGTGGGCGTCTAAGGCGGAGACGTTCTACCGCCACGTAGACGTACGCACCGGGCGTCGGAGTCTGCCATGCTGCGCAACAGCGACAACGGTTTCGGAACGGTGACGATCGCCCTTCACTGGACGATCGCCGTTCTGATCCTCGGGCTTATCCTCGCCGGCATCGTCATGCGGCGCATCGAGATCGACCCGGCTTTGCAGTTCTCCCTTTACCAGTGGCACAAGTCGTTCGGCTTCACGGCCTTGGGACTGGCTGCGTTTCGGATGCTCTGGTGGCTCGTGGAAACCAGTCCGGCCGCCTCTCCCACCCTTGGCCCGATGGAGCACATGGCTGCGCGGGCCACGCATCTGTCGCTCATCGCGCTCGCACTCCTCGTGCCGCTGTCCGGCTGGGCGGTCGTGTCGGTCTCCACGCTGGCGATCCCGAGCTTTTATTTCAACTTGATCGTCATTCCGCATCTGCCGCTCCCGACATCCGGGGCTTCGGAAGCGTTCTGGGCCTTCGCCCATGCAACGCTCGCCTATGTGACGCTTGGCCTGGTCGCAATCCACGCGGCGGCAGCATTCTATCACCATCTCGTGCGGCGCGACTTGGTGCTCATCCGCATGCTTCGCTCCGGGCCGATGCCGCGCACCGGCAGCACCGCCGACACTTCCGAAAAGGACGACACCGTTGTCGAGAGGAAACGCATATGACCAGCCCAGGCAAGCAGTCCATGGCAGTGGCCCTGCCGCTTTCGCTTCTCGCCCTTGGCCTCGCAGGGACGCCGGTTGAGGGCGCAAAAGCGCCGGCACTTGCGAATGCTGCCGGGAACTACCGTATCGCGAGCTCCTCGAGTATTCAGTTCAGCGTCGGACAAGTAGGTGGCAGCGGCGGCATTGCCGGCAGCTTCACTAAATTCTCGGGCGTATTCCGGATCGATGGCCATGACATCGGGCGATCCTCCGTGGAATTCACGCTTTTTCCGGAGAGCGTGAGGTCCACCGAGCGCCGGATCGAGGACTTCCTGCGCTCCAGCGCAGTGTTCGATGCGGCCAACCACAAGACCGTGACCTTCCACTCTACCGGCGTCAGCCAGACCGGCCCGGACACCGCAACGATCGAGGGCGTTCTGACCGCCCGCGGCAAGAGCCGCAAGGAGCGTTTCGACGTGAGGCTTACCGACTGGAACAGGCGGTCGATTTCCTTCACGATCCGCGGCAGCATCCGTCGCTCGCCCTACGGCATGACCGTCGGGACGCCCATTTATTCCAATGTCGTGGAATTCGACATGAACATAAGGGGGCAGAAGCGTTAGGTTTGCCCAGGCGCCAAAGCCGTGCGCCGCCAGAAGGCCGAGACCATTGCCGGATCGCGCAGTGCCTCCAGTCTTTTCCAGGCGGGAAATGATGCTTCGAAAACGGCCGAGCTCATTCGGAAGTCCTGGCACGGATTGACCGCACCGCCGGCCACAACGGCAATCTCGTCGAGAGCGTCGAGCAGCTTGACCGTCGCCTCGCCTTGATCGGCAAAGTCCATGGTCAGGGTGAAGCCCGGCCTCGCAAAGGAGAGAACCCCAGGGGAGGCTATGTCACCGAAACGCTGCAGCTTCGTCCCTACGGACGCATGACCGGCGCGGCGGGCTGTTTCAAGCAACCGCGCCGTGGTCTCCGGCGCGGTCGCGACGGGATAGACGCTTTGATGCTGGCAGAGTCCACGCCGCCCGTAGAGCCTGCGCCACCCGCCGATCGCGTCGAGAGGGTGAAAGTAGGAAGCCCACGTCTCCGTCGACACGGTCTCGCCACGGTCGTGCTTGCGAAAGCGGTATTCGTTCAGCAGTTTCAGCGTCACGCTGTTGAACAGACTGAAGGGCGGAGAAAAAGGCACGGCGAGCCTCGGCCCCTTCGGGATGTCAGGATATTCGCAAGCGCCGTCGGCGTGATCCGCGGCGAACAGCACGCCCCTCCCCATGCGCCGTCCCGTCGCGAGTTGGTCGAGCCAGGCTACGAAATACTCGTGCTCCTCTTCGGCTCGTTCGGCCAGCGTGAAATATCGATCGAGGCTGTCGAAGCGATGCACGTGCCGCTGGACATGCGGCGACGGCACCTTCATCAGCCGAAGCTCGACGTCGAGGATCAGCCCGGTCAGTCCCAGGCCGCCGATCGTCGCAGCGAAGAGCTCTGCATTCTCCTCGGGCGAGCAGACCAGGCGTTCGCCCGTCGAACGGAGCAGGGTCAGGCGCCGGACGTGATTGCCGAAGGAGCCACGCGCATGGTGATTGCCGCCGTGGACGTCGTTGGCGACGGCACCGCCGACGGTGACGAGGCCCGTCGCCGGCGTCACGGGAAGAAAAAAGCGGTGCGGGACGGCGCGCGCGAGCAGGTCGGCAAGGATAGCGCCGGCCTCACAGCGAATGGTCCCACTTCCCGGATCGAAAGACAGGATGCGGTTATGCCTCCTGCTTGCGATAAGGGTCCCAAGTTCATTGCGGCAAACGTCGCCATAGCTCAGGCCATTGCCCACGGGAAGAAACGCCATGGGGCCCACCGAGCTCATGCCGTCCTCGTAGTCATCGGGTGAAACGGTCGGTTGAGAGCGGTTTCCAAACCGCCCTGCGTTCTCGGAATCGTCCATCCTCATTGCCGCCGTCAACTCCACAACCGATCGCGTTAATCTAGAGCGGGGTGAGGAAAAGTGTGTGCGGTTTTCCGCCCGCATCCCGCTCCAACTTCTTGGAATCGATCACGTTCATGTTTTTAGGTCGACCCGACCTAAAAACATCGTGATCTAGCGGTCGAGAATCCAGTTCAGCGCCTCTCGCCAGTCCGTCATCCTGATCGGCGTTCCATGCGAACCTGTTTCGAACAGGACGAAACGGGCAGGATAGTCCTTCGATCTGAGGCTGCGATAGAACGCGATCTGGGACGCGGCCGGATAGACGCTGTCGCGGCTGCCGTGGCTGAAGAATATCGGCAGCCGCGCGCCGTAGGCCGCACTTTTGCGAAAGTCGGGGTCGGCGGGACCGCCCATGATCATCATGCCGCCAAGGGCCGAGACGGTTGCCTCTCGGCGGGCTATGCCCCAGCAGATGAAGCTTCCCATGGAGGCACAGGAAAGGACCACCGGCCGGCCGCCGGAGCGCTCCGCGGCGAAGCGGATCAGAGCCGAAATATCCGCTACGCCCGCAGCATCGAAGGACCTGACGCTTGGAGCGTAATACGTACCGCCATTGACGACAGTTAGATTTTTGAGGCGATTGAAATTGCCTCCGAATGAGAAATCATTGACGCCGAGACGGCGGTCGCCGCCGCGACCATGGATGAAGATCACGGTGAATGCGGCGCCGCGATCGGGGCCGACGCGGGTGACGTCAAGCCCCCGCTCGCCCAGACCGAGCGTCTCGTTCACCTGCACGCTCTTGACACCGAGCGACACGTAAGCGCGCTTCACCCGCCGCTCGGGGATCTGGTCGCGCTCGTTGATGTCGCGGAGCTCCTGGTAATCGACAACGCGGAAGTCGCCGCCATCCGCCTCCTGAAGCAGCTTGCTATTGCGAAACAGCGCATCCTTGTAGGGCTCAAGGGGTTCGGCCCTTGCGGAAACGGCAAGGCTCGCGAAAAGAAGCGCGCCGATCAGATGCCGTACGGAGAAAAGAATTGTGGACATGGACACCCGATCGGCTCCCTCGTTCGGCGCATGCCTTGCCACCGGCGCCTCGGCCAAGCAACACTGGCGCGGCAAATCTGACTCATTAAAGGATATTTCTTCCTCCGGGGCATCGAAATTCGCCTTTTGTTCGCTCTTCCGGCGAGACTCTGGCAGAATTCCGGTGATTCGCGCGACAAAGGATGGCGGCCGCGCCGCGGTCTTGCTATGGCCTAGCCGACACTTAGACAGGAACGATCTGAACGCTTCATGGACGACAGCAGCGACCTTTTTTCCGCTATGCCCCAACAGCCGAAGCCGGCGGATGCCGCGCCACGCAAGCCCGCGGCCCCCGTCGCCGGTAACGAAGCGCCGCGCCCCGCACCCAAGACGAGCGACGGCAGCGACTACGACGCTTCGGCAATCGAGGTGCTGGAAGGTCTGGAGCCGGTCCGGCGCCGTCCGGGCATGTATATCGGCGGGACGGACGAAAAGGCGCTGCATCATCTGTTCGCCGAGGTCATCGACAACTCGATGGACGAGGCGGTCGCAGGGCACGCCAACTTCATCGACGTGAGCCTGGACGCCGACGGCTACCTGACGGTGACCGACAACGGCCGCGGCATCCCGGTCGAGAACCACCCGAAATTTCCCGGCAAGTCGACGCTCGAAGTGGTGATGACGGTGCTGCATGCCGGTGGCAAGTTCGACGGCAAGGCCTATGAGACTTCCGGCGGCCTGCACGGCGTCGGCGTTTCGGTGGTCAACGCACTGTCGGACGACCTTGAAGTCGAGGTTGCACGCAACCGCCGGCTCTATCGCCAGCGCTTCTCCCGCGGCATCGCGCAGGGCGGCCTGGAAGACCTGGGTGACGTACACAACCGGCGCGGCACCAGGGTCCGCTTCCACCCCGACCCGCAGATCTTCGGACCGCATGCCCGCTTCGAGCCGGCGCGACTTTTCCGAATGGCCCGCTCCAAGGCCTATCTCTTCGGCGGCGTCGAAATCCGCTGGTCCTGCGATCCGGCGCTCCTGCCGGAAGGTTCGGAAATCCCGGACAGGGCCGTGTTTCATTTTCCCGGCGGCCTCAAGGACTATCTCGCCGCCACGCTCGGCAAGGAATTCACCGTCACCCGCGAGATTTTTGCCGGCAAATCGGAAAAGTCCGGCGGCCACGGTTCGCTCGAATGGGCGGTCACCTGGTATGGCGGCGACCAGCAGATCCATTCCTACTGCAACACCATCCCGACACCCGAAGGGGGAACGCACGAGGCGGGCCTGCGCATTGCGCTGACGAAGGGGCTCAAGAACTACGCCGAGCTCACCCAGAACAAGCGCGCTGCGATCGTCACCACCGACGATGTCATGATCTCCGCGGCAGGCATGCTCTCGGTCTTCATTCGCGAGCCGGAATTCGTCGGTCAGACGAAGGACAAGCTGGCAACGGTGGAGGCGCAGCGGATCGTCGAAAACGCGCTTCGCGATCCTTTCGACCATTACCTCGCCGACAATCCGGCAGAGGCGGCCAAGCTTCTCGACTGGGTGGTGGAGCGCGCCGAAGAGCGCGTACGGCGGCGCAAGGAAAAGGAAGTCAGCCGCAAGACGGCGGTCCGCAAGCTGCGCCTGCCGGGCAAGCTCGCGGACTGCGCCCAGAATACGGCGGAAGGTGCCGAACTCTTCATCGTCGAAGGGGACTCGGCCGGCGGATCGGCCAAACAGGCGCGCAACCGCGCCAACCAGGCGATCCTGCCGCTGCGCGGCAAGATTCTCAACGTCGCCAGCGCCGGCCGGGAGAAGCTCGGTGCCAATCAGCAGATCGGCGATCTCGTCCAGGCGCTCGGCTGCGGCACGCGCTCGAAGTATCGCGAAGAGGACCTGCGCTACGAGCGCATCATCATCATGACCGACGCCGACGTCGACGGTGCGCACATCGCATCTCTTCTGATCACCTTCTTCTACCAGGAAATGCCGGAGCTGATTCGCGGCGGCCATCTCTATCTCGCCGTGCCGCCGCTCTATCGCCTGAGCCAGGGTTCCAAGACGCTTTATGCCCGCGACGACGCGCATCGCGAAGAGCTGATGCGGACGGAGTTCAATGGCCGTGGCAAAGTCGAACTCGGGCGATTCAAAGGCCTCGGCGAGATGCTGCCCGCGCAGCTCAAGGAAACCACGATGGACCCGGCCAAGCGGACGCTCCTCAAGGTCGAAATCGACGATGTCGACTTCGAGGGTACCCGCGATGCCGTCGACAGCCTGATGGGAACGAAAGCCGAGGCCCGCTTCCGTTTCATCCAGGAGCGCGCCGTTTTTGCGGACAACCTGGATATCTGAACGCGTGATCGCCCTCACGGCTCCTGCCGAACCGGTTTTTCCATGAACAGGCTCAGCGGATCCGGCAGATAGGTGCCGAAGGGCGGGCGCTCCACGTAGCCGGATGCCCTGTACAGGCCGATCGCTTCCGGCTGATGGATGCCGGTCTCAAGACGGATCGCCGTCAGACCGAGCTTTGCCGCTTTGGCTTCAAGGGCCGATATGAGCAGCTTGCCAATCTTCAGCCCCCTCGCCTCCGGGTCGATGAACATCCGCTTGATCTCGGCCGTACCGTCGCCTGCTTCGACGAGGCCACAGCAGCCGACGATTTCGCCGTCACGTCGAGCGACGAAAAAGGATACGGCCGGCTGCTCCAACTGAGACAGATCGACCAGATGATTGCTTTCGGCCGGATAGAGCGATGCCGCATAGGCGTCGGACAATTCGAGCAGGCGGATGACGGCCGGCTGGCGCGGCGACTCTTCGGCGATGGCTACGGCGGTCATTTCAGTCTCTCCCCATGCACGATCGTAAGCTGGATGTGAGCTTCCAAAGGAATCCATTCGGTCCCGCCCCGGAAGCGCCCGGTACCAACGCTCTAACGCCGAAGGACGCCGGGACCAATACGCCAAACGACGCAAGTTCGCAGCTATCACAATCAATCCGCGTAACGGGGAGAAACAATTTGTTTCAGGCCCGGCCGGCTTTGCCCTTCTTTGGAAAGAATCGGACGGCCATAAACAGGGAGTCGCCATCATCTGAACGGAAGAAGTGACCATGAAAGCCGCCCTGATCGTCATGACCATTCTCGGTTGCGACGACAACGTGACCCAATGCCATTACATCTCGACCGTGAACGGCGACTGGCCGTCGATCGTGCAGTGCGACGCGGAATCGCAAAAGGAACTGCCGCGGTTCTCCGACAGGAACTACCCGGTCGTGGTGGCCGTGTGCGAGAGCTCAGGGCCGGGCATGACGGCGGAAACCGAGCCGGTTCCGGAGATGAATGCAACGCTTCCGACCGAGCCGGGCCTGCAGCAAAACACACCCCCAGCGGCGGAAGGCGGAGAACCAACCTTGCCGAGGCGCGCTTTGGCATTGATCAGTGGCGCCGTACCCGACCGGGAGAAACTGAAGGCGATCGTCAGCGCACCGGTCCACTACGTCGAAGACGGCTATTCCTGGGTGGCGCGCCGATTCGGCAATTGAGGTAATCAAGTCCTCTTACGCGGCCTGGCGGGATTGCGACGCGTAGTTGCGCGCCCTCTGCCGCTGCTCGGCAAAAGCCAGCCGCTCCGCCAGTTCGGCGACGACGTGATATGCGCCGCGGCTTCGGCGGCGAAGGCGATCCGAAAGTCTGGCGGCCACGGAGGGCGAGACCCCATCGTGATCCGCATCTGCCTCGCATTGGCAGAACAATACGGCCTCCGAAAACACTCCGCTTACTTCACGGCCAAGACCCGCAGTTTCGAGGAGAGCCCTGATCGAGTGGAACCGCCCGCCCGAAAGGATCGATCGGACACGCTTTTCCGGGACTCCGGACAGATCCACGATCGCCGCGGAAAAAAACTCCGTCCGGCCGCTGCAAAGCGCCGTCAACAGCAGAGCCGGCGTCAGGCGGCCGGCTTTGCGGAGACCGGCAACCATCCGCTGCAATTCCTCCCTCGCGGAGGCCGAGGAAAGCGTCAGCGCTGCCGCATCGCACGACTCCCGCACGACACGCTGCGCCCGCTCCTCGCCCACAACGGCGCGTACCAGGTCGGAGGCCGCAAGCGCCGCGCCGACTTTTTCGGCGAGTATCTGGCGCGCGTCGCTCGGCAGATCATGACGCTCGAGCAACAGGCCACGGGCGGCCACGCTATCGCCGAGGCGGTCGGCTATTCGCCGCAACGAGCCCGGAGAAAGTCTGGCCCCCGGGTTTTCCAACAGAATGAGCACCTCTTCCTCGCCGCCAATCTCGGCGATCGCAGCCGCAACCGCGCATGAGACGGCGCTACGGGAGGCGATCATTGCCCGCATCTCCGCGCCGCCGTCCGCCGTCATGTCGACAAGATCTTCGTCGTTCAGGACGGGAGAGCGGGAAATGGTGACGTAGGCGATCTCGGGCTGATCCTGCGCAAGCGCCTTGATGATCGAGCGCGGTACAACCGGGCAATCGGCCAGCGCCTCGGCAAGAGATCGACGCACCTTGGGCGAAGGATCGTCGAGGAGAAAGGTCATGGCCATTTCGGCCGCTCGCCGATCGATGCCGTTCACAGCGGCTTCAGCATAGGCGCGACCAAGCGCACTGGCAGCACTGGCACGTTCGCTGGCTTTCGCCGTTTCCACCCAGCGAAGAAATGCTTGTATGATCACCTATGCCCCACTAGTCACCGAGCAGCCCCATGCTCGAAGCCTAGCGGCCAAAGGTTTAAGATTGGTTCACCATGTCTGTTAACGGCGCGATAACCACCCTACCGCTCCTGTATCTGCCGGCCGGCGACCCGTCGCCTCCGAAGGAGATCCTGACCGCCGTTCAAGCGGTCGTGATGACCGGCGGCCAAACTGGCCGGCCACTCTCGGACCTGCCTCGGCAGGATGCAGGCTGCCTGTTGCTCGCCCGGATCGGGACGAGCGGCGATCCCGGCGAAGACGAGCTTGCCGCTTTGATCGGCAACGGCTTCGATGGCATCGTGCTGCCCGGATGCCGCGGCCCCGCAGACATTCAGCGGCTCGATGTGCTGCTCAGGGTCGCCGAGGCGGCGGCCGGCAAGGCCGAGGGCCGAACGGTGATTCTTGCCGAATACGCGACGACGCCGGAAAGCGTCCTGTCGCCGCATTCGCTGGCGGGTGCATCACCGCGCCTCTCGGCACTGATATTCGATGCTTCGGCCCTGGCGGAAGCGTGTGGTTGCAGGCGCGTCACCGAAACCGGCGATGCGCCGGCCGTCGTTCGGGCCGGCCGCGCGGCGGCGGTCCTGAGAGCTCACGAGGCCCGCATCGCGGCTTACGACATGCTGCCGGTCGACGCCGATGATGAGGGGGCCGTGCGACGCCTGTGGAAAAGCAGCGTAGAGAATGGCTTTTCCAGCGTTGCCATCCGCTCGCCGCAACAGATCGGTCTTCTTGCCGCTGCAGGTGTCGCGCCCCAAGCCCAGACGGGATGAATCGATGGACGACGGTCTCAGGTCGATCACCTGAACCATCGTGATCTAGCGGACAGGCCGGATCATTTCGAAGACGTCGCCGCCATCGCAATAGTCCATGTAGCCGAGCCGGGCGAGCGGCTTCACGGTCGCCATATCGAACCGCCCGTCGCGAATGGCCTCCTCGCGGATGTGAATGCCGACCACTGCGCCGATGACGACATAGCTGTCGGAAGCCACGCCGTCGACGCCCTTGGGACGAAAGATATCCGTCATCCGGCATTCGAGCGCCGCGAAGGCCTCTCCCACGAAGGGAGCCTTCACGAGCGTTCCGTCGACGGGGGTCAGCCCGGCAATCTCGAACTCGCTTTCACCATGCGGGGCTGCCACCGAGGTGAGATTGACCGCCTCGCTCAGGTTGCGGCTGGCAAAGCTCGCGGTGAAATCCCCGGTCGCCTCGATATTGCGTACCGAATCCTTGTAGCCGCTCGAGGCGAACATCACGAGCTTCGGCCGGTCACTGATGGCGTTGAAAAAGGAATAGGGCGCGAGATTCAGCGCCCCATCGGCCGCGCGCGTGCCGATCCAGCCGATCGGTCTCGGCGACACGATCGCCTTGAAGGGATCGTGCGGCAGGCCGTGTCCGTTTCCGGCCGTATCGTAGAACATCAGTCGCCCTCCCCGACCCAGGTGACGATCTCTTCGAGTTCGGGCCTGGGGCGCTCCGTCGGCGGCACCATTGCGGTGCCGATGTGAATGAAGCCCGCAATCTTCTCGCCCGGCGCCACGCCGAGCAGCGGATAGGCCCGTTCCTCGAAGGCATACCACTCGGTCAGCCAGTTCGAAGCGTAACCGAGCGCATTTGCGGCCATCAGCAGATTGAGGCAGACGGCACCAGCCGACATCTGCTGCTCCCATTCCGGAATCTTGAAATGCGGCGCCGCCTTGCTGACCACGGCGACCACGACGGGCGCGCGCGTCAGCCGCGCCTCCTCGACCTTGATCATCTCTTCCGGCATGTCCGGCCTGGCGGCAAGCGCCATCTTCTTCAGTTCGGCGCTGATGCGCGCCCTCTCCTCGCCCCGATAGACAATGAAGCGCCACGGCGCCAATTTGCCATGATCCGGCACGCGCGAGGCGAGCTTCAGCATCTCCGCGACTTCCGCCTTGCTGGGTCCTGGCTCACCCATCTGAAAGGCCGGGATGGACCTGCGGGAGGCAAGATAGTCGACAAGCTTTATTTCGGTTTTCATATCGAGCGAATTCCACTAGTTTGCCGCCGGATCGGCAGCCACGAAAATGCCATACCGGCGTCCCAAGTGGAGTCACCCAGTCAAGAAGTCAACTGCTCTCATGCGTCTCCGTCCTCGTATTTTCCTGAGAACCGTTCTGGCGATCACACTCGCCGGGCCCGGTGCGGGACGTGCGCTTGCGGAGGATGCCACAGACGCCTTCAAGAGCTTTCCCTCGATCTCCGGCACGCACAAGATGCCGAAGCTTACCGGCTTCAGCCCGCTCATCACCGATCCGATGCAGGGCGGCCAACTGAAGGACGTGAAGCTCGAGGCACTGCTGACGGATAATGGAAAGCCGGTCCAATCGGGCCTTACCTGGCGGGTCTTCAGCCCCATTCCGGGCAGCGACGGAAAGCTGCCGCTGCTCGCGACCTCCGAGGGCGGCTCCACCGCTTTCAATCTCGTGCCCGGCGAATATTTCGTCAATGTCGCTTTTGGCCGGGCCGGCGCGACCCGCAAGATTCGTGTGCCCGAAGACGGCCCGCTCGACAAACAGGTGCTCGTGCTCGATGCCGGGGGCGTCATGCTGAACGCCGTCTCCGGCAGCGATGTCCGCATCCCGCCGAACGAACTCAGCTTTTCGATCTTCTCTTCCGACGTGAGGGAGGATGGCGAGCGCGGCCTCGTGGTCGCCGACGTGAAGCCCGGTACGGTGGTTCAGCTCAATGCCGACACCTACCACGTCGTGTCGAACTACGGATCGGTGAATGCCGTCATCCGTGCCGACATCCAGATCGAAGCCGGCAAGCTGACCGAAGCGACGATCCAGCACCGCGCCGCGAAGCTGACCCTGAAACTCGTCTCGGAAGCCGGCGGCGAAGCCATTGCGGATACCGCCTGGTCGATTCTCACCTCCTCCGGCGACGTCGTCAGCGAGAGCGTCGGCGCCTTCCCGACCCTCATCCTTGCCGAGGGCAGCTACACGGCGGTGGCGCGCAACAAGGACAAGATCTACCAGCGCGACTTCGCCGTGAAGGCCGGGGTCAACACTGATGTTGAAGTGCTGCTCAACGGCAGCGGCGAACCCGACGAGGCCGCGGACGCGCAGGACTGAAGACGTAGCCCCGCCCGACCCCTCAACCGCCTGCCGGTACCTTCACCCATCAAGATGGCAGTAGGTGGCGGCCGCCGGATGAGCGGCAGCCGCGCGACAAGAGCCTCACAACGGTGCTCACGGAATCCCACAGTTTCAGTTGCGGGCGTGCGCTCGAACGTTTTGAAACTACGCACTCGCGCACGAAAACCGTTACACACCTCTCCTGGAATTGCTCTTGCGCTTTAGGTCCGGTGCCATGGCTTCGGCGGAAAGCGAAGCGACCGCCTCGTCCAGCGACATTGGCGTCTGCGCCTGAGAACCCAGGCGACGGATGTTGACCGAGCGCTCCTCCGCTTCGCGCTTGCCGCAGACGACGATCACCGGAACCTTCGTCACCGAATGCTCGCGGACCTTGTAGTTGATCTTCTCGTTGCGGAAATCGGTCTCGACCGTCAGCCCCGCATCACGCAAGCGTTCGGCGACTTCGCGGCCGTAATCGTCCGCTTCCGACGTGATCGTTGCGACCACCACCTGCAGCGGCGATATCCACAGCGGCATGTGGCCGGCATAGTTCTCCAGCAGAATGCCGAGAAAACGCTCCATCGAACCGCAGATGGCGCGATGGATCATCACCGGCTGGCGCTTCTCGGATTCGCTGTCGATGTAAAAGGCGCCGAAACGCTCCGGCAGGTTGAAGTCGACCTGCGTTGTTCCGCACTGCCATTCGCGGCCGATCGCGTCCTTCAGCGTATACTCGAACTTCGGGCCGTAGAAGGCGCCCTCGCCCGGCAGGATGCCGGTCTTGATGCGGCCTTCGGACTGCGCCTCGATGGTCTGCAAGACTTCCGTCATCACGGCTTCGGCGCGATCCCAAAGCTCATCGGAGCCCACGCGCTTTTCCGGCCGCGTCGACAGCTTCACGACGATCTCCTTGAAGCCGAAGTCCTCATAGACGGAAAGGATCAGGTCGTTGATCTTCAGGCATTCGGCCGCCATCTGCTCGTCGGTGCAGAAGATGTGCGCATCGTCCTGCGTAAAGCCGCGGACGCGCATGAGGCCATGCAGCGCGCCGGAGGGTTCATAACGGTGGACTGCGCCGAATTCCGCCAGCCGAACAGGAAGTTCGCGGTAAGACTTCAGACCGTGCTTGAAGATCTGAATGTGTCCGGGGCAATTCATCGGCTTCAGCGCGAAGACGCGGTCATCGTCCGTATCGTCGCCGGCGACAGTCACCTTGAACATGTTGTCGCGATACCAGCCCCAGTGACCGGAGGTCTCCCACAGCGACTTGTCGAGAACCTGGGGAGCATTGACCTCCTGGTAATCGCCTTCGAGCCGGCGGCGCATATAGGCGACGAGACTCTGGAATATCCGCCAGCCCTTTCCATGCCAGAAGACCACGCCGGGCCCCTCCTCCTGGAAGTGGAAGAGGTCCATCTCGCGGCCGAGCCGGCGATGGTCGCGCTTCTCGGCTTCGGCGAGCACGTGCAGATACTGATCCAGCTCCTCCTGCGTGTGCCACGCAGTGCCGTAGATGCGCGTCAGCATCGGATTGTTGCTGTCGCCGCGCCAATAGGCGCCCGCCACCTTCATCAGCTTGAACGCCGTACCGATCTGGCCTGTCGAGGCCATGTGCGGCCCGCGGCAGAGATCGAACCAGTCGCCCTGGTAATAGATCTTCAGGTCTTGCCCCTCGGGGATGGCGTCGACGAGTTCCACCTTGTAATTCTCGCCCTTGGCGGCAAAGACCTCCTTGGCCTTTTCGCGCGACCAGACCTCCTTGGTGAAGGGCCTGTTGCGGGCGATGATCTCCCGCATCTTCTTCTCGATGACGGGCAGGTCGTCCGGCGTGAAGGGTTCGTTCTTGGCGAAGTCGTAATAGAAGCCGTTGTCGATGACCGGACCGATGGTCACCTGCGTTCCCGGCCACAACTCCTGCACGGCTTCCGCCATGACATGGGCCGCGTCGTGGCGGATGAGCTCGAGCGCGCGCTTGTCGTCGCGCGTGACGATCTCGATCCTACCTTCCGTCACGGCATCCGAGAGATCGCGCAGTTCGCCGCTGATGGCGATCGCGACGGCCTTCTTGGCGAGAGACTTCGAGATCGATTCCGCGACATCGCGACCGGTCGTGCCGGCGGCGAATTCTCGAACGGAGCCATCAGGAAATGTAAGGGAAACAGAATGCGACATCATGATCTCCTATCCAGTCCCGCCAACGAATGCGGGTGGTATGGTTTGCCGGCCGGGCCGGTTCGCGGGCCTGATAAAGCTTTTTCACCGTGGAGTAAAGGCGCGGCGGCCGCTCAACCGGCAACCATTTCACGCAGTCGCCTCACCGTGTTCCAGTTGCGCACCGTCCCGATGCCGAGCCGTTTGGTCGTTAGCGCCCCGAGCAACTTCGATTCGCTCGCCCTGCCGGCAAAATCGACCCAGAGATCGCCGTCGACGATGGCCACCCGCTCGCCCCTGGAGCAATGGCCGAGCAGTTTTTCCCGCATGTCGGCTTCGAGAGGAGAGCGCATCACCCGCACGTGGACGCTCGCAGGATCCCTTTCGCTTTCCGCAAGAAAAGGGTTGCCTGCCGCAAGTCTCGACCAGTCCTCCGCGGAACGAAGGATGATGTCGACGTGACGGCCGAAGGTCTTCTCGAAAGTCCCTTCGAGTTCGGCCTCCAATTCCGCGAGCGGCTTTGCTGGCGACTCGAACAGAAGATTGCCCGTGGCGACGAGCGTGCGCGGCGCCCTGTAGCCGAGCGCTTCGGCCATTGCCTTCAAGTCGGCCATAACGACGCGCCGGCCGCCGGCGAGAACGATGCTGTGCAGCAAGGCGACGTAAGCCTTCATTCGCCTGAAGCCCGCCAGAAATCGACAGCGCCCGCGGGTAGGCGCGCGAGCACGCGATCGAGCAGCATTTCGTCTATATTGCGCCGCAACGCCGCGGCTACGTCTGCGATCGCCGTTTCCGGAGAGACGTTGTGATTGCCGCGGAAGGCTTGCACCTCGCGCGTCATCGCCCGGCGTTCGCAGAAGGGCACGGTCGGCTCCTCCAGGTCCCAGTCGGCGACGAAGATCGCTCGAAGGACCGGCGGTAGCGCCTTGGCGAAAAGCAGGGCGCCGGAAATATCGAGGCGACGGCGGAAAGTGTAAAGCACCGCCTGCACCATGGTATAGGCCTGATTGGTTGTCTGAAGAGCGGCGATATCGCGCGCGTCGACGATGAACCGGTCGAAATCCGCAGAGGCCTGCCGGTATTCCATCGGAATGGTCACGGCTCTCATGCGTCCTTTCGGCGTAATTGCCAGTAGCGCCATGGCGTGTACCAGCGCTGGCGCGGTGCGAGGCTTTCCGGCACCGGATCGAATCCGTGGGTTCCGCCCGGGCCGCAGCGGATGACCCGGAACAAGGTCAGCCACCCGCCGGCCCAGAGGCCGTATCGGGCGATCGCCTCGAAGCCGTACTCCGAACAGGTCGGCAAGTGCCGGCAGGAATTGCCGATGAAACTCGACAGCGTCAGTTGATAGGCGCGGATCAGGGTGACGCCGACGAGGCGCCCCGGCGTCTTGCGGAACGGCCCAGACCAATTCCGCCCTCCGGCGGCACCGGCATCGCCACGGGTGAATGCATGATCGGCATGGGGCTGAGGGCACATGGCTCAGACGGCCGCGGCGAGGCGCCTCGCCTCGATCTGACCGATGGCATCGACGACGGCATCGAAAGTCAGCATTGTCGAGGCATGACGCGCCTTGTAGTCCTTGACGGGCTTCAGAAAGCGCATGTCTTCGAAACGATCCGATGGCCCCTCCCCATCCGCCTTCAGCATGGCCAGCATGTCCTCGCGAGCCTGCCGGATCTCGTCCGCATGGGCACCCACGACATGGCGCGCCATGATGGATGAGGACGCCTGGCCGAGCGCACAGGCCTTGACGTCATGGGCGAAGTCGATGACGACGTCGCCGTCCATCTTCAGCCAGATCCTCACCTTCGAGCCGCAAAGCTTGGAATGCGCGGCGGCTTCGGCGTCGGCGTCGGTCAACATTCCGAGGCGCGGAATATTCCCTGCGAATTCGAGAATTCTGCTGTTGTAAATGTCGTCTATCATTTAGGAATCCGGTGGATTTTTCGCGGTTTCGGGCGTTCGGCGCATGATTTTCCCCAGGCGGCGGGAAAAAAGCAAGGCGTGGCGCATTCGGGCTCTTTTATCCATGTGGCACCATACTATATGCTATGTCGTGTTGGGGTGACAGTTCCGCAAGGGGATCAAATGTCGCCTGTTGTTTGGGAAACCGTGCCGGACGGTCCAGTGCACTGCTAAGCCGAGACCCGAAAGCCCCGGAGCCCGCCAACGGAACCCAAGCCTGCAGGGTTAGGCGTATGGCCAATGGCGAGTTGTCCGAAAAGATAAAACGTCAGCAATTTCGTATTGCTTGAAGGGGCCATATGGACGCCATAGTGAAGAATTTTCCTGTGCTCGACGACACAGGTCGTCCGACGCAGAAGGAAGCCGAAGAAGCCGTTCGCGTCTTGTTGCGCTGGGCAGGTGAAGATCCGGCACGAGAAGGCCTGAAGGACACGCCTTCGCGCGTCGCCAAGGCGTATCGGGAAATTTTCGGCGGCTACGATCTCGTGGCTGAAGACGTGCTCGGGCGAACCTTCGAGGAAGTCTCCGGCTACGACGATATCGTGCTGGAAAAGGACATCCCGTTCTATTCGCATTGCGAGCACCACATGGTGCCGATCATCGGCAAGGCTCATATCGCCTATCTGCCGAACGGCCGCGTGCTCGGCCTTTCCAAGATCGCCCGGGTCGTCGATATCTACGCCCGTCGTCTGCAGACGCAGGAAGCGATGACGGCGCAGATCGCCAAGGCCATCGACGAGACCCTCATGCCCCGAGGCGTGGCGGTGATGATCGAGGCCGAGCATCTGTGCATGGCGATGCGCGGCATCAAGAAGCAGGGCGCGACGACGCTGACGACCACCTTCACCGGTGCGTTCAAGAGCGAGCCGGCCGAACAGGTCCGTTTCATGACGATGCTCCGGGGCTTCAAGTAAGCTCCGCCACCGCATGTTGAAAAGCATGCAGCAACCCCCAAGTGCTACAGCGACCTTGCGCGTCTGACCGAGACGCGCGGCGCTGTAGTGGAGCTCGGACTATGACGCTCACTTTTGCATCCCCTCCGCAGGACAAGGCCGAACTGGAAAGCGGCCCGGCCTTCACCCCGCGTTTCGACGAGAAGGGTCTGATCACGGTCGTCGTCACCGATGCCCGCGACGGCGAATTGCTGATGGTCGCGCACATGAATGCCGAAGCGCTGTCCCTCACGCTCGAAACCGGAATCGCGCATTACTACAGCCGCTCACGCGAACGCCTGTGGAAGAAGGGCGAAAGCTCGGGCAATTTGCAGACCGTCCGGGAAATACGAACCGATTGCGACCAGGATGCCGTGTGGTTGAAAGTCTCTGTGGCTGGCCACGATGCTACCTGCCATACCGGGCGCCGCTCGTGCTTCTATCGGACGGTCGGCGTCACCGATGGCGAAGCAAAAGTGGCGATCACCGACGACCACAGGCATTTCGATCCGGCGCAGATTTACGCCGGCAACTGAGCATCTGCATTTTCCTGGTTCACCTGGGTGATATATTCATCTTTTGGCAACCAAACGGGCATCTAATCATTAATCTTGTAAGTGGTTCCCGCGGTAACGGCGGAGTACCAAAATGTGTTGCAGGCTGTATCCAATGTTTATCGGGCGGGCCGCATTTGTAGCCGGTTCAGTGCTATATCTCGATCATGGTGTCAGACTTTCAGCGACCAAACGTGAAGCCGGCACCGGCATGTTTCGATGGCCGAATCGCTTCGGTTCCAGGAATATGCGGTAGTAGGGCTGCAGGGCCGTGTCGGAAGCTAATCTATTCGGCGGTGTCGGAGGTGCCGGATGCTGAACTGGACATTCACGCGTAACAGTCAGATCGCCGATCTTTCCGGCGCGAACGGGTCATCGATCACGACCACTCCTCCAGAACCACCCATTTCCCAGTCCGTGAAACCCAGGATCGCGCTGGCGCTCGGCGGCGGTGCTGCGCGAGGTTGGGCCCATATCGGTGTCCTGAAAGCCCTCGACGAGGAGGGCATCGAAGTCGGAATGATTGCGGGCACATCGATCGGTGCGCTGGTCGGCGGCTGTTACCTCGCCGGCAAGCTCGATGAGTTGGAGGCTTTCGCCCGCTCGCTTACCGTGCGCCGTATTGCCGGCTTGCTCGATTTCGCGATCGGCGGCGGTGGCCTCTTTGGCGGTCTGCGGCTCACCAAGCGGATGCAGGAACATCTGCAGAACCTCAGTATCGAGGATCTCGACCGGCCCTTCGTGGCCGTCGCCACGGAAGTCTACAGCGGCCACGAGGTCTGGATCGAGAAAGGATCCCTGATTACCGCCATTCGCGCATCCTACGCCTTGCCTGGCATCTTCGAGCCCGTCAACGCCAATGGCCGGACGCTCATCGACGGCGCGCTGGTCAACCCCGTTCCCGTTTCGGTCTGCCGCGCACATGAGCAATTGCACGTCGTCGCCGTCAACCTGAACTACGACGTCTACGGGCGCTCGGCGGTCGTCAAGCACAGTGCCGGCATGGAAACGCCGGACGCGCCGGCGACGGAGACAAACCGTTTTTCGGCACGGCTCGGCATGACCAGTGTGATGGTCCAGGCCTTCAACATCATTCAGGACCGCATTTCGCGCGCCCGGCTGGCTGGCGATCCGCCGGATCTGTCGCTCCACCCGAAGCTGAACGATATCGGACTTTCGGAATTCCACCGCGCCGGCGAAGCGATCGAGCGCGGTTATCAGGAAGCCAAGATCAAGCTTTCGGAAATCCGGCGCATGCAGGAACCGCTGCCTCGTTGAAAGGCCGGGAGAACTTGCGGATCGGCCCAAGTGTTCCAAGGCCCGTTGAGATCCGTACACCCGGCGCGCTTGTTTGATTTCTCCATTCCTGTGCTTGCCACAGGAGTCGAGTGGCGCACGGTCAGCCGTCATAAACTCAAAATGAATCCCAACAGGCCTTAGCCGGAGATATAGGCCTTGATCTGTTCGGCCTCGTTCTCGATGGCGCGGATGTGATATTTCACCACGTCTCCAATCGAAATAATGCCGGCCAGCCGGCCTTCCCGCTCCACGGGTAGATGACGCGCGCGAAATTTACTCATCATCTCCATCAGCGCGTCGACAGACATTTCCTCGCGACAGCAATAGACGTTCTGCCACATGACGGAAGAAACCGGCTTGTCGAGGCAGGCGGCACCATATCTCGCAATCGAGGCGACGATGTCGCGCTCCGTCATGATGCCCACGATATGCTCCTCCGGATCGACGACGACAACGGCTCCGATATGATTTTCATGCAGTAAAGTCGCGACCTGCTGCACCGTCACCTGCGCCGTGACCGTGACGACGTTGCTGCCTTTTTCGTTGAGAATCGCTTTCACCGACATGCGCACATCTCCCGTTGCGACAAAACCGGGCCGACGGGAAGAGTTTCCGTCCGTGCCGGTCACTGCACTTTCCTCCGGTGGAAGGAAGACCGCGATGACAGTGCAAATGGCCGCAGGAAACCCGTACCCATTCCGGCGCCTGCGCAGCCCTTCGCCTCCTCGAGCACAAAGCTACGCCGGCACCCGGCCTTTTCCGCGGTCGCCTCGAGCAATTCGGCGGCCGTGATGAATGGTGCTCCAGCGACTTCAGGAAATCAAGGCTTCTGCAGAAAGCCGTCCGCCTCTGCGGCGAAATCAGGCATCACGAAAAATTCCGCGGTTGACACAATCGATTGTCGCACCCCTCGCCCGAAGCCGGTCGAAGCTTCTTCCCGGCTGGCGGCGCCTCACCTTTCCTGCCTTCGGGGATCGAAGAATGCGAACAGAAGGAAGCCGAAGAGGAAACCGCCGATATGCGCCTCCCAGGCCACGCTTCCTGCCCCTCCGATCGACAGAATGCCAAAGCCCACCAGCAAATTGGTCAGGAACCATATCCCGGTGAAGACGAGCACGGACCGGTTGGTGAGCGTCTCCACGAACGACAGCCGCCGATTGAGATGGGCAAACTGGCGGCTGATGCGACCGCTCGGGGAAAATACGAACCGGGCCGCCGCCCCCATCAAGCCGGAAACGACACCCGAAGCCCCGATCACCACCGCCATCTCGCCCCAATGGAAGATGATGTGCAAGCCGACGGCGGCCGCCGCCGACAGGCACCAGAACAAGGCGAGCCTGGCCATCCCGATCCGTCTGACGACGGGTGCGCCGAACGCGACCATCCAGAAGACATTGAAGATGAGATGCTCCCAACTGCCGTGCAGGAAGGAATAGGTCACCGGCGTCCAGAGCCAGACCAGCCCCTGCTCACCGAGCGGCAGCGTGTAGCGCACCGGCAGAAAGGCAAAGTTGAGGATCAGCTCCTGGTCGATCTCGGCCGGCAGAACATAGGTCCTCAAGACATGGACCGCGATCAGGAACAAAAGGATGCCGGTCAGCCCCGGCGGAAGATTGAAGGCGGGCTCGCGACTGCGGACGCCGGGACTTTCGACATCGGTTTCCGGTGATGTTGCCGCCTGATCCCGTTCCATAGCTGCCTCTTCCCTTCGGTCGCTGCGGTTGCGCTCAAACGGCGGCGAACCGCCCGCAGCAGCGCGCAAGGGATAAGCAAACAAAAAAACGCCGTCCAGTGAAAACTGAACGGCGTCACGCGCCGATCCGCGCGTATCAGTCGATGTGCTGAAGGCAATCCTTCGTGAAGTGCTGCCGAATGAAATGGCAGCCGCCGGCGTCGAGCGCAATCGAAACCGGCCGTTAACCTTAATTTCGCGCTGGCACGAAAATCGCTCCATTCACTCAAGGACCACGCAATGGGCCGCCGACTCTCCCGATTCGGGACGGTCTGCGCCGCAACAACGACCGATCGGGCAAAAATGCGCAGCAGAACGAGCATGGAACTGTTTCAATACTGGAACGAAGTTCGCGGCGACCGCGATCTCCCGCGCCGTGACGAAATCCAGCCCGCCGATATTCGTTCACTCCTGCCCAACATCTTCATCCTCCAGGCGCAGGCGGACGGCGGAATACACTTTCGTCTCGCGGGCACCCACATCTGCGGCCTGTTCGGCGACGAACTCCGCCACCGTCAATTCTCCGCCTTGTGGCTCGGCGGACAGCAGGAGGAGGCTGCCGGTATCGCCGGTGAGGTCGTGAAGCGATGCACGCCGATGCTTCTGGCCGCGTCCGGCGCAACCGCAACCGGGGATCGGCTGGACGTGGAAGTTCTGCTCACCCCCCTCGCCTCTCCCGATGGCACGGGCGACCGCATACTCGGCGCGCTGTCGCCGCTGTCCCGTCCGATATGGCTGCACATGAAGCCATTGCAGCACCTTGTCCTCGACAGCCGGTGTGCCGCATTCCCCGCGTCTGAGCGCTCCACTGCCGGTCTGACCGCCAGCCGCATCGATGCCTGCGACCGCCCCTTCCGCATGACGCAGCACCTGCGCGTCTTCGAGGGCGGAAGACGAAACTGAGCGAACCTTCTGTTAATCGGTGCGGTCTATACTTTCGCCTGCAAACTATATCCATCATAGAGTGATCATGTTCTCCTTCCAGCATGCGCAGAACAGCGCCCCGAAACCACATCAGGAAAGTGCGTTTCAGCGCGTTTCGGTCAATCTTTCGGGACGACTGATGCTTGCCAGTCACGAGGAGTATGACTGTACCGCCTTGGAGATGTCGCCGGGCGACGTTCTCTTAACCTCCCCCGCGCGTCCGCGCGGCGGGGAGCGTATCATTGCCTATGTCGACCATGTAGGTCGCCTCGAAGGCACAGTGTCGCGCGTCGCGGACGATACGTTCGTGATTCAGCTCAACGCCACGGAGCGCAAGCGCGAGAAGCTTGCGGCACAGCTGACCTGGATCGCCAACAAACACGAACTCGGTCTGCCGGAAGACCGGCGCCATGACCGGCTTGCGCCCCGCAAGACATTGACGGAACTCACCGTCGATACCGGCGAGAGATACAGCTGTCGGATCATCGACCTCTCGCTCTCCGGCGCGGCGGTCGACATCGACACACGGCCCGCCGTAGGATCGCCGGTCAGGCTGGGCAATATGAAGGGCAGGATCGTCCGTCATTTCCAGGAAGGCGTCGCCATCGAATTCTCCGGGATACAGTCCCGCGAGGCGCTGACCGAGTTTCTGTAAGCGCACCCGACGTAGCCCCGGAATAACGTCCGCAGAGGCGGCGATTGCTCGGCGGACCGCCTGGACCAGGCCTCTGCCCTCGCCAGTGCAAATCGGCTCTTCCGCGACGGGCCGACAACAGAAACAGCTTCTGGTAAACCGGGCGTTACTCTTCCCAGCGATCTGGCACTACTTGCTGATGGCTCCGATGGGTCATACCGTCACCGGCTGCATGCCTGGCGGGACGCGCAATCGCGGTCCTGCCACGCTCGCCGCGACTATGTTTCTTCAAAATATTCAACGTCTTACGCGACCTTTTCCCCTAGTCGCTCCCGGTGGGCGCCGACAAGCGGCATAAAAATCGATAAATTTTGAATCGAATTTTATTACAGTTCTCCTCAATTTTTATTCTTATGTTATTCGAGTTTGTTCTTGTTTTTACTTCCGATCTTCGCCGCCGGTAAAAAACTCTGTGCCAATGTCGAACCACAACGGGGAGACAATCATGCGCACAATCATCACCATGGCGATCGCTGCCGCAGCCCTTGCCACCGGCCTCATCACCGGGGCGGCTTACGCGGCGCCGGCGAACATGACGGTCGGCGGCGCGACCAACCCGCCGATCGGACATTACGAGTTCTGCAAGGCCAATCCCTCCGAATGCCAGGCCATTGGCAAGGATCCTGGCCCGGCGGAGCTGACGCGCGAAAGCTGGAAGAAGATCCTCGAAATCAACTACGAGGTGAATCAGGCGATCGCTCCGATGACCGACATGGAAATCCATGGTGTCGAGGAAAACTGGTCCTACCCGGATGCCGTCGGGGACTGCGAGGATTACGTGCTGCTGAAGCGCCGCAAGCTGATCGAAAGCGGCTTCTCCCCCGCCGATCTTCTGATCACCGTCGTCCTGCAGCCGAATGGCGACGGTCATGCCGTCCTGACGGTGCGCACCGATCGCGGCGACTTCGTTCTCGACAACATGCGCAGCAAGGTGCTGCTCTGGTCGGACACGGAATATACCTACCTGAAGCGGCAGTCCTCGGAACATGCCGGGCGCTGGGTGAAACTGCAGGATGGTCGCGCTCTCGCCGTCGGCAGCGTCAGCGCGCAGTAACGACATGAGCAGGCGCAGGCCATGGCCTGCGCCTCTGATCGGCCCCCGTCGGCACCCCGTCCGGGCCCGGGCCGATTTTCCCGGGCCGCCGCCACGCTTCACCCAATATTAACCAAGTTGGACGAGCCTTGGCCGCGAGCGAGTTCCGCGCGGCGCGGTCATTCATTGGCCTTCGAGCGGATAGAACGCGCCCCTGATCAGGTATCCCACGGCGCAGCCATGAACCCGCCCCACATTCCCGAACCGGAACTCCTGCCGCTCCTTTCATCCCGCTCCGTATGCACAGCTGCCGCAGCCGTCGTGATCCTCCTTGCGCTGACGATCGCGCTCTCCTTTTCCGGACGCTGGTTCGGTCAACATCTCGCCCAGGCCGGCCACACTGCGAGCCGCGAAACCTACGACATCTTCATCGGCCAGGACCATTTGCGCCTGCCCGCGAATGTCATTCGCTTCGAAAACCAACGTAACACGAGCATCGTCGAGCGCGTGGATCTCTATCTCACCTGGCCGGGGCTCGAAGGCTACAGCGAGGAGACGCGGCCATTGTTCGACGATGTCAGCCGGCCGGAAAATCTGATCTTCCTGCAGGTCGCGCAAAGTACGATGTCTCGCGACATGTCGGGGCGTCTGGCCCCCGTCTACCGCCATGTCCTGCAGCACGCGCCGCAGGCCGGCCCCGAGGGCCTCACAAGGTACGACGCAAAGCCGGATTCCAGCTATGCCGGCGAAGTCTTCTTCACTGCCGAGAGGGACGGGCGCCCTGCCTATGTGCTGCGCTGCGTGCTTCCTGAGCCCCCCGCGGCATCGACGAGCGCCGATTGCCAGCGCGACGTTCACATGGGCAAGGACCTCATCGTTCTTTACCGTTTCTCCAGCAGGTTGCTGCCGCAGTGGCGTACCATCGAAGATTCGATAGAAACTTACATCAGCACACATCTCGTGCCGTGATTTTGACGAAGAGTCGTGATGCAGCCAATGCGCCGGCTAGAACGGGATGGGGGAGTATGCGCGGGGTTTTCGGCCGAGCCTACCAAACGTCATGATCTAGCGCGGGTTGAAGGTGCCGATCCTGAACAAAACGACCGGTGCCGGGCAACCAATCGTTCATCATAAACCGATTGGTAACGCTATCCCGATACTGTCTCGGGAAAGGTCGTATCCGGAGACGGCGTCCGGACGGCACCCCTGATATGAGAATGAAGAGCAATACAGTGTCTCAATCCGTTTTTTTTGATCTCGCGAAACGCCCGTTCGGCGTCTTTTCAGAAGTTGTGGGGCGGATTTTTCTTGCCGGCCTGATCGCCGCGCTGACCTTTTCGGCGCCCGCCTTCGCGAATTCCAAATATGCCGGCATCGTCGTCGACGCGAAAACCGGCAAGGTTCTTTACGGCGAAGACGCTGATCAATTACGCTATCCGGCTTCGCTGACGAAGATGATGACGTTGTATCTGACGTTCGAGGCGCTTGAAGCCGGACGGATCAGCAAAAGCACGCCTGTTCCCTTTTCCAAAAAGGCGTCGGCAGAGCCGCCGTCGAAGCTCGGTGTACGCGCCGGGCAATCGATCACCGTCGAGCAGGCGATCCTCTCGCTGGTAACGCGCTCCGCCAATGATGCGGCAACGGCGCTCGGCGAGCTCCTGGGCGGTTCGGAGCAGCGCTTCGCCCGGATGATGACCAACAAGGCCCGCGCGCTCGGCATGACACGCACCACCTATCGCAACGCCCATGGCCTGCCCAATTCCGAACAACGCACGACCGCCCGCGACCAGGCCCGCCTCGGCATCGCGCTCCGGCAGCATTTTCCGCAGTATTACGACTACTTCTCCACGCGCAGCTTCCGTTTCGGCAAACAGACGATCGGCAACCACAACCGGTTGCTCGGCAACGTCCGCGGAGTAGACGGTATCAAGACCGGCTATACACGCGCATCCGGTTTCAATCTCGTGACCTCGGCCCAGCTCGACGGGCGTAGCATCGTGGCGGTCGTCATGGGCGGCACGTCCGGTGGCGCCCGCGATGCGCAGATGCGCAAGCTCGTCGCGAAATACATGCCTTCCGCGTCGCGCCGCGGCAGCGGCAATCTGATCGCCCAGGTTCCGGCCGAACCCGTGACGACGGTAGCCGAAGCCGAAATACGGCCGGCAACCGCCGCGGCTGTCGCGTCGGCAGCGATGGACCTGCCGAATACCGGGCCGGTCCCGGATTTCCGCTACACCGGCGAAAGCGCCGGCAGCGTGGCGATGGCTTATGCATCGACGAAAGCGGCCTCGGACAATCCCGTGCTTGCAGCCAAGATCGCGCCGAACACGCTCGATTCACAGAGCGCCAGACTTGCCCAGGAAGCCGCTGGCGACGTCGATACGCAGATCACCAATTCGGTCGCCACAGCTGAAACCGCACCTGCCGCGGCCGAAGCGCGCACCGAAGCAACTGTCGGGATGCAGGGCTGGGTCATCCAGATCGGCGCCACGCCGGACAAGACGCAGGCCATGACGCTGCTCGACAATGCCAAGGAAAAGGGCGGCAAGGCACTGCGTAACGCCACCCCCTTCACGGTCGCCTTCAGCAATGGCGGAGCTCAGCTCTACCGCGCCCGCTTCGGCGGCTTCGACGATCAGGACAAGGCCGTCAACGCATGCAGGGCATTGAAGAAGAAGGGCTTCGCTTGCTGGGCGAGCCAGCAGTAAGAGACGCCATCTACTGCATGTTTCCTTTGGTCCAATCCGATCCAAGGACAAAGCATGCGGCAAACGAAGTGCTACAGCGACTTTTGCGCGGCTGATAAGACGCGCGGCGCTGCAGCGGCAGCCGGGCGTTTTCCGGCTGTCCTCCTCGGATTAGTACAGCGTGACGAGGTCAGCATGGCAATGAACGAGAACGTCCCCGGCGACAGCCTGATATCCGACCGGAAAGCAAGGTCTTCGCGCATCCGGCTGCATCCATTGCATGAGGCGGCCATGCGCATCGCCGACATCGGCCTGAACCGATCCAAGGCAAAGACCCGCGACCTGGTGGGTATGCTCCTTACGCATGGCGCGCGCGCGTGGCGTTCGACCCAGCCCCGGGCCGACATCCATCTGCATGTCGCGGCACCGGGTCGTAGTCATCCCCTCAGAATGCGCCTGCACTAAACAACGAAGGCCTGCTCATCTCTGTGCGCGTCACAGAGATGAGCAGCGCCGCGCCTGCGGCGCGGGAAGCGTTCTTTCAGGCCGGGGACCTGGTCTGGCTGAATCCTTGTGACGAGCACAGGATGAGGATCAAGCAAGCCGCGGCGCGTACCGGGAGAAGTGCATAGCGTTAGCAAGCGCCTCTTCCCGTCCGCCGGCTATAACAGCCCCAGTTCGGCAAGTTCACGCCGCAGTTCGAGCGGCATCTCCCCGCCATCGGCGAGCGAGGCAAGATCGCGCGGGGCTTCCTTCTCCTCGAGGTAGCGCCAGCCCTGAAAAGCCCGACGCGGCTGCGTTTCCGTCTCCATGACTTCCGGGCCGAGAAGGAGATTGCAGCGGCCGATGCCCTCGCCGTCGGTGAAGGTCTCGATGCCGATCAGCGGCTGTCGCGCCTGAACGTATCCCTTGATCACCCAATAGAGCGAACCGCCGGCGAGAAGCTCTTCCGTCCGCTTCGGGACCATCCGGGTCGTGTGGAAGGAGTGCGGCTGCTGCCCGGCTGCGATCGCCGCCAGGGCCTTGCGCGCCACCCATTCGCGCAGGTCCTCGATCGATTCGGCACCGACACAGAGTTTGATGAGATGCAAAGCCATGGCAAATCTTGAACACCCGGCCGACGGCTGCGGTCAAGCCGTCCGGGCATATTCGTCCACAGCCCCATCGGCTTCAGACTTATCGCTCAGCACTCGACCACGTTGACCGCGAGACCCCCGGTCGATGTTTCCTTGTACTTCTCGTTCATGTCCGCGCCGGTCTGGCGCATCGTCTCGATACAGGCGTCGAGCGGCACGAAATGCTTGCCGTCACCCTTGAGTGCGAGCGAGGCGGCCGTAACCGCCTTGACGGCGCCGAGGGCATTGCGTTCGATGCACGGCACCTGAACGAGACCTGCGACCGGATCGCAGGTCATGCCGAGATGGTGTTCGAGCGCGATCTCGGCCGCATTCTCGATCTGCTCGGGCGTTCCGCCCATGACGGCAGCAAGACCCGCCGCGGCCATCGCCGACGCTGATCCGACTTCGCCCTGACAGCCCACCTCCGCGCCGGAAATCGAGGCGTTGTGCTTGATGATACCGCCGATCGCCGCTGCGGTCAGCAGGTAATCCCGGATGCCTTCCTGATCGGCATCGTCGTGGAAATGCAGATAGTAGCGGATCGTCGCCGGAACGACGCCGGCCGCGCCGTTGGTCGGCGAAGTCACCACCCGGCCGCCGGCAGCATTCTCCTCATTGATCGCCATCGCATAGACGCTCAACCAATCATTTGCGAGGAGAGGATTGGTCTTGTTGGAGCGCCATTCCTCCTGCAGCTTGTCGTGGATCGCCCGGGCGCGCCGGCGCACCTTCAGACCGCCCGGCATGATGCCGTCCTGGCTGAGGCCGCGGTCGATGCAACTGCTCATCGCCGTCCAGATGCGGTCGAGCCCGGCGTCGAGCTCGTCCCTCGACATGCTGCATTCCTCGTTCGCGCGCTTCATCTGGGCGATCGTCAGCCCGGAGCGCGCGGCCATGTCGAGCATCTGCTGAGCCGTGGCAAAGGGATAGGGCACCTTTACGCCGGCGGGCTTGTTCTTCTGGGCCCTCATCGCGTCCAGTTCCGTATCGGTCACCACGAAGCCGCCGCCGATCGAATAATAGATGCGTTTCAGAAGCAGCCGGCCGTCCCGGTCGAAGGCGGAGAAGGACATGCCGTTGGCATGGCCCGGCAGCGGCGTCTTCTTGTCGTAGACCAGATCGGTTTTCGGCTGGAATATATAGCCCGGATGGCCCGGCGGGGTGATGCGGCCCGTACGCTCCACCTGCTCGATGATCCCGTCCATCCTGTCCGGCTCGACGAGATCCGGCCGCTCGCCCATCAGGCCGAGAATGACCGCCCTGCCCGTTCCATGGCCGATGCCCGTATGCGCCAGCGAGCCATGGAGGCTTACCTTGATGGCGCCGACAGCCGCATGAGACGGTCGCGGCCATTCATCCGACAGGATGAGATCGAGAAACCTGTTGGCGGCCGACATCGGCCCCATCGTGTGTGAGCTCGATGGACCGATACCGATCTTGAAAACGTCGAAGACGGAAAGAAACATGAATTGCCTGCCCAGAGCCTGACGCAACGTTGCTGGCGATGAGCTCCACGTTTGCGTCGATGATAGGACCGAAGCCGACCGTTTTCCTGCTCGGGCGGTGTCGATCGTTCCTAATATAGGATCGAAACCTAAGCGATCCTATGCCGACCCGTCAGGCGACCGACCGACATCGGATTCTGTTGGTGCGACATGCCGCTGAAGAACAGCGCATGTGATCGGCGATCGAGAGCGGTCAAAAAAAAGCGTTGCAGCCCGTGGACTGCAACGCCTTGCATTTCAATCTGTCTTCAGAAGCCGCCGAAGAGATAGGCGAGAACGAGAACACCCCCGAAACCCGCCACGGCGCGAACCGTCACGCCCCAGCACGACTTCTCTACTGTTTTGTCCATGATGTCTCCGAATACCGAAGCTCGGTAACCATTAAGTCGTGTGGCCGTCCAATAGCGAAGAATCTGTTAACGCGCAATGGTGAAATATGGCGAAATAGTGTCAAACCGATGCTGGACGCCTTGGACGCGGACACAAAGCCGTGTGCAAGCGGTGGAATCCCCGGAGCGCCCGCTCGGTGCTGCCGCCTCGATTTCGCCGTGAATCTTAAGACAGGCCGACATGCGTCCATCTTGCATTTTCGGACGACCGTGCCAAAACACCGCTATGACCTCTGAAGATTACCTCGCGCTCGTTATCTTCGTCCTCCTCTGGGCCGGCTTCAGCTGGGCTTCCGACGGGGGGCGCGGCTTCGAGCGCGTCAGCCTGACGCGTTTGATGAACGAGCACAGGGCGCGCTGGATCCGCAATTCGCTCAATCGCGATCTGAAGATGATCGACACGCAGATCATCGCCGGGCTGCAGGCTGGCACCGCTTTCTTCGCCTCGACGACGATCTTCGCGCTCGGCGGTTGTTTCGCATTGCTCGGCGCGACAGACCAAGTGCAGATGATCTTCAGCGACCTTCCGCAGATATTCCGAAGCGGGCGGACCGCCTTCGAGCTGAAAGTCGGCGGACTGACCTGCCTCTTCGGCTATTCCTTCTTCAAGTTCGGTTGGTCATACCGGCTGTTCAACTATTGCTCGATCCTGATGGGCGGCATACCGATGACGGCGGACATGCAACGCGACCAGAAGGCGGCCGAGCGCGCCGCGGAGCGTGCGATCCGCATGAACATACTTGCGGCCAAGCACTTCAATGCCGGGCTCCGGGCGATCTTCCTGTCGATCGGCTATCTTGGCTGGTTCATCAGCCCCTATGTGTTCATGGTGCTTACCGCCCTCGTCATCTTCGTCCTCGCGCGCCGGCAGTTCTTCTCCGAAGCGCGCGCCGCGCTGATCGAGAATGCGTAATAGGCTGCAGCGATTGTACCCGGTCCGCGGTTTGCGGTAAGCGATCGAATGACTGACGGCCCTCATTTCAACATATTCGCGACGCGACTGAAATGAGGCGCCCTCGTAGACCCATCTCCAGCAGCAGAGCGACTCTTCGATGTCCGAACACAGCGCGACGACGACCCCTGAAGTGCAAATGCGCACGGAGGTGACCGGAACCCACCGGATGGTCCTCCTGGATGCGCTGCGCGGCCTGGCCCTCGTCGCCATGGCCCTCTATCACTTTGTGTGGGATCTCGAATTCTTCGGCTATGTCGCGGCCGGCACCGCCGGGACGGGCGGCTGGCGGATGTTTGCACGCTTGATTGCCAGCAGCTTCCTGTTTCTTGCCGGTTACAGCCTCGTGCTCGGCCAATTCCCGAAACTCCGTCCGCGCGCTTTCGTCATACGTTTCGCGAAGATCGCCGGCGCAGCCGCGCTGATCAGCATCGGGACCTGGTTCGCCTTCCCCCAGTCGTTCATCTTCTTCGGGATTCTTCACGCCATTGCCGCGGCAAGCCTCGTCGGCCTCCTTTTTCTGAAATTGCCGGCCGCCGTTTCCTTTCTTGCAGCTGCCGCGGCCTTCGCGGCTCCCCTCTATCTGCGCTCGTCGTTTTTCGACATGCCGGCGCTCTGGTGGGTCGGCCTCTCGGAAGCGATCCCGCGCTCGAATGACTACGTTCCTCTGCTTCCGTGGGTTGCCCCTTTCCTGCTCGGCCTCGGCACCGCGAAGCTGCTCCACCCGCTATTTTCCGCCCGGCGCAGCCGAAGCGTCGGGACCCGTAAGCTCCCGTGGATGACGCCTCTCGCCTTTGGCGGCCGTCACAGCCTTCTGATATATCTCATCCACCAGCCGCTGCTCATCGCGGCAGTCTATCTTTTCTCTCTTGCCGTTCCCGCCCCGACGCCGGATCCGGCACAGGTCTATCTGCTGAATTGCGAACGGGCATGCAGCAACGAAAGTTCCGCGATCTCCTGCAGCGCCTTTTGCGGTTGCACACTCGCCGGCCTGAAGGAACAGAACCTGTTCGACGATCTGAACCTGGGCAAGATCGACGTGAGCACGGATGAACGCATTGCGCGAATCGCGGGTCAGTGCACAATGGATGCACAATCAGGAGAGGCACAGTCGGGGGACTAGGACATGAATGCCTTTCGTGCCAAGCCGCTGAAGTTTCCATGGCCGCCTCTGCTCTATGGCGCGGCCGTTCTCACCGCGCTGGCCCTTGGCCACCTTTTCCCGATTCCGGTGGCGCACGAGCACAGCTGGATCCTCTCGCTGGTGGGCTACGGCCTTGTCGTGCTGGCGATCACCATCGATCTCTGGGCCGTCAAGACCCTCCTTGACCGCCACACAGCCGTACTTCCGAACCGGTGCGCCACCTGCCTCGTTACCTGCGGCCCATTTCGTTTCACCCGCAACCCGATCTATTTCAGCTACACGCTGGCGATGACCGGCCTCGGATTGGCGACGATCAACCCCTGGTTCTTCATCACGGCAATTGCTGCGGTCGGATTGACCACGCTTTTTGCGATCCGCAAGGAGGAGCGGCACCTGCTGTCGCGCTTCGGTTTCGAGTTCGAGCGATATTGCCGGCACACGAGCCGTTGGATTTAAGCGGAGATGTCAGGTGCCGACGCCGATTTCGGCAAGGCGCGTGAGGCAGGCCTCTTCGACATTGTCGAGTTCGCTAAGTGTGTCTTCGATGTCCTTGCGCTTCTGCCGCAAGTCCTCGCGCTTCTCCTCGACGCGCTTGATCAAGAGCTGCAACTGACCCATCTCACCCGGCGGATCCTTGTAGACCTGAATGATCTCGCGAATTTCGGCAATGGTAAAGCCAATGCGCCGACCACGCAGGATCTCCTTTATGAGGTGCCTGTCGGCGGGGCGGAACAGACGCGTGCGGCCACGACGCTCCGGATGAATCAGACCCTCATCCTCATAGAAGCGCAGTGTCCGGGTCGAGATGCCGAATTCCCGGGTCAGCTCGGTAATGCTATAATATTTGTTCACGCAGCCATTCCATCAAAGTCGCCCCCAACTATTGTTGACTTTGACGTAAAAGTCAAACACGGCGGCCCCGCGTGCGTCGCACCTCAGCTGATACTGAACCACCATGTCGCAATGCCGAGAAAACTGAAGAAGCCGGTTATGTCGGTGACGGTCGTCACGAAGACGGCGGAAGAGACCGCCGGGTCGGCACCGTATCTTTCGAGCAGAATCGGGATCAGGATGCCGGCGAGAGCGGCGGCCATCATGTTGATCAGCATGGCGGTCGCGATGATGCCGCCGAGGTCGGGATCCTGGAACCAAAGTCCCGCAACAAGACCGATGAACGCACCGAAGATCACGCCGTTCAGGAGTCCGACGCCCGCCTCGCGGCGGATGATTCTCGGCGCGTTGTGAATATCGAGCCCCCGGGTGGCGAGCGCACGCACCGTCACGGTCATGGTTTGCGATCCGGCATTGCCGCCCATGCCCGCGACGATCGGCATCAGGACCGCAAGTGCGACGATCTGCTGGATCGTCGCATCGAACAGGCCGATGACCGAGGCAGAAACGCAAGCCGTCATCGAGTTGATGAAAAGCCAGGGAACGCGTGAGCGCGCGGCTTCCGCGACCGAGTCCGACAGCTCTTCGTCACCGACGCCGCTCAGGCGCAGGAAATCCTCTTCCGCCTCTTCCTGGATCACGTCGACCACGTCGTCGATCGTCAACACGCCGACGAGCCGGCCGTTTTCATCGACGACGGCGGCCGAGAGGAGGTCGTACTGTTCAAAAAGCTGCGCCGCCTCCTCCTGGTCCATTTCCGCCGGCACGGAATGGCTTGTGTCACGCATGATCGCATCGATCTTTACCGAGCGCTTCGCGCGCAGCACCCGGTCCAGATCGACTGCCCCGAGCAGCTTGAAAGTCGGATCGATGACGAAGATCTGCGTGAAACTTTCGGGAAGGTCGTCGTCCTCGCGCATGTAATCGATCGTCTGGCCGACGGTCCAGAAAGGCGGCACCGCGACGAACTCGGTCTGCATGCGCCGCCCGGCGGTGCTCTCCGGATAATCGAGCGAGCGGCGCAGGCGGACGCGCTCGGTAAAGGGAAGCTTGGCGAGGATCTCTTCCTGATCCTCCTCGTCGAGATCCTCGAGAATGTAGACCGCGTCATCGGAATCCATCTCGCCGATCGCCTCGGCAATCTGCTCGTTCGGCAGATGTTCGACGATGTCGAGACGGATTCCTTCATCGACCTCGGTCAGCGCAGCCAGGTCGAAATCCTTGCCAAGCAGCAGAACCAGTGCGATACGCTGCTCCGGCTGGATCGCCTCGATCAGGTCGCCCAGTTCTGAGGCATGAAGGCCGGCGACATGCTGGCGAAGGTAAATGATGTCGCGATCCGCGATTGCGGCGCCGACATGCATCAGGAAATCGGAGCGTACCGAGCCGTCTTCAGCGTAGATGTCCGAGTCGCCGTGGACAGCGATTTCGTCGGAACCGCGGTCGTCGTCGCCGGTGCTGCTCATGGCCCCCTCCAGAGATTACCGCCGACCGAGCCCGCGCCGGAACGGCTCCTCTGCCCTGCTAGCGCAAAGCTCCGCCTCAGTCCACAGTCGAGACGAGATCGGCGGTCCGCCTTGGAACATTTATCCAAGCTGTTGCAAAAACATAGGAAATGATGAAACGAATGTGACGATCCCACCGGGCGCCGGCCCGACCACTCACCCGAGCAGAGACATTTCTCATGGCTGTCCGACCGATCATACGCTTTCCAAGTGCGCTGCTGACGACCTCAGCCGAGCGGATCAGCCGGTTCGATGGCGCTCTTCGCCAGCTGTCAGAAGATCTCGTCGACACCATGCGCGCAGCCCCCGGCATAGGCATCACCGCGCCCCACATCGGCATTTTGCAGCGGCTGACGGCCATCGAAGTCGACCCGCAGATGGGACCGCGCAGCTTCGTCAACCCGGAAATCGTCTGGCAGTCGAGCGAGACGGTGCGCCACAGCGAAGGCAGTGTCTCGATGCCGGGTGTCACGGAAGAAGTGGAGCGGCCGGCGCGCGTGCGTGTCAGCTTTCAAACTCTGGACGGCGAGACACGCGAGGAAGAAGCCGAGGGATTGATGGCGGTCTGCCTGCAGCATGAGATCGACCAGCTCAACGGTATCTTCTGGATTCGACGGCTTTCCAGGCTGAAGCGCGAACGCGCCGTCAAGCGGTTCGAGAAATTTAACCGCGCCGAAGCATTTCCCGGCACGCAATGATTGCGGCACCCCTTCGATCTGCCGTAAACCGTCTTCCGGTCGGCCATCGGCTCCAAACAGCAAGGCGAAGGACAATTGATGAAGAAAATAGCCCTCATGCTTCTCTGCGGTGTTGCGCTTGCAGCCTGTACCGCAACCCCTCCCGACCTGGAGCCGCTTCCCGGAAGCCTCACCTATGGAGAAGCTGCCTCCTCTCGGAAGACCCGTGCGGCCCCTGGGACCATGATCCAGAACCGGTTCCTTCATAAGGGCACCATGGTCTTCGAGACCTATGAGGTTCAACCCGACCATACATATAAGCTCGTTCGCCGCAGCGTCGCCGACTCCTGGCCGCCCGGCGACTGATCACGGAACATTGTCGGCCTCCGCTCCGTTCCCTACTGCATGTATCCTCGGATCCTAGCCGGTCCAAGGACGAAAAATGCAGCAATTCAAGGTGCTACACCGACCTTTCGCCTCTCTTGAGGCGCGGCGCTGTAGTTAGCCAGTGGAGTCAAAGCGATGGCCAAATATCTTGACGAACGCGGCGATCCGGCCTCGGCAACGCACGGAGCGGATCGAGAGAATTTCACCGGTGAGGAAGCCAAGCAGGGCCGCACGGGCGTTCCGGTGCTTGGGGTCCTCGTCGGCGGACTGTTCCTCGCCCTCCTCGCCTGGGGCGCCGTCGAAATCTGGGGTGAAAGCACCGACAACGATCGCCTGACCGAAACCGAACAGGTTCAACCGGCGCCCTCGCCGGAGCAGACGGGCAGCGTCGGCACCGGACAGCCCGTCCCGACCGACCGGGATCCCACGGCACAGACCGGCACCGGCGGCGAGTCGCAGCAGGTTTCCCCGGAGGGGACCGAGAAATAATCGCCTGGTCGACGGCCGGGCCGGTGCAGGCGCTCAGAACATTATGAGAGGCGGTATGCCGGGCGAAGACGCTCACACTCGGCCCGTCTCTCCCTTCCCCTGTCTCTGTGCTGGAGATTCGGGCCGCCCCCGCTTCTTTGATTTCCTCATTCCTGTGCTTGTCACAGGAATCCAGCCAGACCAAGTCCTTGGGCTGAAAGAACACTTCCCGCGCCGCAGACGCGGCGCTGCTGGATCCCTGTGACGAGCACAGGATGAGGGTGAAGAGTGGCGCACGGCCTTAGTCCGACAGCTCCTCCGTCGAGCACTCGTAGAGCGTCTCGCCGCTCTGCATGTCGACGCCGGCGAGGCTCACCTCGTAGCCCCACAGACGGCGGACGTGGCGCAGAGTGGCATCGCGGCTGTTCTCCTCCAGGAGCACTCCATTCTTTACATTATGCTGCAATCGCAGGTGCCGGTCGCCCAACAAATCGACATCCATCACCTGGATGTCCGGCTGGCTGTTTCCGATGTCGTAGCTGCGGGCGAGAGCGCCGCGAATCGTTTCGTAGCCGCGCTCGTTATGGATGGATGCCACCTCGCAGAAATTGTCGTCCGCCTCGTCCGTCAGCAGGAACAGCCGAAACTTTCGGATCAGCGCAGGACTGAGGAATTGCAGGATGAAGGACTCGTCACGGTGGTTCGCCCAGGCATCGAGAAGCGTCTCGCGCCAATTGCCGGTGCCGGCGATTTCGGGAAACCAATCGCGATCCTCCGCCGTCGGCTCGACGCAGATGCGTTCGATGTCCTGCATCATGGCAAATCCCAACGCATAGGGGTTGATCCCCGGAAAGCGGGGATCGTCGAAGCCCGGCTGGAAAACGACATTGGTATGACTCTGGAGAATCTCCAGCATCGCGCCTTCGCTTATTTTGCCCTGGTCGAAGAGGCTGTTCATGATGGTGTAGTGGACGAAAGTGGCGCAACCCTCGTTCATGACCTTCGTCTGTCGCTGCGGATAGAAGTACTGCGCGATCACGCGAACGATTCGCAGTATCTCCCGCTGCCAGGGCTCAAGGATGAGGCTGGTCTTCTCCAGGAAATAGAGCAGGTTCTCTTCCGGGAGGTTCAGCGATTTTTTCCGCTCGGAGAGCTCCCGTTCCAATTGCGTCGGATCGTTATTCTCTCCCGCGGGCGGAAGCGTTCTCCACAGGTCGCTAAAGGTCTGCTCTTCATATTCCAGCCTCTCGCGCATCCGCTCCTGCTCTTTTTCGGTCGACAGACGCGGGGGCCGTCTGTAGCGGAAGACGCCCTGCTCCATGAGTGCATGGGCAGAGTCGAGGATCGCCTCGACCGCCGTCGTTCCGTGCCGTTCTTCGCATTTGCTGATGTATTTCTTCGCGAAGTCCATATAGCTGAGGATTGCGCTGGCGTCGGTCCACTGGCGGAAGAGGTAATTGTTCTTGAAAAAATGATTGTGGCCGAAGGCTGCATGTGCGGTCACCAGGGCCTGCATGGCCATGGTGTTCTCCTCCATCAAGTAGGTGATGCAGGGATTGGAGTTGATCACCAGCTCATAAGCGAGGCCCCGCCGGCCCCTGCGATAGAGATGATCCTCGAAAACGAAGCGCTTACCGAAGGACCAATGCTGGTACATGAGCGGCATGCCCACCGACGAATAGGCATCCAGCATCTGCTCGGAGGAGATGATCTCGAGCTGATTGGGGTATACGTCGAGACCGAGATCGTCGAGCGCGATCTCCTCGATGGCATCGTAGGTGCGCGCCAGCGTCTCGAAATTCCAGTCGGAACTTTGGAACAGAAGGTTTGAGGCGGCGCCCTTTGACATCCCGGTCCCTTTTCACTTGCGCAATTGCATTTCCGGCTGCTTGCCGAAGAGTTTTCGGAAGACGGGGTAGATATCCGCCGGTTTCGCGATGCGGGTCATCTGAAAATTCGGCCATTCGCCGTCGACGGTGCGATAGGCCCGCCAGAGCGAAGTCCCGTTATCGGTAGTGCCGAAAATCTCCGTCTCTCGCTCATCGATAATCTCGACATAGGCGTAGTATTGGCAAAGTCCCATCAGTTCGTCGTGAAGAAGGGAAGCGCAGCGTTCGGAGTCGCCTGAGATATTCTCGCCGTCCGATGCCTGCGCGGCATAGATGTTCCATTCATGGGCAGGATAGCGCTCCCGGATGACGCGCAGCATCTCCTCCAGCGCGGTGGAAACGACCGTGCCGCCGCTCTGCTTGCTGTAGAAGAAGGTATTCTCGTCGACCTCGCCGGCCTCGTCGGTGTGCCGGATGAACACGATGTCGATCCGCTCGTAGCGCCGCTTGAGGAAGAGGTGCAGCAGCACGAAAAAACGCTTGGCGAGGTCCTTTTCCCGCTCCCCCATCGAAGCGGAGACATCCATGAGGCAGAACATGACCGCACTCGCATTGGGCAGCGGCTGCGGCTCGAACCGGTTGAAGCGAATGTCCACGGGATCGACATAGGGAATACGCCGGCGCCGGCGCTCGAGACCGTCGAGCTTCTGGCGCAGTTCCTCCAGGCGCTGCCGGTGCTTGATGCGTCCGCGCGGCTCCGTCTCCAGCCCGGCAATCTCGTCGGCAATCGCCTCGATTTCCCGGCGCGACGGCCGCCGCAATGCGATGCGGCGTCCGTAGCTGTTGCGCATGGTGCGGCCGACATTGATGTTCGTCGGGGAGCCGCTTGCGCTGAAGCCGGCCCGCCGTCGCTTGAAGGTAACCGATTCCTTCAGATTGAGCTTTACCATATCGGGGAGTTCGAGGTCCTCGAAGAAGAGATCGAGCACCTCCTCGCGCGAAAGGACGAACTGAAACTCGTCTTCGCTCTGTCCGGTCCCGGCTCCCGCATTGCCCGCACCGCCACCTGACCCCCTTTTGGGGATACGGTCTCCCGCCGCGAACTCCCGGTTGCCCGGCAGGACGTGGCGTCGCTCGCCGCTGTTGGAGTCCGGCTGGAAAGCCGGCTCGTTGACGCCGCGGGCGGGCATGGACACGTTCTGTTCGGCATCGACATCCGCGATCTTGCCCGACTTGACCCGCTCTTTGATGGTGCGCTTCAGTTCCTCTCGTGCCCGTTTCAGGAAGCGTTGCCTGTTACCGAGACTCTTATCCTTCGGATTGAGGCGACGGTCGATGAAATTCGGCATTAGCTAACCCCCGCATCCGCAGCCTCAACCCGCCTTGTTTACACGCATGTACCAGTCGACGAGACGCCGCACCTGCCGTTCGGTGTACCCACGCTCCTTCATGCGCTGTACGAATTCGACATGCTGCTTCTCTGTGGAGCTGTCCTTCTTCGACCCGAAGCTGATGACCGGCAACAGGTCTTCGACCTGACCGAACATGCGCTTCTCGATGACCTCGCGAAGTTTTTCATAGCTCGTCCAGGACGGGTTCTTGCCATGGTTCTTGGCCCGCGCCCGCAAGGTGAACTTGACCACCTCGTTGCGAAAGTCCTTCGGATTGGCGATGCCCGCCGGTTTTTCGATCTGAGACAGCTCACTGTCCAGGATCTTGCGGTTGAGGATCTGCCCCGTATCGGGATCCTTGAAGTCCTGGTCCTCGAGCCAGGCATCGGCATAGGCGATATAGCGGTCGAACAGGTTCTGGCCGTATTCACTGTAGGACTCGAGATAGGCCTTCTGGATCTCGTGACCGATGAATTCCGCATAACGCGTTGCGAGTTCCGACTTGATGAAGTCGAGATAGGCTGCCTCCGTTTCCTTCGCAAACTGCTCGCGCTTGATGGCCTGCTCCAGGATGTACATCAGATGTACGGGATCGGCCGCGACCTCCTTCGTGTCGTAATTGAAGGCCTCGGACAGGACCTTGAAGGCAAAGCGCGTGCTGACGCCCGTCATGCCCTCATCGACACCGGCAGCGTCCCGATACTCCTGCACCGATCGTGCCTTCGGGTCGACATCCTTGAGGTTCTCGCCGTCATAGACGCGCATCTTGGTGTAGAGAGACGAGTTCTCGTGAGGAACGAGCCGGGTGGATACGGTGAAGCGGCTCAGTATCTCCAACACCTCGGGTGCGCAGGGATTGCTGACCAGTTCGCTCTCGCGAAGAAGCTTTTCGTAGATCTGCTTCTCCTCGGTGACGCGCAGGCAATAGGGCACCTTGACCACCAGGATGCGGTCCAGGAAAGCCTCGTTGTTGCGGTTGTTCTTGAACTGCAGCCATTCCGATTCGTTGGAGTGGGCGAGAATGGTGCCCTGAAACGGGAATGCGCCGAAGTTTTCCGTACCGTTGTAGCTGCCTTCCTGGGTCGCCGTCAGAAGAGGATGCAGAACCTTGATCGGCGCCTTGAACATTTCGACGAATTCGAGCAGCCCCTGCGTCGTGCGGTTCAGGCCGCCGCTGTAGGAGTAGGCATCCGGGTCGGCCTGGCTGTAGTTCTCGAGCTGGCGGATATCGACCTTGCCGACAAGCGAGGAGACATCCTGATTGTTCTCGTCGCCCGGCTCGGTCTTGGCGATGCCGATCTGACGCAGGCGCGACGGCATCAGCTTGACGACGCTGAACTTGGATATGTCGCCACCGACCTCGTCCAGCCGCTTGGCGGCCCAGGGAGAGATCAGGCCTGTCAGCCTCCTACGGGCGATGCCGTATTTGTCTTCCAGGAGATCGGCCATCCGTTCGGGATGGAACAGGCCGAGCGGCGATTCGAAAACCGGGCTGATCTTGCCGTCGACCATCAGCGTGTAGATGGGTCGAAGTTCCATCAGCTTCTTCAATCTTTCGGCGAGCGAAGACTTGCCGCCGCCGACCGGCCCCAGAAGATAAAGGATCTGCTTGCGCTCCTCGAGACCCTGGGCGGCATAGCGGAAGTAGCCGACGATCCGCTCGATCGTGTCTTCCATGCCGAAGAAGTCGGAGAAGGCCGGGTAGATTTTGATGGTTCGGTTTGCGAAGATCCGACCTAAACGCTCGTCAGCGCTGGTATCGACGAGAATCGGGTCTCCAATTGCGTCCACCATTCGTTCCTGAGCGGTGGCGTACATGCTTTTGTCATCGCGACATGCGAGGAGATATTCCTGTAGACTTATCTCTTCTTGCGCTGCACTCGTATAAATCTCCGAAAAGAGATCGAAGACGTCAGATTCACTCCTTTGCATCGTGCTCTCCCGCGGCGGGCCGCTTGGTTGAAACGGGCTCGCTGCCTTTCGGCATCTGCTTCAGGTGAACGGTTTTCCTAGCTTCAAAGTTCCTTCACGTAACCGACACTGAAACGGATACCGAAGCAGCAGCCAGCGACGAACATCCGCCTATCAGTTCGGGACCGACCGATCGGCGCCTCATGAACGTTATGAGGCGCACTCCGCAAGACTCGTCGCTCTGTCACCCCATCATGCCGGCGCTTCTCGCGAATCCGTCATGACAAGCGAATCATAACTTGTCCCTGCTCATTCGCCGACTTTTTTTTTGCGATTCCACGAATTTAGCCATCAACAACATCGTGTAGAACGGTGATTTCGTGATCGGGCACCGCCATGTCGATGTCGTGGCGGGCGCTCCGCATCGGCACGGAGCAGAGACCTGGACGACGCTGTGGCCCGAGGCATGACGCCGAGCTGTTTTGCGCCGTAAATCAGAGGATAGTCCTCGCGTCCTACCGCGTCCAGCAACAACGTCGTGAAAGAGGATTAAAAATAAAAAAACCCACGGAACCATTTGGTTACGAGGGCTTCTTCATCTTAGATGGTGCGGTCGAGAAGACTCGAACTTCCACGGGTTGCCCCACAGCGACCTCAACGCTGCGCGTCTACCAATTCCGCCACGACCGCATCGTGGTAGGTGCCGATTGCGTCGGCGGGGCTGCATGTAGCAAAAGGATTCCGGGTGCACAAGTGCGTGACGACAGAAATTTGACGAGAAACAAAACTATTTCGATCGGCTCCCCGCGAACCACTGGAAACGCTGGACTCTTGCCGTCGGCGACCCCATGTACAGGCCGGAAAAAATCAGTATTCGCAAGGTTCCCATGCAACGCGAAGATCTTATCCAGAGCATGTTTGCTCCGCCGGATGCACCGCCGGTGCGGTGGCGCATTGCGCCTTCCCTCGTCGAATATCCGGAGGCCGTCGAGACGATGGAGCGCGAAGCCGCCGCGATCGCGGACGGCACCGCCGACGAGCTGGTCTGGCTGGTCGAGCACCCGCCGCTTTTCACCGCGGGAACCAGCGCCAACGCCGCCGACCTCGTGATGCCGGATATGCTCCCGGTTTTTGCCACCGGAAGAGGCGGCGAATACACCTATCACGGTCCCGGGCAGCGGGTCGTCTACGTCATGCTCGACTTGAAGCGCAGACGCCAGGACGTCCGCGGATTTGTCGCCGCACTCGAGAGCGTCATCATCGCCACACTCGATTCCATGAATGTCAAGGGCGAACGCCGTGAAGATCGTGTCGGCGTCTGGGTGCGCCGCCCGGAAAAGCCGCCGCTCATGGACGGCACGATGGCGGAGGACAAGATAGCGGCAATCGGCATTCGCTTGCGCAAATGGGTGAGCTTTCACGGATTGTCGTTGAACGTCGATCCGGACCTTGAGCATTTCGGGGGCATCGTGCCTTGCGGCATTCGCGGCTATGGTGTCACCAGCCTCGTCGATCTCGGTCTGCCCGTCATGATGGCCGATGTCGATATCAGGCTGAGGGAGGCCTTCGAAAGGGTCTTCGGCCCGACCCGCATCGAGAACGAATAGCAGGGTCCCACGGCACGTTGCTCCGTTCGGAAACGTCGGCAAAGCCGCTTTTAGCCGTCTTTTTGCCGCTTCACATTGCCCCATCCGCAAGGAAAAGCCTATAAGCTCCCCTCACCTTCGCCCCACCGCGGGCAGTCAGGGTGCCTCGGCACCCGACAACGACAACAGGCGAAAGGAGCTACCATGCTGTTATCAACCGAGAATGCGATTGCACGTCTGCGTGAGACAGGAGACGGCGATACGCTGGGCGGTCGTATCTGGAGAGCGCGTGACGCGACGGGACTCTCTACCAAGGAGCTTGCCAGCAAGCTCGGTGTCCGCAGCGACACCATTTCCTCCTGGGAACGCGATCGCGCCGAGCCACGGGCCAATCGCCTGTTCATGCTGGCCGGCGTGCTTGGCGTGACGCCCGCCTGGCTGATGGCCGGTATCGGACGCGCACCGGATGATAACGCCGCAGATGCTTCGGGGGACGAACTTCGCAAGCAGCTGGATCTCGTAAAGAAGCTGCACGATCAAACCGCCGAGGCCATTTCGGCACTCGAGATGGAATTCGAACGCCTGACCCAGGACGTTCGGTGATCGGATAGGATTTTTCCTCTTGCCGGTGGCGACCGGCGCGATATGACGGTCGCCCCGCCTCGTTGTTCTTAGTTTGATGGAGTAGAGAAATGGACGTACGCGCCGCCGTGGCCCTGGAAGCCGGCAAGCCGCTGGAGGTCATGACCGTGCAGCTCGAAGGCCCTCGGG